>CAUYXJ010000041.1:0-25356 GCA_963577065.1 Dehalococcoidia bacterium | reverse complement strand
CAGCAAGCGCCACGGCTCCCGCCGAGACGCCATCCCCGACGGCCGAAACGGCAGCTGATCCAACCGCGACGCCGGAGCCTGACGACCGCACGATCCCCGCGCCCGCGGACGAGGGCGGCATCTCCGCCACGACCGTCGCGCTGATCGTAGCGATCGTCTTCGTGGTCGCCATCGGTGGTGGCCTTGCGGCCTTCCTCTCCAGGCGCCGCCCGCGCTAGCCGTAGCAGCATCCCGCCACGAGAAAGCCCCCGGCGCATCGCGCCGGGGGCTTTCTCAGTCTGCTGACCGAGTTCCTAGCCGGAGGCTAGTACTCCTCGGGCATGGGCGGCGCCGCCATTGCGGCCTGTGGGAGTTCGGCGACGAGCGATTCGGTGGTGAGCACCATGGAGCTCACGCTGGCCGCGTTTTCCAGAGCCGAGCGCACGACTTTCACCGGGTCGACGATGCCCAGTTCGAACATGTCCCCCCAGCGATCGTGCTCTGCGTCCCAGCCGTCGTTGTCGTTCTTGAGCTTCTTGATCTTGTTGACGATTACCGAGCCCTCGAGTCCGGCGTTGTCCGCGATCAGCCAGGTCGGCTCTTCGAGCGCTTCGGAGAGCAGGAGCGCGCCCGTGCGCTCGTCGCCCTCCAGCGTCTCCGCCAATTCATTGACCACGCGCTGGGCGCGGATGAGGGCGACCCCGCCGCCGACGACGACCCCCTCCTCGACAGCGGCGCGGGTGGCGCTGAGCGCATCCTCAACCCGCGCCTTCTTCTCCTTGAGCTCGACTTCGGTGGCGGCCCCGACCTTGATCACGGCCACACCGCCGGCGAGCTTGGCCAGCCGCTCTTGCAGCTTCTCGCGGTCGAAGGGGCTCGTCGTGTCCTCGATCTGCGCCTTCAGCTGCTTGATTCGGGCCTGGATGGCCTCATCGGTCGCCTGGCCCTCGATGATCGTCGCATCGTCCTTGCTGGCGACGACGCGGCGCGCGCGTCCGAGGTCGGCCAGCGTCGCACTCTGGAGCTGACGCCCCATCGCCTCGGTGATGAGCGTGCCGCCCGTGAGGATCGCAATGTCCTCGAGGATGGCGAGGCGCCGGTCGCCAAAGCTGGGGGCGCGGAGCGCCAGCAGGTTCATCGTCCCGCGCATCTTGTTCACCACAAGCGTGGACAGCGCCTCACCCTCGAGATCGTCGGCGATGATGACGAAGTCCTTACTCACCTGCATCGCCTGCTCGAGCACCGGCAGGATGTCCTGCACCGCCGCGATCTTCTTGTCGGTGATGAGGATGTGGGGGTTCTCGATCACCGCTTCCATGCGGTCGGCGTTTGTGACGAAGTGGGGCGACTGGAAGCCCCGATCGAGCTGCAGGCCGTCGACGTACTCGGTCTCGAATTTGATCCCGCGTGACTCTTCGACCGTGATGACGCCGTCCTTGCCCACCTTCTCCATCACGTCGGCGATGATGTCACCGATCGAGGGATCGTTGGCCGAGATGGAGGCGACGTGCATGATCTGCTGCTTCGTCAGGACCGGCTGGGCGCGCGAGCGCAAGTAGTCGATTGCGACGGCCTGCGCCTTTTCGATACCGCGGCGGACCGCCATCTGGTGGGAGCCCGAGGCCACGACCTTGACCCCACCGCGCACGATCGCCTGAGCGAGCACCGTCGCCGTGGTCGTGCCGTCACCGGCGACGTCGTTGGTCTTGGTGGCGACCTGTTTCACGAGCTGCGTGCCCATGTTCTCGAAGGAGTCCGCGAGTTCGATCTCGCGCGCCACCGTGACGCCGTCCTTCGTGATTATGGGCACGCCGTAGCTCTTATCGATAACGACGTTGCGGCCCCGCGGACCGAGGGTCACTTTGACGGCATCGGCGAGTGCGTCGACCCCATCTTTCAAGCGGCGACGCGCCGCCTCGTCGAAGAGCAAATGCTTCGGGGCCATGGGCGAACTTCCTTCCGATCCTGACTAGGAAATGAGCTTGGCGAGGATGTCTTTCTCGTTCAGCACGATGTATTCGATCCCGTCGAGCTTGATCTCCGTGCCGGAATACTTCGCGTAGAGGATGCGATCGCCTTTCGCCAGGTCGATCGGGTGGCGCGTGCCGCTCTCGTCTGCCTTCCCTGGGCCCACGGCGAGGACTTCGCCCTGCTGCGGCTTTTCCTTGACGGTGTCGGGGATGACCAGGCCGCTGGCCGTGACTTCGTCCTGCTTGAGGGCGGTCGCGACGATGCGGTCGGCGAGGGGGAGCAGCTCGGTCTTCGTGGCTGTTTTGGCGGGCACAGGTTCCTCCACTACTTTCGATTGATTTCGAACGTGCCGGCGATGTTAGCACTCTCCCCGCGAGAGTGCTAGGGCCGCGCTTATGTTCTTTCGCGAAGCCCGCGCGCGCCCAACTTCACCCTTGCGTAAGGGTGTGGTAGCTTCGACTATTCGGAGGAACACCCTTGGGCATTCTGCTGCGCCTCGCCGGCTACGCGCGGCCATACCGGATCATGCTGTTCTTTGGGCTGCTTTCGACCGCTGGCGCGGTCGTGTTCTCGATGGGCAGCCCTTACCTCGTCCAGCTCGCAATCGACATTGGCCTCGATCCGATCCGGGGCATTGTCGACGGCAAAAGCGAGATCGTGGGCTTCGGCGGCAGCGAGCGCTCGTTGGTAATCGCGGCGCTCGCCGTCGTCGCCTTCGCGGCGGGCCGCGGCCTCTCGGCCTTCGTCCAGACGTACATCTCCGAGAGCCTGGGCCAGAAAGTCGCCTACGACCTCCGCAACGACATCTACGACAACGTCCAACGGCTGAGCTACGCCTACCACGACAAGGTCCAGTCCGGGCAGATCATGTCCCGTGCAACCCAGGACGTTGAGAACATTCGCATGTTCATGTCCATGGCCTCCCTGCGCCTCCTGATGATCGGGGGGATGATCGTCGCGGGCGTCGCCGGGATGTTCATCTTCCACTGGCAGCTCGCGCTCATCAGCTGCGCGACGCTCCCGATCATCGCCTGGCGCTCCTGGGCCGTTCACCGCGTGATGCGCCCCCTCTGGATCAAGATCCAAGCGAGCCAGGCGCGGCTGACCGAAGTGGCCGACGAAGGCCTCGGCGGCATCCGCGTGGTCAAGGCCTTCAGCCGAGAGCCCGTGGAGGCGGCGAAGTTCGCCATCGCCGCCCAGGACACCCGCGACCAGCAGCTCGTCCAGGCAACGATGATGGCGCGTCACGCCCCCCTTCTCCAGGGCATCTCCATCGCCCAGACCGGTGTCACCGCGGGGATCGGCGCCTACTACGTCTCGGGAGGCAGCCTCAGCGTGGGGGAGCTCTCCGCTTTCCTCCTCTGGCTTGCGATGCTGCAGAACCCCGTCCGCATGCTCGGCTTCATGATCACGAGTTTCTCCCGCGCCATTGCCGCCGGGCAGCGCGTCTTCGAGCTGCTCGACGCCCAATCCGCGGTTCAAGAGAGAGCCGATGCGAAGCCTCTGGTTGATGCCCTCGGCCACGTCCGCTTCGAGGATGTCTCCTTCGGCTACGACAACGTCAGCGCCGTCCTCCGGGACATCGAGATCGACGCCCCTCCGGGCAAGGTGATCGCCCTCCTCGGGCCCACCGGGAGCGGCAAGTCCACGATCGTCAACCTGCTGCCCCGCTTCTACGACGTGACGAAGGGTGCGATCACAATCGACGGGACGGATATCCGCGACTTCCAGATCGAGTCGCTGCGCACGGCCATCGGCGCGGTCCAACAGGACGTCTTCCTCTTCGTCGGCACCATCCGCGACAACATCGCTTACGGACGCCCGGGCGCGACCCAAGAGGAGATCGAAGCGGCGGCCAAGGCGGCCCGTATCCACGACTTCATCATGAGCCTGCCCTACGGCTATGACGAGTGGGTCGGCGAGCGCGGGGTCACCCTCTCAGGAGGGCAGAAGCAGCGCACCGCGATCGCCCGCACGCTGCTCCTCGACCCCCGCATCCTCATCTTCGATGACTCCACGGCGAGCGTGGACACACAGACCGAGTTCCTCATCCAGCAGGCCCTGAACACGCTGATGGAGGGGCGCACCACCTTCGTTATCGCCCAGCGGCTGCGCACGGTGATGCGCGCCGACGAGATCATCGTGCTCGATAAGGGCGCCGTCGTGCAGCGCGGCCGCCACGAGGAGCTGCTCGAAGAAGAAGGCTTGTACCGCACGATCTACGACCTCGAGCTTCGCGACCAGGAAGACGCGCTCGGCGAGGTCCGCGCGGCTGCCGCTGAACGCGAACAGGTCGCGTCCAGCGCTGCGGGCGGAGGGGCCAAGTAATGGGCATGTTCGGGGGCGGCGGCGGCGCGGGCGGCTACAGCAGCGGCATCGGCGGGCAGCAAGGGATGGTGCGCGGCGGCAACCGCGGCGCCGATGGCTGGGACGAGGAGTACCTGGGCAAGCCCTACGACGCCGAAGTCGTGCGCAGGATGATCCCCTACCTGAGCAAACACAAGCCCGCCATGCTTCTCGCCTTCTTCTGCATGGTGCTGGTCTCCGTCTCCGTCTTCATCCAGCCGCTGCTCATCGGCTGGACCGTTGGCGCGGCCGCCTCCGGCGACACCGCCCGCGTGCCCTGGCTCATGGGGGCGATGCTCGGATTCGGCGTGATCGGCTGGATCTCGGGCATGATCCAGCAACTGGTCATGGCCCGGCTCGGCACGCAGCTGCTCTACGAACTCCGCACCGAGATGTACGAGCACATGCAGGGCCTCTCCCTCTCGTTCTACGACGAGATGGAAACGGGCCGCATGATCAGCCGGCTCACGAGCGATGTAACCGTCATGCAGGAGCTCCTGAGCACCGGCTCGCTCACCTTCCTCGCCGACATCATCGGACTCGGCATCGCCGTCAGCATCCTCATGGGCGCCGATTGGAAGCTCGCGCTCATCACCTTCGCGGTGGTGCCGCCACTCATCTTTATCCTCTTCTTCTGGGCACGGTACGCGCGCGCCGCCTTCATCAACGTGCGCGTCCGCATCAGCGAGCTCTACGGGAACCTCGGCGAGAGCATCTCCGGCGTGCGCACGGTCCAGTCGCTCAACCGTGAGGACGAGAATGCGCGCGTCTTCGACGAGATGAACCAGCGCAACCGCAACGCGAACATCTGGGCGGGCACGCTCACCGCCGTCATCGTTCCCCTGATCGAGATGTGCATTGCCATCTCGACCGCGGCCGTGCTCATCGTCGCCGGCTACCGCGCCCTCAACGGCGACCCCGCGAACATCGACATTGCGGCGACATTCGCCGTCATCTTCATCTTCATCCTCGCGGTCCTGCGCTTCTTCGAGCCCATCCGCGACCTCGTGATGCAGTACACGATGCTGCAGCGGGCCATGGCCGGGGGCCAGCGCATCTTCGAGGTGCTCGACACCGTCCCCCGCATCCGCGACAAAGAGGACGCGATCGAGCTCTCCGACGTCGAGGGCCGCGTCAGCTTCGACCACGTCAACTTCCACTACGTCGAAGGCATCCCGGTGCTCGATGACTTCGACCTCCAGGTCGAGCCCGGCGAAACGATCGCCCTCGTTGGCCACACAGGCTCCGGCAAGACCACCGTGACGACGCTCATCAGCCGCGGCTACGAGGTCTCCGAAGGTTCAATCAGCATCGACGGCCACGATGTCCGCGACATCAAGCGGCGCTCGCTCACCCAATTCATGGGCGTCGTCCTGCAGACGCCCTACCTCTTCAGCGGCACGATCCGCGACAACATCGAGTACGGGAAGCCCGGAGCGACCGACGAAGAGATCCAAGAGGCCGCGGAGGCCGTCGGTGCTCACGACTTCATCTCGCGCATGGACGGCGGCTACAACCACGAGCTGCACCAGCGTGGCCAGAACATCTCCGTCGGTGAGCGCCAGCTCCTCAGCTTCGCGCGCGCCGTCCTCGCCGCTCCCCGCATCCTCATCCTCGATGAGGCGACCGCCTACGTGGACACGCAGACGGAGGTCATCATCCAGCGAGCGCTCCGCAACCTGCTCGAGAACCGCACCTCTTTCGTCATCGCCCACCGCCTCTCGACCATCCGCGAGGCCAGCCGCATCGTCGTCCTCAACACCGGCCGTATCGCCGAGATCGGCACGCACGATGAACTCCTGGCCGCGGACGGGGTTTACGCGAACCTCTACAAGATGACCTACGAGCAGGACGAGGAGGGTGCCCTCGGCGAGGACGAAGCCGTCGCTCGCCGCCGCCGCGGCGATCTCGGCGAGGCGACACCCGCGCCAGCCGGCGGCGAGTAACCGAGAAAGCTCGCTAGCGCTCGGGCCCCCGGCCCACCTCCCCCCGCGCTCGTCTGCTACGGCTTCACGCCCTAAGGGCTGCTCCACCTTCGCGCTCGCTTGTTGGGTACCGGTGGGATTCGGGTTGGGATTGCAGCGGATTGTGTATCAGAGAGGGAGTCGACACCACCGTAGGCAGCCTCGCTCTGGCGAGCGGTACGGATTCCATCGCCTTCCACCGCACGTTCCACCGCGGCGGCAGCGACTCCCGTCCCCAGCGCAAAGGCGTTCGGCCGGAATCCCGCAGGCCCACCCCTCTTATCACCATCACCAACCCAGAGGCATAAGAACCTAGCTGACTCCTCTTTGAGAACTTGAGGAGCTACGTGTACGTGGGAACGTTGGGACAGGTCGTTCCGGACGCGCTGCAGCTCAGAGAAGGATGGGGCAGGAGAGGGAGCCGCTACTGGCGACGCTGTTCAAGAATGGCCGGGCCCTCAACGAGCCTGCCTGCCCGCGCACGATGACCTACGATCGCATGCATGCTCGATGGCGTGCTGATCACCGTGGAAGGTGGGGGAGGGGGGAAGGGCGCGAGATCCTTCCATCGGGAGAAGTTCATCCCCCTGGGCGGGCCGGACGGCGGTGATGGCGGCCGCGGCGGGCTTGTGTTCCTGCGTGCGGTCGATGATGCGTACACCCTCGAGCGCTTCCGTTCGAAGAAGCGTTTCAAGGCAGGCGATGGTGGTCCCGGGGGGCCTAGCCAGAGCACGGGGCCTCAGGGCGAGGATCTCACGCTCGATGTGCCCGTGGGCACGATCGCCTTCGATCAGGAGACGGGCGAACCCGTTGCCGACCTCTCCGAGGCCGGTGCGACCGAGCTCGTAGCTTGGGGAGGGCGCGGTGGCTGGGGGAACAAGCGCTTCGCCACGAGCACGAACCAGGCGCCGCACTACGCCCAGCGCGGCCACGCGGGCGAGTCGCTCGCCCTCCGGCTCGAGCTGCGCCTACTGGCGGATGTGGGGCTGATCGGCCTCCCGAACGCGGGCAAGTCCACCCTTCTCGCGGGCGTCTCGCACGCCAAGCCCAAGATCGCCTCGTACCCGTTCACCACGCTCGAGCCCATGCTCGGCGTCGTCAACGTTGGCTACGAGCGCTTCACGCTCGCCGACCTGCCGGGGCTCGTGGAGGGGGCGAGCGAGGGTTACGGACTCGGCTTCGAGTTCCTCAAGCACGTCCGCCGCTGCCGCGTCCTGCTCCACGTCGTCGATTGCAGCTCCGTCGATCCCGTCACCGACTACGAGCTGATCGAGTCGGAGCTGCACGCGTACGACCCGTCTCTGGACGAGATCGCGCGTGTCATCGCCGTGACGAAGTCCGATCTCGACGAGGAGATCGCGCTCGACGCGGCGGCCACGCTGAGTGCGCACGTTCAGGCGCCTGTCGAGGTGGTCTCGGCCGACGCAGCCTCAGGCACCGAAGAGCTGATGGTGCAGCTGCTTGGGCTCGTCGAGGCGGAACGCGAGGCGGCCCTGGAGCGCGGCAAGGCCATCCTCCCCGTCGTTCGCCCGCAGCCCGAGGAGCGCTTCACTATCGCTCGCGGGGGGCCGGGGCTGTTTGTGGTGGAGGGGCAGCGGGTGGTCACGTTCGTCGAGATGATGGACCTCGAAATGGATGGCGCGCGCGATGAGATCGATCGCCGCATCCAGCGCTGGGGCGTGGCGAAGGCGCTGCGGCGTGAGGGGGTCATCGCCGGCGACACCGTGCGCTTCGGCGAGGCCGAGCTGGCGTGGCAGGACTGACCGAGCCTATCCCGCGGCTGCCCCAGATTCGCCCGGCGGCGGCGGCAGACGCTGCGGGTGTCGCCGAAGTCCACGTCCGCACCTGGCAGTCCGCCTATCGCGGCATCGTCCCGGATTCGTACTTGGATGCCCTCTCCATCGCTGACCGAGAGGAGAGCTGGGCGAGGATCCTCGCCGCCGGTTCTGGCACCGTCGTCGCCGAAGTCGAGGGCGTCGTGTGGGGCTTCGCGAGCAGCGGACCAGCGAGCGACCAAGATGCCAGCCCCGAAACCGGCCAGGTCTACGCCCTCTACGTCGACCCGGAGTGGCAGGGCCACGGGATCGGGCAGATGCTCTTCGTTCATGCCCTCGAAGCGCTCGCTCGAGAGGGCTTCGTGGAGGCCACGCTCTGGGTGCTGGAAGAGAACGCGCCCTCCCGCGGATTCTACGAAGCAGCGGCGATGGAAGCCGACGGTGGCCGCAAGGCGCTGGAGTTCGCGGGCGAGGAGACCGTCGAAGTGCGCTACCGGCGGCGCCTCGCCCCCATCCCGGGGCCGCGCACGAGCGCTCGAACCTCACTGGTGGTCGTCGTCGACTACGACGAGGCTTGGCCAGCGCTCTTCGAGCGCGAACAGGCCGCCATCGGCGAAGCCGCTCCCGGTCTCGTGGTCGAGCACGTCGGCAGCACCTCGGTGCCGGGCCTTGCGGCAAAGCCGATCATCGACCTCCAGGCTGGCGCACGCACGTTCGATGAAGCCTGCGAGGCCGTCGTGCCCCTACGCGAGATCGGATGGGAGTACGTGGGCGAGGTCGGCATTCCCGGCCGCCTCTACTTTCGTAAGCAGGAAGGAGGGCACCGTACTCACAACCTCCACCTCGTCGTCGAGGGCGGTCGAGGCTGGCGGCAGACCATCCGCTTTCGCGACTATCTGCGCGCCCATCCGGACGCCGCCGCCGAGTACGGGCGCCTCAAGCGCGACCTCGCTGCCAGCGACCCCAAGGACGTCGCGGCCTACACCCACCGTAAGTCGCCGTTCATCCGCGCGCCTCTCGCCCTGGCTGAGGCCGAGGACGCCCGCTAAGTACCGACCTCGATCGGAACCGCCGGGCGCTCCCCCGCGATCAGGGCGGGGAGGAGCTCGCCCAGCGCGCGCGGGAAGAAGACCTCGTCATCGGCCGCGAGGATCTCGGCGACCGACCACCAGCGGTGATCGCGGAGCCCCTCGCGCTCGAGCGGCGTGTGGTTGTCGCGGCTCGGCACGAACGCGCCCACGCGCGCGACGAAGTACGCCTCGCGCGCCTCGAACCACTGGTCGCGGAAGGGATAGACGTGCCGGCGGCGCCAGATCGGCCCTTCGAGAGCCGCTGCGGCGCCCGTCTCCTCCCACAGTTCGCGCGCGGCCGTCTCCTGCTCGCTCTCGCCCGCCTCCGCGCCGCCACCGGGCGCGACCCAGATCCAGGGCGCGTCCCGGATGTCGGCGTCCACGATGCGGAAGAGGAGGACGCGATCATCCTGATCCAGCACGAGCACGCGTGAGGTCGGGCGGGGAGTCGGGCGGTCCTCGGTCACGGCACCATCGCAGGCGCGAGCGCTAGGTCCGCGGCGATCGCAGCACTCCGGCGCGCTAGGATCTGCGCCATTGATTCACAGAGCAGACGATATCGATACCAGGGCAGCTTCGATTGCCCGTCCTGGAAGGGCTTGACGTGAACAGCGCAGATGCGGGGGAGGAGGTCGCTTTCGGCAGCCCTGGGGAACAGGCTGCTCTTCGGGATAGGCTGCTCGCGAGGATCGTTGCGACGCTGCGCGCCGACGATCGTGTTCTCGGCGCTTGGCTTTCGGGTTCGCTCGGTGGTGGAGAGGAGGATGAATGGTCCGTCCTCGACCTCCACGTAGCGGTCGAGGACGATTCCTTTGAGCGGTTCCTGGAAGAAAGCCACAGCTCTACGCCGCCGTGGGAGAGCCGCTGTTGGTACAGCCGGAGATGCCATCGGACAACCTGTCCCACGGCGATGCCGTGTTCCAGCTGGTTTACTTCCGAGGCCTGCTGCTGGTGGATTGGAACATCGGCCCGGCCAGCAAGGCGACAAAGCCGAGTAGCTACCGGCTACTGTTCGAGGAGCAGGCCTTCCCAGTTTGTGACCTAACGCCTCTTTCGCCGGGCGAGTGGTTGGAGCAGCTGCAGTGGTGGACCACCTTCTTCTGGGCGATGGTCCCGATCGCGATCAAGTACTGCGCGAGGGACGCCACCCGAGAGGCGGCCAGTCAGACCGACTTGCTGGCCCGCGCGCTCATCGCTCCCCACCGCCTCATCGGCGACCCGGAAGGCCCGCGGCCCTGGCTTCCATGGATGAATCGTCCGACCGAGAACGAGATCGATCTCCTGCTCCCGAGGACCAGCGCGGTGATCGATCCTGCCCGCGCACTCGACGTCATCCGAGCGCAATGCGCGGCTGCGAGTGCGCTTAACGGCCACCTGCTGGGACTAGTCATCGAGGTCTATGCCGATATGAACCAGGAAGCGTCCCGACTGATCAACGTCGTCGCCGGTATGGTCGCTGAGGGCAACTTTCACCAGAGGAGGTATCGGTGACGGGTCGGCTAGCCGCTGTCGAACCGCCGGCAACGATGATGGCGCTGTGACTGCGCCCCTGCGCCACGCCCGAGTCGTGCTCTTCGACATCGACGGCACCCTGCTCGATACCGAGCGCTTCATCCTCGGCGCCTATCACGCCGCGCTCGAGGCGCTGCACCTCCCCGTGCCGACTGATGAGGTGCTGCGCCGAATGACCGGCGACCCACTGGAGCAGATCTACGAACGGCTCGCCGGTTCGCGCGTCGCCGAGGCAGTTGAGCTCCATCGAGCCTTTCAGAGCGAGCACATCGAACTGGCGCGGCCCTTTCCGAGCGCGCGGGAGGTACTCGAGCGACTGCGCGAGGCCGGCCTGCGCCTCGCGGCGGTGACGAGCCGTTCGCGCCGAACGAGCGGTCCCACGCTCGCGGCGGCGGGTCTCGACCGCTTTCTCGAGGCGCAGGTCGCGGCCGAGGACGCGCCTGCACTCAAGCCCGATCCGGCGCCTCTGCGGCGCGCGCTGGAGCTGCTCGGGCTCCGCGGTGAGGAGGCGACCGCGGCCACCGTCTACGTCGGCGATACGCGGGCGGATATCGAAGCGGGCCGAGCGCTGGGCGTCCCCACCATCGCGGCGACCTATGGCTTTCACGGCGAGGCCGTGCTCGAAGCCGGACCCGACCACCACATCGGCGCGCTCGCCGAGCTGCCCGCCCTCCTCGGCATCGCCTAGTGGGGGCGGCCCGGTGAGCCGCTAGAATTGTCGCTCGTCCGAGGAGGAGCTGCCCCATGTCTGACACCGTGCGCTACGAGACCGACGGCGCCGTCGCCGTGATCACCCTGAACCGGCCGGATGCCCTGAACGCGATGAGTGGCGAGCTTCTCGACGCTCTCGCCGCGCGCGGCCGCGAGGCCGCCGCCGACCCGGCCGTGCGCTGCGTGGTGGTCGCGGGCGCGGGCCGCGCGTTCTGCTCGGGCGGCGACCTCAAGGGCATCGGCACGGGCGACGCCCTCGACCCGCTCGGGAGCGTGGCCACGCTCCGGCGCTTCGAGGAGATCTCGCTCCTGCTCGCCGAGATGCCGAAGCCCACGATCGCCGCCGTGAACGGCGCCGCCGCCGGTGCCGGCTTCTCGCTCGCGCTCTCCGCCGACATCCGGGTCGTGGGCGAGAGCGCCCGTTTCATGACGGCCTTCGCGCGTGTCGGTCTCACGGGAGACTTCGGTGGGAGCTGGCTGCTCGAACGGCTGGTGGGCCTCGCTCGCGCCAAAGAGCTCTACCTCCTCGGCACGCAGATCGACGCCGCGACCGCTCACCGCCTCGGCCTGGTCAATCGCGTCGTGCCGGACGGCGCGCAGTTGGAGGAGACGCTAGCGCTCGCCCACCAGCTCGCCGCCGGCCCCACCGCCGCTTACGCCCGCATGAAGCGCAACTTCGCCTACGGCGCGACCCACTCGCTCGCAGAGACGCTCACGTTCGAGGCGGGCAACATGATCGGCGCCTCGAAGTCCGAGGATTTTAGGGGTGCCGCGGAAGCATTCGTCGAGAAGCGCGCGCCTACCTTTATCGGGCGGTAGCAGTAGCGTCGGGGCTGCGATCCGATCAGTCGCGCGAGCAACGCGAAGCGAGCTATAAAGCGAGCGCGAAGGCGGAACAGCCGGAGGCTGTGCAGACGCAGCAGACGAGCGCGGGTGGGGACGGCTGGGAGGGGTTCGAGCGAAGCGAGCTATAAAGCTATCAAAGCCCCTGGTTGAATTCGGCGAAGCCGAAGTATTCGTTCAGGTTCGCGAGGGTGCCCGCGAGCAGGAGCGCCCCCAGCGCGATCATCATCCCGGCGCTCGCGATCTCGAAGGCGGGCATGTACTTCTGCAGCTTCTTCACGGTACGCGTCGCATCGCCGATGGCGATGCCGGCGAGCAGGAACGGCAATCCCAGCCCGGCCGCGTAGAAGGCCAGCAGGTACGTGCCGACGACAGCATCGCCGGACGTTGCCGCCAGCGTGAGAATGGCGCCGAGGATGGGGCCGACGCACGGCGTCCAGCCGATCGCGAAGGCGCTCCCGACCATCGCCGAGCGGGTATAGCCCACCTTGCGGTTCCCGCCGAGGTCGGCCTTGAACGTGCGCTGGAGCAGATTGAACTGGATGTAACCGGAGTACTTCGCCCAGGCCACCAGCCCTGCGAGTCCCAGCAGGAGCATCCGCCCGCGCTCGTCCTGCAGCTCTGAGACCTGGACGATGACGAAGAAGATGGCGGCGGTAACAAGCAGCGCGACCGCCACCGTGAGCGGCGGCTTGCGTCCGAACGAGGGGATCAGGAGCGCGCCGAGCAGGATCAGGAGCACGCCCGCGACCGTCTCGAGTTCGCTGATGTAGTCGTGGAGAGCCAGCCCGAAGAGGCCCGCGCTCGCCCCCAGCGCAATGAAGACGACGCTGAGCCCAAGCACGAATGCGACTGAGTGCGTGAACATCTTGCGTGTGTCGGCGACGACCTGGCCGTTCTCGACCGTCGCCCCGGCGAGGTTCGTGATGTAGATCGGCACGATCGGCAGCACGCAGGGGGAGACGAACGAGAGCACTCCTGCGGAGAAGGCGACGAAGGGGCCGCCGGCGCCCTTCAGTCCAAAGGTCTGCGCGTCGACGCCACCGATGGCGAACACGGTGATCGGAATGAGCGCGAGGATGCCGAAGGTGATGTAGAGGTTGCGCCGCCTGCGCGTGGGGATCGCGCGGCGCCAGCCCAAGGCGGGAGCTGCCTCGCCCCGTGCCTCCGCTGCCACTGTCTCCCGGCCGGACGCCATCCGCCGCCCCCTCACACCCATTATGGTCGGTGCGTCCCTACGAGTGACGCTGCGTCTCACCGTGACACCGGCCCCCAAGGGCCTCTGCGATCCCGATCACTGTAAAGACCCCCCGGGTGGAGTGCAGTAAAGCCCGCATTCCCAGGAGCGGGCGGGGTGGACCCGGGGCCGGCGGAGGCAACGAGCGGTGGCGAAGGCACGAGGAAAGGCGCGGGAGCGGGGCGCGCAGCGCGCCCGCGCGCGGGCAACCGGCCGCGGCGGGCAGGCGCCGCCTCCCAGGAAGCCCTTCCGCTGGAAGCAATACGGAACCTACGCCGTCATCGCGATCGCGGTGGTCGCGATCGGCTACTACCTCGTCTCCGTCGCGAACAGCAGCACGGAAGAGGATCCCGCCGTCACTATCCTCGCCAGCGAGAACGCCGGGGGTGCGCCCGTCGAGGTGTTCACCGGCTCGAATCACACGGTCTACCATTCGGCGGCACCGCTCCCGAGCGAGCAGCAGCCAGAGCGGAACGGGCTTCCCACTCTCGTTTGGTTCTCCGCGGTCACCTGTGAGTTCTGCGAAGAGATGGAGCCCTTCGCGCACGAAGTCGCGTCCCAGTACCAGGGGCGTCTGCGGTTCGTCGAGAAGTCGATCCGGCAGGATCGGAATGCGACGGGACGCTACGGCGTGCGCGGCACCCCGACCTTCGTGTTCATCGATGCACAGGGGCGGGAGCTCGACCGCTTCAACTTCCTCCGGAGCGCGGACTCCTTCGCGGCCCGCATCGAGTCGAGCCTGCAGCTCGCCGGCTTCTAGCGGCTCAGGCCTCTTCTACGCTCCCGGCTGCGCGATCGCGATCGCGCAGCCTTCCGCGGATGCCGTGCCCTCGCTGACGCGGCGGCTGGGGGAAGTCGACGCCTTGTGCGCTGAGTCCGCGGGAGAAGGAGGTCGCATTCGGGCGTGGTCGGGCCCGCCTACATCGAGCCCGGCCGGTTCCCTCACTCGAGCGGTGGAGTGCAAGTGTGGCCTCGCCGGTCGCAAATTCGCTCCGTTCGGGGCGAGAGCTGTCTGGGCTCGAAGCCGACGATGTCGCGGGAGAACGCGACCGCTGCCTCCGTATCGGCGACGTAGACGATCAGGTGATTGAGCTGGGTGCCATGGCGCCTCCCTGAATCTGCTGCATTTCCTCAAGAAGGGTTCGTGTCGGGAGCCCACCCGGCGGCCCCTGTTTTGGTCTTGCGCGGGCCCCCCGCTAGACTGCCGCCATCGCGGAGGTGCGCAATGCAGGAACTGAACGGCAAGACGGCCGTGGTCACCGGTGGCGCGGGTGGTATCGGGCGCGCGATGGCGCTCTCGTTCGCCAGGCAAGGGATGAACGTCGTCCTCGCGGACGTGGACCTGCCCGCGGCCGAAGCGACGGCGAAGGAGATCGAGGCGCAGGGCGTCCGCGGCCTGGCCGTGCAGACCGACGTCTCCAGCCGCGCTTCGGTGGGCGCCCTCGCCGACCGTGCCTTCCGCGAGTTCGGTGGCGTCCACGTCCTCTGCAACAACGCCGGCGTCGTCTCGACGGGCCCCGCCCACCTCCTCAGCGACGCCGATTGGGACTGGGTCATCGGCGTCGACCTGCTCGGCGTGATCTACGGCATCCAGGCCTTCCTCAAGCGCATGGTCGACCAGGACGAGGAGTGCCACGTCGTGAGCACGGCCTCGATCGCCGGGCTCTATGCGCACGGTGGGATCGCGCCCTACAACGTCGCGAAGTTCGGCGTGGTCGCGCTCACGGAATCGCTGCGCATCGATCTCGCGGAAACGAAGGTAAGCGCTTCCGTGCTCTGCCCCGGCGGCGTGGATACGCGCATCATGGAGTCGGACCGCAACCGCCCCGCGGAGATGGGCGGCCCCGGTGACTTCCAGGCGCGGGCCGGGGCGATGCCGCCCGACCCCATCGACCCCGCGATCGTGGCCGAGCGCGTCCTCCACGCCGTCCTCAACGACGAGCCCTACATCGTCACGCACAAGAACCTGAAGGCGGGCGTCGAGGGCCGCTTCGCGCCGATCCTCGAGGCCTTCGACCGGCTCTAGGCGCGGCGCCCGCGGGAAAAGAGAATGAGCAGCGGTCGCGAACTCCCCTGGCGTCACCCATCGCTTCCAGCTGAGTTACTGGGGCGCATCGTCGAGCGGGCAGCGGTGTACGCACCCGATTCGATTGGGCTCTGCGTCGAAGGGAGCTACGCCTCGGGGCGCGATGCGCCTGACTCCGATCTCGATATCTCGGCGATCGTGCCGGTCGATAAATCGCCCGCGTACGTCCGCGAAAGCTCGGCGATATGGTCCTCGAGCAGGCGCATCGCGCGGGGGGTGAAACTGCGGTTCGTGAGGGCCCGGTAGGCCGCGTGTTCGGGGTCGTCCATGTCGATGAAGCTGGGCGTGTAGCGGTTGCGCGCTTCCTTGGCGCCGCAGCGCTCCTCCAGCTACTCGCGCCGCCGCCGCGAGTACTTCTCCTGAGCCTTGGGGAAGATGCGCAGGCGCTGTGTGTTGATGAAGACGTCGGAGCGCTTCGAGATCGTGAGCGCATCTTCGTACTTGGTCAGTGCCCAGAAGGGTTCGACATCGGGGCGGTCGTACCAGTAGACGGGTGCTTCTCGCCGCAGCAGGTCCCACTCCGCCCAGGGGTAACCGCGCTCGACGTAGCGCGTGGTGTCGGTGATTGAGAGCGTGTCGAGGCTGAGGGTCTCAGTGGTCATGCGTCTTGCTCCATGCTGATCGCCTGGCGCGGGCAGACCCGGATCGCGACCGCGAGGCGGTCCCGGAGCTCGTCCGGGACCGCCTCGACGATCACCGGGCTCTTGTCGTTTTCGTCCACCTCGAAGACCTCGGGGGGCCGTCTCCTCGCAGCGCGCGTGTCCCTCGCAGAGGCTGTGATCGACCGCTGGCTTCATCGCTCGCTCCCGGCCGGGCGAGGGACACGTTTCCCCGCCCCCGACCCCTTCTAGGCGTTCGTAAGGGCCAGGGCAAGGGGGCAAGCGAATCGTAAGGATTCGGCCGTAGCGTATTTTCAACGACGCAGTTGCGCGCACGGGAGGCCAGGTGGACTCGATCTTCGGTGAACTGGAGCGTTTCGGCTCCGAAGTCATCTACCCCTACCGCTGGCTCTTCCTGGTGCTCGCGGTGGTTGCCATTGCCGCCTTCCTCACCTTTGCCTATCGCAGCGAGTGGCACCTGGTGCTCTGGCGGCACAAGTTCGTTTCCGCAGCGGTCGGTGTGCCCCTGCTGGTCATCGTGATTCCGCTCGGCTTCTACACGCTCTCGCCCCTCTGGGAGCGGACCTTCCTCGAAGAAGCGGCCCCCGAATTCGATCGCGGTGCGCTGATCGAAGCCGGCGTCCCCACCCCCACCTCCATTCCGGAGGCAACCGTCGCCGCCGGGGAGACTCCGCCGCCCGAGCCGACCGCGGCCGCGACCGCAGCTGCAGGGGGAGACGAGATGGCGATGCTCGTGGCATTCGGGGATTGGCAAGGCGCCGACGACTTCCACTTCGCCGAGGGGCAGGCGCTCATCCTCGAGACCGAGCCCGGCGTGTACATCCTTCGGCTCGAGAACTTCTCCGTGCGAAACGGCCCTGACCTGTTCGTCTACCTCTCGCACTCAGCCGACGGCTTTGAGAGCGAGGCGGTCAATCTCGGCGACCTCAAGGCGACCGACGGCGCCTTCAACTACGAAATCCCGGCAGACCTGGACGTCAGCGACTTCAAGAGCGCGGTCATCTGGTGCAAGCGCTTCAGCGTGCTCTTCGGCCACGCGCCGCTGGTTGTGGTCGCGCCTTAGCTGAGATTCCGCCGCAGAGTGGCGGATGGCGCTAGCGGGAGCGCAGGAGAGCGAATCCCAGCAGGGCCGCCGTGACCGCGCCAGCCGCGACCGCGAAGGTCGTCCGGCTGGGGGCGCCGGGTGGGGCGTCGATGGCGGTCGCCTTCCCAGGAGCGTGGCGACGCTCGAGCTCGAGCCGCAGGCTCTCCTCGCCGCGCGCCATCGCCCAGCGGTGGTTGGCGGCGAAGACGGGCCGCAGTGGGCCCGAGAAGCGTCGCAGGAGCGGCTTCTCGGCGCTGACGCGCCAGTCGTAGGCGATGTCGACGAAGTCACCGTCTTCGGCGAAGGTCCAGACCCCCTCGCCGACGAAGTCACCCCAGGCTTCGAGCGTGAAACCGTAGGGTTCGCGCGACTCCGTCACGCGAAAGCTCCAGCGCAGCGTGTACGGCAGCCAGCCGCGCGTGCGCAGGTCGATGACGCGCCCTACACCACCAGGCCCGCCAGGTTCGACCTCGTGCACCGCCAGGTAGACCGCCGGCCACCAGCGCGCGAGCGCCTCGGCATCGCTGAGTGTGTCCGAGACTTCCTGGGCGGTCCCCCGCAGGCGCCAGCGGGTGAGGAAGGCGTAGTCGTTCGTTTCCATGCGCGAGGGGCCGTTCGCGCTTACGAGCGCGCTACGGCCACGGGCGTGAACTCGAAGCAGTCCTGGAAGGCCTGCGCGAGTTCGGCGGGGCCCTGGAGTTCGCCACAGTCGCAGGGCTCGGCCTGCCCCCGGAAGAAGCGGAAGAAGCCCTCCGTGCTGGTGCGCAAGTGCAGGTCGGGGTTCTCCGCCCGGTTGCGGCTGGGGGTCAGGCGCCCATCGGCGATCTCGAAGGTCCAGGTCTGGCAGCCTTCACAGTCGTCGAGCTCGAGCACCATCGTTGCCCGCACGTGCTGGGCGATCTCGGGGCGGAACGCGAACGTCGGGATCACCCTGACAGCAAAATCCGTCGGGACGGTGTCTCCGACGGATTCACGGGGGAAGCGCGGCATGTATGTCATGCCCCAGTCGACCAGTGCGAGCAGGATCGGACGGACGGCCCAGCCCTTCTCGGTGAGGGTGTAGTCCACGCGGGGTGGGAGCCCACGTTCGTAGCGACGATCGACGAGCCCCTCGCGTTCGAGCAGCTTGAGCCGGCCAGAGAGGACGTTGGGGGACATTCCGCCGCAGCTCTCGAGGATGTCGGAGTAACGACGGAGGCCCGCCATCAGGTCGCGTAGGACAAGAAGGGTCCAGCGGTCGCCGAGAACGTCGAGCGTTTGGGCGATGAGGCAGGGGTGCCCGTAGGACTTGCGGGCCGCCTCAGGCTTGGGACTTCGCGCCATAGACCTGTTGATGCTCCTGGTTAAGGTCGTAAAGGATGTAGGGGGATCGCCTCTTGACGGCTCCGCTACTAGTGCTACAATCGTGCCGGTACTATCAAAACGGTAGTACTGGAGGTTCTTCTTTAGAAGCGTAGCTGGGCCCTCCCGGCGCGTCAACTAGGAAAAGGGTAAGGCCATGACCAACAGCAAGATGATTCGCACAACCGAGGACAGCCAGCATTTCCACCGCTGGCGCATCGAGGAGCCGGACGGCCCGGTCAGTGGCGGCGTCTGCCGCGACTGCGGCGCCACCAAGGAATTCAAGAACTGGCTCTCCGATAGCGACTTCATCACGAACGAAGAGCACCGCATGGCGCGGGCGGCCTAGCCCGGAACGAACCGACCCCCGCCTTCGGCGCCCGCCCACCTCTTCAGCCGAAGGCCACGAAGCCGCCAGCGCTCTGCGCTGGCGGCTTCGTCGTAGGAGCGCCGGGGTTTGAGCTTCACGCGCCCCAGCCGCGTTCTGGTGCAGCCCTCACGCGAGGGCTGCCTTGTGATTCGCGCGGGGCTCGGGGCGCCTACTGTTGAAGGGCGCGCAGCTGGTCGTCCCGGCCGGCGACGATCCAGGTGTCGCCCTGTTGCACGGTCTCGTCGAGGGCGGGGTTGAAGCTGACCGAGTCTTCGCGCAGGCGGGCCAGGAGGAAGACGTTGTAGCGACCATCGATGTCGAGGTCGCCGATGGCCTTGCCGGTGGCGGAGTAGGGCGCGCGCACGCGCGCGATGCCCTGCTCGCCGCCCAACGCCATGTAGTCGCTGATCTCACGGCTCCCGAGCGTGTGCGCGAGCCGCTGCGCGGCCTCGCTTTCGGGATTCACGACCACATCCGCACCGGCGAGCTCGAGCGCCCGCGTGTGCTCGTTCGAGCTCGCTTTGGCAACCACGTGATCGAGCCGCAGCCGTTGCTTGAGCGTGAGCGTCACGAGCACGCTCGTCGCCACGTCGCTGCCGATCGCTATCACCACCGAATCGTAGTTGTGCAGCGAAAGCGACTCGAGAAACTCGACCTCCTCGACGTTCCCCTCGGCCGCGAGCAGGACGCTTTCGACCATGGTGTTCACGATCGCGCCGTCGTGGTCCACGGCCAGGACATCGACACCCAGCCGCCCGAGTTCACGCGCGAGCTGGGACCCGAAGCGCCCGAGGCCGAGGATGGCAACGTTCATCGACTCTCCCAGCCGTGATGCTAGCGCTGGGTGCACGCATCGTCGACTGGGGAGCGGGGCTGCGCCGATCGCTCGATGCGCCTAGCGCCTGGCGAGTCCCTCTCGGATCTTCTCGAAGGCGGTCATCGGCGGGGGCGCGAGGCGGCCGGGCGCGCCGGCCGGGACCGCCGGCGCGCCGTCGGCGCCAGGACCTTGCGGCGGGCGGGCGGCGGCAAAGTTTGCCGCCACCTCGTCCAGGGTCTCGCCCGCGATGGCCTCGGACGGGAGCTCCCCGGCGGTCGTGCGGAGCGCCGCTCGCAGTCGTTCCGCAAGCTCCTGTTCCTGCGCAGAAGGCTGAGTGCCGGCAGCTGCCGGATCGGCTCCCCCGATGACGGGCTCGCCCTCCTCCGCGGCGCGGGGCGGCTCCGGCGTGGGCTCCCCGGCCTCATCGTTCGTTGCCTCGATCACCGGCTCATCGCTCATCGTGGCTCCCTCCGAGAATTCGTCTACGAGAAGCCTCGCGGGCGCTACCAGTAAAGCGAAGGTCTCGATGGCACCCTGGCTCGCCGCCGCCCGGTGGGCTAGCCTGCCGAACATGCGATCGAGCGGCCAAGGACGCTGGTGGTTGGCGGCGCTGGGCGTGTCTGGCCTGCTCCTCCTCGGGGCCTGCAGCGGCCGGGATGACGCCCCGTCCGAGCCGGCCCCGACGAGCGTTCCCGGTGCGCCCACGGTGGCAGAGGGGGCGTTTGGCCCCGCGCCTCCACTCGGCGGCAACGTCCTCGCGCTGCGCCCCGCCCACGGCGAGTTCATCTCCCAGGCCGCGACCCGGCCAGCGTCGCAGACCACACCGGGTGGACTCTGCGTCGAGGTCAGCTTCACTGGGACGCCTGAGACTGGGCAATGGTTCCGGATTGCCTTCGACGAGAGCGAAGTGACCGAGGAAATGACCTGGTTCGTGCCGCCGATCGTGGAGCTCTCCATGCCGGAGATCGTCGAGGGCCAGAGCGAAGCGAGCTTCGACGGCTGGTTCGTGAGGCTCGGCGATCCCGTCTCCCGCGGCGATATCATCGCCCAGGCGACCTCGCCGCCGACGACCCTCCAGATCGAAGCCACGGAGGGGGGAACCGTCCTCGATCTCCTGGTCGTGGCCGGCCAGATCGTGACGGTGGGCGACCTCATTGCGCGGCTGGGGCCGGACTCTGGCACGGTCTGCTTCATGCCCCCCGAGGGACTGCCCGTTGGGCGGCACACCGCGGCGATCGCGGTCCAGAATCCGCGCGCTCAGTCTGCGGCGCGGCAGGTTGTGGGCTGGGAGTTCGAGGTCGTGCCCTAGGCCGAGGGCCCGCTCGCGAGTGTGAGCGGCGCGCTGCTCGCACGCCGCTCGAGGTCGCCACAGAACTGCGCCAGCCAACGCAGGGCCTGGGGATCGAGGCAGTAGCACGGTTCGCCGTCCAGTTCCCCCTGCACGATCCCCGCCTCTTTGAGCACCTTGAGGTGTTGGGAGACGGTCGATTGTGCGAGCGGCAGCACGCCGACGAGGTCGCCGGTGACGCAGGCAGTGCGCGCGGCGAGTTCGAGCACGATGCGCAGGCGGGCGGGGTTTCCCAGCGCGCGAAACACCCTGGTGGCGCGCTCGTCGTCGCCCCCCAACCCTGCAATAGTCTTCACGGCGGTCCTCCGGGGGCTTGACTGCCTGGCAAGGGTATCGTAAGGAACATCGTAAATTAACGATGAGGAGCAACCATGACCGGCGCCGACATCCACACCCACGTCGCCTCCCACTACACCGAGGCGGTCCGCGCCCTCGCGAGCGAAGCCGAGACCGCCACCGCGAGTTGCTGCGGCCCGGACGGCTGCGGTACCGCGTCGTCCGCTCCCCTTTACGCTGAGGATCAGGTCTCGACGCTGCCCGAGTCGGTCACGAACGTTTCCTTCGGCTGCGGGAACCCGACTGCGCTCGCCTCCCTTCGGCCGGGCGAGACAGTCGTCGATCTCGGTTCCGGGGGAGGCATCGACTGCTTCCTTGCGGCCGCCGAGGTCGGACCGGAGGGGCGAGTCTTCGGGGTCGATATGACTCCGGATATGGTCGGCCTCGCTCGCCGGAACGCAGCAAAGGTGGCCGCCACGAACGTCGAGTTCCGCCTCGGCGAAATCGAACACCTGCCACTGCCGGACGAGTCGGTGGACGTCGTGATCTCGAACTGTGTAATCAACCTCTCGCCCGAGAAGGAGCAGGTCTTCCGTGAGGCCTTCCGCGTGCTCCGCCCGGGTGGCCGCCTTCAGGTCTCCGACATCGTGTGGGCGGGGCCGCAGCCCGAGCCGGCCGCCGTCGACATGGATTCATGGGCTGGCTGTGTCGCCGGCGCGCTTCCGCAGGACCAGTACCTGGCGGCGATCGAGGGGGCAGGCTTCACGGGAAACACCGTCGACATGCCCGCTCAGGCCGAGCCAGGACCCGTCTCCGCGGACGTCATCGCGCGCAAGCCCTAGACCGCACGAGCAGTTCTCTTGCGGGCGCGCAGGCCCAGAGCGATACTTGCGGGAGTCGTCCCCTCTTGGGGGCGACTCTGTGTTTGGGCCCGAGGAGGGCTGAGCCCTGGCCCAGGTGGCGCAACCGGCAGCGCAACTGATTTGTAATCAGTAGGTTAGGGGTTCGAATCCCCTCCTGGGCTCCGCTGGCTGCGCGGGCGGTCAGCACGCGGAGGGGTGGCCGAGTGGTTAAAGGCAGCAGACTGTAAATCTGCCTCGCTGACGCGATACGCAGGTTCGAATCCTGCCCCCTCCACCATCAAAAACCAATGAGGTATTGACGGAACACGTCTGACGACGGGATTGCGTGTACGTCCGTGGGACGGCGTTGTTAGCCACCGTGTTAGCCACGAGCTCTGGCTTGGGTCGTCGGAGCCCCCCAAAGGCCAGCCGTAATTCGGTCGGTGGCATCGCGCTGCAACTCGTCGGCGATGTGCGAGTAGGTGTCGGCGGTGATCGCGATCGTGCTGTGGCCGAGGATGTCCTGGACGACCTTGAGGGGAACGCCCAGCGAGAGCGCGTAGGTCGCTGCGCCGTGGCGTAGATCGTGGAACCGCTTCTCGGGCAGGCCGGCGGCCTTCAGGTCCTTCTTGAACGCCCGCGTCACAGCCTTTGCAGAGAGTGGGGCGCCAGCCTCGGTGGCGAAGACGAGCTCCCATTGGTCGCCTTCCCATTGCGGGGCGGCTTTCAGGCGTTCCTCGAGTTGAAGTGTGCGCTGTCGCCCGAGGGCGTCAACGAGCGGCGGGGGAAGTGCCAGCGTTCGTCGCGAGCGCTGGGACTTAACTTCGTCCAGGTGGTACTCACCGTCGTAGCGTTGCAGCGACCGCCGAATCGTGAGCGTTCCGCGTTCCAGGTCGACATCGGGCCATGCCAGCCCCAGGAGTTCGCTCTGGCGTAAGCCGAGACCCGCGGCGAGAGCGTAAAGGGGCGCGCTGCGTTCCCCCTCTACTAAGGAAAGGAAGTGCCGCATCTCCTCGAGGGTCAGCGGCCGCACCTCTGGCCGCTCCACGCGAGGTGGAGTGACCAGGCGGCTGAACCACCAAACGGCCCGCGATCGTCCTCCGCGCCACCCGGTCGGGTGATCAGCCGCCCGATCCTCGGCGGTCTACACCACGATTATCGGCGGGAGGCCGCCTGATTGGTTTTGAGACACCACAGCCGGAGAGCCACAGGTTCGAGACTTTTGCTAGCGAGGCGTAAGAGAGGTTCCAGAGGTCGCCCTCCGATCGCAACGGTTCGAGTGGTTCCTCCAAAACGCGAAGAGCCCTCTGCCATTCGTTCAGCTGGTTCGCAAGGAGGGAGCGAGCGATTGCCACCCGCGCAGCAAGGTATCGATCCCCACTGGCCTGGGTGAGGTCCGCGCGCGCCGCGTTCGTCGATCCTGGCGCTAACGGGAGAGACGCTGTACTCCGGGCGCCTATGAGATAGCCGTCCCGCGTCTCTACCGACCAAGTCCGGACTTCATCGAAATTGAGAGGACCAACGGCCGGGAGGCTCGGGCTCTCCGTTCGCCGAGCATCCCGAATAGCGCCGCGCTAGTAGACTCCCACTACCACACGCCCCGGGGTGCCCGATGACCCTCACCATTGACCAAGTCGATCTCTTCTCGCCGGAGACGCAGGAGGACTGGTACCCCTCGTATCACACGATCCTCGACGAGGCCCCGGTCTACTCCGTTCCGGGCACGGAGATGTACCTGATCTCGAAGTTCGAGGACATCGCCTGGATCGTGCGCAACCCGGCGCGCTTCCCGCACGTGGTGGGGAGCTCTGTTGCGCTACTGCTCAGCGACGAGGCCAAGGCCTACCACCATGAGCACGGCTACCCCCGCCTGCAGCCTCTCGGCACGAATCCTCCGGAGCACCGGCGCTACCGCGAGCTCGTGGACCCGTTCTTCTCCCCGGCCGGGGCGACGCGGCAGCGCGCGATGATCACCGAGATCGTCAATGAGCTCGTGGATGATCTCCTCACGAAAGGCGAAGTTGACTTCGTTCAGCAGTTCGCCGTTCCGCTGCCCGTTCGTGTCATCACGCGGATGCTCGGCTTCCCGCTCGAGGACATCCCGCGCTTGCGGGTGTGGTCGAACGCTTGGGTGATGCCATTCAAAGTAGGCCTCACCGATGAGGAGCAGATGTACGTCGCGGAAAAGGGTGTCGAGTTCCAGAAGTACATTGAGGGCTTCGTTGAGGAGCGCCGCGCCAAGCCACAGGACGATGTCATCTCGCATCTCACGAAGGTCCGCTTCGCCGGCGAACGGCCCCTTCGCAACGAAGAAATCATTGGCATCATCGATCACCTCTACATCGGTGGAAACGAAACGACCACCTTCGCTCTCACCTCCGCGCTTTGGCTGCTGGCTCGCCAACCGGACGTGTGGGAGCGGCTCAAGGCTGACCGAACACGTATTCGCTTCTTCGTTGAAGAAGTCCTGCGCCTCGAGTCGCCCACGCAGGGCCTCTTCCGCATGACCGCTCAGGATGAGGAGCTACGCGGTGTCAAGATCCCCGCAGGCTCTCAGCTCCATCTGCGATTCGCGGCGGCCAATCGCGACGCGGATGAGTTCCCTTCGCCCGACGACATGAATCTCGAGCGGCCGAACGCCGCCAAGCACGTCGCCTTCTCTCAGGGCGAGCACATGTGCCCTGGCGCTGGTCTCTCGCGTCTCGAGCAGAACATCAGCTGGCAAACCCTCGTGGAGCGTGCCGAGGGCTTCGAGCTGCCGCCCGCAAAGAACGACTTCAAGCATCTCCCCGGCTTTGTGCTGCGCGGAATCGAGGAGCTTCACGTCACGTTCCGGCCGGCGGACTAGGCTGGCCACCTTCGTGGTGCGGCTAGCCATCGAGCGGGCCGAGGCCAACATCCCCTCCCTCCACCTCGACGAGAGCGAAGAGGCGCGCATTCTCGCCGCCCTTGATCCGCGCTACTGCGGCAGCGCATCACCGCGTCAGCCCCCCACCGAGGCCATCGACCTCTACCGCGAGATCGGCATGCCCAAGCACTTGGAGATGGCGGAGGAGTTGCTGGCGGGGGCGTAAGCGCTGGGGTCGCCCACGAAGAAGGGGCACTCGGAGCGCCCCCAATGCCCCTCTTCGTGCCGGCTGGCCTCTCCTGCGAGAACAAGCTCA
>CAUYXJ010000040.1:0-26235 GCA_963577065.1 Dehalococcoidia bacterium | reverse complement strand
CTTGTCGCAGGGCTGAATCCGGCGCTTGGTACACTGGCGAGCGCTTGGCGCATCTATGGCACGACGGCCTCTCACTCGCGACGATCTCGACTTCGAGACCTGCTGCTTCGTCTGCGACCCCGCGAACGCAGGAGGCTTGAACGTTCCGTTCTTTGTCGAGGAAGGCGGGGAGCGCGTGGTGGCCGACTACGTGCCCGCGCCGGAGCACGAGGGCGCGCCGCAGATTGTGCACGGTGGTGTGCTCGGCGCGGTCCTGGACGATGCCATGGCCTGGGCCGTGAACACGCTCACGGAATCCTTCGGCCTCACGCAGCGCGCCGAGATCGAGTTCTTACGGGCCGTTCGAGCGGGGTCGACCTACGCGGTCGCGGCGTGGATCGAGGAGGCGGATGCGGAGCGGGCCGTCGTGGTGGCCGAGCTCCGGGATCAGAAGGCCCGTGTCTGCACGACGATGCGCGGGCAGTTCTCGCTCGTCTCCCGCGAAGAGGCGATCCGCATCTTTGCGTGCCGGCCCACCGACGCCCCGAAGGGCACCAGCAGCTAGTGGCCGGTGCTGCCGTGGGCGATCGGCCGCGGATCCTCCTCCTCCATGGGTACCTGTCGGGGCCTGCCGCCTGGGCCGGGCTGCGTCGGGAGCTGGCGGACGAAGCCACCACCCTGGCGCCCCCGTTGCCGGGCTACGGCAGCGAACCGCCCCCGCCCGCGTACACCCTCGCGGCTGTCGCCGATGCCCTCGAGTGGCGGCTCGCGCAAGTTCGCCCCACCCATCTTCTCGGGCATTCGATGGGCGCGATTCTCGCCCTCGAGCTGGCCCGGCGCTACCCCGGGCGGTTCGCCCGTGTGGGTGTCGTCGGCCTGCCCATCTTTGCTGGTGGCGACGAAGGACTGCGCTTCATCGGCCAGCGGGGCGGCGTGCACGAGCGCTTTCTCCGCAACGCCGACGACGGCCACGCGAGCTGCGTGCGGCTCCAACGACTGCGTTACCTGTGGGCGCCACCGCTGCGGCTCGTAGCGCGGGGAATCCCGCTCTCCGTGCTGCTGTCCATGTTTGACCATGCTCCGGCCGCGCACGCGGGCGGACTCGCGAACATCGTGTTCAACGACCTCGTGCCCGCGTTGGGCGAGCGTGTCACGACGCCCGTCGTGCTCCTGCACGGCGATGCCGATCGCACGGCGCCACTCGCGGCCGTTCGGTCCTTTGCGAGCGACGGGGGCTGGCCGCTCCGGATCGCCCGCGGGGCTTCGCACCAACTCATCTTCGAACAGCCGCGGGGAGTCGCGCGCTGGGTGCGCGAGCGCCTGCTCGCTCCACCGCCCCTCGGCGCCGCGCCCGCGCCCTCAGCGAAGCTGGTCGTACACTAGCGAGATGGCCCTTGAGACCGAGGCGGAGCGAGAGGCCCGGCCCGCCCTGAGCAAGCCGCCCAGCCGCGAGCCACGCGTCGCCGTGCTCTACACGAGCGCCCCGACCGTCGTTCGCGATATCGGGCGCGTGATGGAGTTGGCGGGTTTCCGCGACCACCTCCCCGCCGACCGCGAGACACTTCTCAAGGTCAACATCAGCTGGCAGCATTACTACCCCGGCTGCAGCACCAGCCCCTGGCAGCTCGATGGCGTCACCCAGGCATTGCGCGCCGCGGGCTTTGGCGACATCACCCCCGTTCAGAACGGCACCGTCGTGGTCGACTCGCACGAGGGCGAGCGCGGGAACAAGCACGACCGCGTCCTGCGCAAGCACGCCCTCCGCAGCGTGCACCTGCAGGACCCGGCGGAGCGATGGGTGCCCTACGCGCCGAAGGGCGAGATGCGTGTCCTCGACCGCATCTTCCCCGATGGGATCGAGATCCCGGAGTCCTTCCTGGGCACCAACATCATCCAGTTGCCCACGCTCAAGACGCACGTCTTCACGACCATGACGGGCGCGATGAAGAACGCTTTCGGGGGACTCCTCAACAACCGCCGCCATTGGACGCACTCGGTCATCCACGAAACGCTGGTCGATCTGCTCCGCATCCAGCAGGAGATCCACAGTGGCGTCTTCGCCGTCATGGACGGCACGATCGCAGGCGACGGGCCCGGTCCGCGGGCGATGCGTCCGCACGTGAAAAACGTGATCCTGGCGAGCAGCGATCAGGTTGCGATCGATGCCGTCGCCGCCAAGATGATGGGCTTCGACCCCTTATCGATCGACTTCATCCGCCTTGCCCACGAAGACGGCCTGGGCGTCGGCGATCCGAACGAGATCGAGGTCGTCGGCATGGATGTCAGCGATGTCGACTTCGGCTTCAGCGGTGACGAGGACACGTTCGCGAGCTGGGGCCAGAAGCAGATCTATTGGGGCAAGCTGAAGCGGTTCGAAGGTTTCCTCCTGCGTACGCCCCTCGTGCCCTGGTCCTACGCCGCGAGCAACCTCTACCACAACGTGTATTGGTACCCCCTGTTCGGCAAGCGTCGTATCCGCAAGATGCTCGACACGGAGTGGGGAAAGCTGTTCCAGAGCTACTAAGCGGGGGCGGGGTGAGGGGTGCGGCCCGAGCGCAGCGAGCTCAAAACCAGAGCGCGCAGGCGCAGCGGCCGCCAGGCCGGGCAGCCGCAGCAGTCGAGCGCGGGTGGGGTGCGGGGTGGGGCCCGAGCGCAGCGAGCTCAAAACCAGAGCGCGCAGGCGCGGCGGCCGCTAGGCCGCGCTGCCGCAGCAGTCGAGCGCGCGGGGGGGGGGTGTGCGGGCTGGGCCCGAGCGATGTCCCGAAGGGCCGGGTTTCATTGGCCGGATTGAATTTTCGTGTCCCACAGGCCGCCGAGAAGCGCAATCTCCCACAGCTTGCGGAGGCGCAGGGCGCGGTAGTTTCCGTCTGAGACAACTACCTGGTCCGCACCACAGGTTCTACGGCGACCATGCGTATACACCGAACCAACCCTCGACCCCATCCGCCGTTGCTGCACCCCTTTCTGAGTCGTAGAGCAAGGCAGTGGAAGGAATGGGGCACCCGACACCGGTCAAGCGGAAGACTTGCTCATTCTTCGGTCGGAATACTTGCAGGCAAACGATTGCTCGCTGGAACCCAAGCGGCTCAGATTCGTCGATGTACGAGAGCACGACCTCGATCCACGCATCCCCACAGGATCCCGAGGGCTGATCGAGCCCACGATGGCAGCCAACGCTCGAGATTTGGAGTCCCCCTCCCCCGTACCCGTCCTCCTCCTTGGGCGCCACGAAGGCAAGTCTTGAGAGCTCGCGGCTCAACCATTCTCGGAACTCAGCGGTACCGACTCTGGCCCCCTCACCCGAAGCTGAAACGGTGTAGCCCTGGCGCAGATCACCTAACGCCGCGTTCTCGCATAGCTGAGTCCAACGTCCTTCATCGCAGGCGAACTCTTGAGCTTTGGAGATACTCATGAGAAGCCCCAAATCTGCCCCCGCGAATAGGCCGAATAGCTCTAATGCGAATTCACAAATCTCGGCAGGAATTCGGCACCGTTGCCTGTCAGGCGGCCTGGGCTTCAACCTGGCTTGCGAGCCGTCCTGCATTCCCGCATCTTCGAATCCTCTTGCTTCGGGTTCTGGCAGCGACACAATGGGGGGCGACGTCGTGGGCTGCGGGGGGCCGTCGACGCTCTCTGTCGCGCCAGGATCGGGCTCCCGTTCGGACCCGCATCCGATCCCTCCCAAGCCGAGGAGCAGGAGCACCAGGGCCCCGCTCGCCAGCCAACATCCTCCCACCACTCGTTGATCGTACCGTTTTGCCTAAACCCATCGGCACATCCCTCGCCGCGACGGCAGAAAGGATGTGCCCACTGGGCTCAAGCTATACCCTTGGTAACCTGCCCCTGTGCCACCGTTGGCGCCCGGACCACTCCCGTCGGTCCCCCCAGAACGCCGATAGCGCTGTTCGTGAGGGGTGACGTTCCCAGAGTCACAGGCTGGAACCACGTTTTGTTCGCAAGGAGGCGAGGCCGTGGAGAACTTCCTGCACATCGCTGCCGTCTGGGTGCACGTGCTCGGCATCGCCCTTTTCGTGGGGCCGCAGTTCTTCCTCGCGTTCGCCTGGATCCCGGCCTCGCGCGGGATCGCCGATCTCCCCACCCGGGTCGCGGCGATGCGCACCATCACGACGCGCTTCGGCTACCTCGGCGGGGCGGGGCTCGTGCTCATTCTCATCGGCGGTGCCTATCTCATCAGCACTTGGCGCGACTATCACGGCGTGGGCGACGAGGTCGACTTCTTCGATCTTCGCTACGGCCCGATCTTCGTCATCAAGATGGCGATCCTCTTGGTGATGCTCGTGCTCGTCGGCCTGCACATGTTCGTCACCGGCCCAGCCCAGGTCGACGCGCTCGAGGAACGCGCGCAGGGCAAGGACGTTCCCGACGTTCGGATCCGGCGCCTGCGCGTGACCTCGATGGCCCTGAGCATCACGGGTCTGGTGCTGACTCTGGTGATCATGGGCATGGGTGTGAGCCTCGGCGCCTCCGTGTACTCACTCCAGGACTTCTAGCGGGTCGTTGTTCGGGCGCGCGGCCCGTGGAGTCCCAGGAGTCCCTGTGGCAGGCTGATGGTTCGCGGTGCTCCGCTCGGCCGGGGTTCTCGCGCAGGAGGCGCGCGCTTGCGCTGGTCCCTCGTTGCGATCGCCATCGCCGTGCTCGCCCTCGCCGCCTGCGACGACGAAGCGGGCGATCCCACGCCTCCGACCGCGCGTGCGACATCGACGCCCAGCCCCACCCCTTCGCCAACGGCCACACCCGCGCCCTCCGGCGATCCGGCCGTTCCTGAGGCGCTTGCGCAGGGAGCCGGCTACTTCCTCTACGAGGCACACGCGAACGAGACGGTCGAAGAGCTGGCCGCCGCGCTCGGCGCCGAGGGGCTCAGCGCGGATGATCTGCGGACGCTCAACGAGCTGGGCGGCGGGCCCCTCGCCGAAGGGCAGGTGATCGCCGTCCCGAACGGCTACCCCGATGGCGAACTCGTGCCCGTCGAGGCCCTCGAAGCCATCCTCGAAGTCGATCTCGACACTCCGGGGCTGCGCCTCCTGCGACCAAGCGACGACCTCGTCGACGGCCTTCTCGGTCGCGTCGCTCTTCACAGCGTGCGCTTGGCGGGGCCTGACGATCCGGGCGGGGCGGGCTACGTGCTCACGTTCGTACGCACAGACCGGCCCGCGATCAAGGGCGGCGTCGTCGATCCGGACGCACGTGTCGCTGGTGCTGCATTCGTCGTCGCCGGCGGGAGCCTCGCGAGCGAACTCGAAGGCGACGAGGTCCTCCGCTTCGAGCGCGACGGTATCCCCTATGCGATTCTTGCCCAAGACCGCTCGGGCCCGAGCGCTCAGCACCTCGCCGACCTTCTGGACGACGACGAGGGCTAAGGCGGGTTCGCGGCGAGCGCGGGGAAGTGTTCGTCGGTGACCGGCAGCACCGCGAGCACGCCGTTGTGGTCGCTCGCGTAGAGCAATGAGCCATCGTTGCGTTCGATCGGCTCGTCCGCGAAGACACCGACGGTCTGGGCCTCCCAGCCGTCGGTCATCAGGAAGTCGGTTCGCCGCTCGACCCGTGGGAGCGGACCGAGCAGGGCATCGCGGCAGCAGGTGGCGTTCGCCCACCGGCCGTTCGTCTCAACGGCGAGATCGATGAAGCCCTCACGCAAGAACGGCTGAAGCACCAGCGTGCCGCTCTCGCTGCCGATGTTGCCCATCAGGAGGAGCGTCCCTTCGCCACGGGTTTCGGTGATATAGCTAACGAGTTCGCCGGCGAGCCCGAGCTCGAAGATCTCGCTCCCGCCCGAGAGCTGGGCGATGTACACGTCGATCCGTCCGATTGGCGAGGGTGCCTCGACGACGACATGGAGGGCGGTGCGCCGCGCTCCCTCGTAGGGCTGGCGCGGGCCGAGTTCACCGGAGTCGGCCGCCCCCAGGATGGGGAAGCGGCTGAGCACGAGGTGGCCCTCGGCAAAGCCCTGTTCCCGCGCGTAGTCATCCGGGTCCGTCTCCGGGTCCTCCGGCCAGGGGTTGGTAAGCACGAACTGGAACTCCATCAGCAGTTCGCCCGCCAGCCGCGAGGCCGCCCGTCCCGTGTCCGCCGACCAGTACGCCTCGCTGAAGCCCACGAGGTGCGGGTCGAACTCGAGGAGTTCGCTGATGATGAGGTCAAGCCGCTCGTCGAAGGTGCTAATGGCGGTCTCGTCCCCTTCTGCAGGGGCGTGAAGGTTGATGTACGCCACCCGCAGCTCCGTGAGGGGTGGCTCTTCGGAGTCGGGCAACGGGAACTCTTCCGGTTCGGGCGTCACCGTCATCATGGGCGTCGGCTCCAGCAGCGGCCTCGACTCCGAGCAGGCGGCCAGCATCAGCGCGGTCACCAGGCCGATCGCCAGTGCAGCACCGGTGTGCCAGCGCACGCGGCACCAGGAGCCGTTCACGATTGACATCGCGACGTTGCCGCTGCTTCACTAGCTCTCAGAGGCCCCGACGGAGACGAGTAGCGTCCTGGTCCGCGCTCAGCGAGCCCCGGTTGGTGTGAGGGGGCGCTGCGGTCCGGCGTGAAGATCCCTCCCGAGCTTCCGGCCGAACACCGGCCCAGCCGGTCAGTAGGCCCGGACGGTACGTGCCCACCTGAGGTGGGCGGCCCCCCGTTATCAAGGGCAGGAGCGTGATCGCGCTCCACTGAGCGCCCGCCTCGTGCGGGAACCAGGGTGGTACCGCGGGCAGCAACGCCCGTCCCTGCAGGGACGGGCGTTTTTCGTGCTTTGGTGCGGCTGCCGGATCTGGGCATCAGTCGTCCTGGGGCGGGTCAGCGAGAAGGCTCGTTCTATCGAACCACTAGCGCCGAGGAGGCCGCAAGTGTTTGACCCCGTTGATCCCAACGTTAACTTTCCCAAAGTCGAAACTGCGCTCCTCGACTTCTGGCGTGAACACGACATCTTTCGTCGCAGTATCGAGCAACGCCCGGCGGAGAACCTCTTCGTATTCTACGAGGGCCCGCCGACCGCCAACGGCCGCCCCGGGGTGCATCACGTGATGCCCCGCGTGCTCAAAGACCTCTTCGCGCGCTACAAATCGATGCAGGGTTTTCGAGTGCCCCGGAAGGCGGGGTGGGACACGCACGGTTTGCCGGTCGAGATCGAAGTCGAGAAAGAGCTGGGACTGCGCTCCAAGCCCGAAATCGAGGCGTACGGCATCGCCGCCTTCAACGCGAAGTGCCGCGAGAGCGTGGGGCGCTACATCCGCGACTTCGAGGAGCTCACCGAGCGCATCGGTTTCTGGGCGGATATGGACCACCCCTACGTGACCTACGCGAACGACTACATCGAGAGCGGCTGGTGGATCTTCAAGCAGCTCTGGGACCACGGCCTCGTCTACCAGGATTACCGCAGCACCCCGCACTGCCCCCGCTGCGAGACGAGCCTGAGCGATCACGAGCTTTCGCAGGGCTACCGCAACGACGTCCCCGACCCGAGCGTCTACGTGAAGTTCCGGCTGACGGAGGAGGCACTCGCGCGGATCGGCGGCGACGACCGCGATTCCGTGAGCATCGTCGCCTGGACGACGACGCCCTGGACCCTCCCCGGCAACACTGCCCTCGCGGTGAAGGCCGATGCTGAGTACGGGCTCTATGCGCACGAAGGCGAGCGGCTGGTTATGGCGAGCGCGCTCGCGGCGGCCGTCCTAGGCGATGAGCGCGAAGCGCTCCGGACCTTCACTGGTGAGGAGCTGCTCGGCCTCGAGTACGAGCCTCTCTACCGCCCCGAAGACGTGGGCAGCGCGGTGCGGCGCTTCGATGGCGAGGGGCATCTGCAGCCCGTCCCTCCGGGCGAGAGCACGGCCGGCCTGCGCCGCGTGATCGGCGCGGATCGCGTCTCGCTCGACGACGGCACCGGCATCGTCCATATCGCCCCCGCCTTCGGTGGCGATGACTTCGAGGACGGCAAGCTGCTCCGTCTGCTCTTCGCCCAGCCCATCGACTCGCGCGGCACGATGGCCGAGGGGCTGCCGGGTGCGGGGCGCTTCGCCAAGGATGCCGATGCCGACGTTGTCCGCGACCTCGAGGAGCGGGACCTGATGCTGCGCAGCGAGCAGATCACGCACACCTACCCCTTCTGCTGGCGCTGCGATTCACCGCTCCTCTACTACGCCAAGCCGAGTTGGTACATCCGCACGACGAAGCAGCGCGAGCGGCTACTCGATGGCAACGAGACCATCAACTGGTTCCCCGAGCACACGAAGCACGGGCGTTTCGGGAACTGGCTCGAGAACAACATCGACTGGGCGGTCAGCCGCGAGCGCTACTGGGGCACGCCCCTGCCCTTTTGGGTCTGCGATCAGGGCGAACACGTCTCCGTGATCGGCTCGCGCGCGGAGCTTGCTGACCGAGCGGTCGATCGCGCTGCGGTCGAGGCCCTCGACGATGTCCACCGGCCCTTCATCGACGCGATCGTCCTGCGCTGCGAGGCGTGCGAGGGCGAGATGCAGCGCGTGCCCGAGGTCGCCGACGCCTGGTTCGATAGCGGCGCGATGCCTTATGCGCAGTGGCACTACCCCTTCGAGAACGAGGAAGAGTTCGAGCGCCAATTCCCCGCCGACTTCATCTGCGAGGCGATCGACCAGACGCGTGGCTGGTTCTACACGCTCCACGCCGAGGCCACGCTCCTGCGCGCGACCGAGGCGGTGCCGGAGGGCATCGCCTACCGCAACGTCGTCTCCCACGGCCACATCCTCGACGAGCAGGGCAACAAGATGTCCAAGAGCCGCGGCAACGCCGTCGAGCCCTTCGACATCATCAACGAGCTCGGCGCCGATGCGGTGCGCTGGTACATCTACGCATCGGCGCCGGTGGGCGCCTCGCGTCGCTTTAGCGCGCGCCTCGTGAGCGAGGGCCTCCGCCGCTTCCAGCTGACCCTCTGGAACACCTACAGCTTCTTCGTCGGCTACGCCAACATCGATGGCCTCGATCCGCGCGAACGGCCCGCGGGTGAGCTGCCGGAGCTCGACCGCTGGGCGTTGAGCGAGCTCAACGCCCTGATCGTGCGGGTGACCGCCGCCCTCGACGCCTACAACCCCACCGATGCCGCCCGCGCGATCGAGGGCTTCGTCGACGACCTCTCGAACTGGTATGTACGTCGCTCCCGGCGCCGTTTCTGGCGCGGCGTCGCGGAGGCGGACGTGGACAAGCGCAGCGCTTACTTCACGCTCTATACCGCGCTCGTCACGCTCGCGCGCCTATTGGCGCCGTTCACGCCGTTCCTCGCGGAGACGCTTTGGCAGAACCTCGTGCGCTCGCTCGACGGCGATGCGCCGGAGAGCGTCCATCTTGCGGACTGGCCCGAGGTCGACGCGAGTACGATTGACGAGACGCTCAACGAAGAGACCCAGCTGCTGAAGCGCGTCTCTTCGCTCGGGCGGGCGGCGCGCGCGAAGGCCTCGCTGAAGGTGCGACAGCCGCTGGCGGAGCTGCTCGTGAAGCCGCGCTCTGCGGACGAGGCCGCAGTGCTGCGCCGCAACGAGGCGCTCGTCCTGGACGAGCTCAACGCGAAGGCGCTCGTGATTCTCGAAGACGAAAGCGAGGTCGTCGCCTTCGAGGTGAAGCCCAACCTGCCGGCGCTCGGTCCGCGCCTTGGCGCCGAACTCGCGGCGGTGCGTTCTGCGCTCGCCGCGCTGGATCCCGCCGAAGTGGCCGCTGCCGTCCGGGCCGGCAGCCCGGTCGCGGTCGCGGGGCACGAGCTCGCGGCGGAGGACTTCCTGCTCGAGATGCGCGAGCGCGAGGGCTTCGCCGCCGCCAGCGAAGCCGGCTACACCGTTGCGGTCACGACCACGATCACGCCCGAGCTCGCGGACGAAGGCATCGCTCGCGAGCTCGTCCGCCGCATTCAGGACCTGCGCCGCGAGGCGGGCTTCGCCCTCAGTGATCGCATCACGACCTGGTACGAGGGCGGCGACGCGATCGCGCGCGTTCTCGCGACGCACGGCGACTACGTCCGCGCGGAGACGCTCACGACAGAGCTGGTCGCCGCCGCACCCCCGGACGACGTGCAGCGCGCGGAGTTCGAGGTCGAAGGCGCGGCCGTCGTCATCGGCGTGCGGCGGGAGGCGTAGGCGATGCGGCCGCGAGCCATCCTCTTCGATATGGACGACACCCTGCTCGATTGGTTCAGCGCGGTGCACACGGGTTGGGAGGTGGTGTGCGCCGAGTTCGCACCTGGCCTCGGCGCAGATCCCGTGAGCCTGCGGGAGAAGATTGAGCGAGAGGGCGCACTCTTCTGGCGGGACGAGGCGGCGGCCGCTCCCTACCGCACCAGGCCGCTCGATTCCCGCCGCGAAATCGTGCGCCTCGCGCTCCTCGCGGAGGGCCTCGACGACGCTCCCGCAGACGAGATCGCGAGGCGGTCGTTCGAGGAGATGACGTCTCGGATCGCTCCCTTCGATGACTCCCTCGAGACGCTCGAAGCGCTACGGGCGGAGGGTTACCGCCTGGGCCTCGTCACCAATGGCAGCACCGAGATGCAGCGCGAAAAGATTGAGCGGTGGGACCTCGCCCGGCACTTCGACGCGATTGTGATCGAGGGCGAATTCGGCCGGGGCAAGCCCGATCCGGCCGTCTTCGCCCACGCCCTCGCGGGCGTCGGGGCAGCGGCGGAGGAAGCCTGGATGGTCGGGGACAACCTCTACGCGGACATCGGCGGGGCCCGCGCGGCGGGTATCCACAGCGTATGGATCCACCGCGAACGGCTGCAGTTCCCGGTGGAGGCACCGCCCGCCCACCCCCACCGCCGCATCGGCCACCTCGCCGAGCTGCGCGCCGCCCTCGGGGTGGGCTAGGGAGTCTCGGCGGGAAGGCCGTCAAGAACGAGTTCAGCGCCGCGGCGACCTGCTCCGGTTGCTCGATCCAGGGCAAGTGCCCCGCACCGGGAATCGCCACGAACGTCGCGCCCAGCTGCGAGGCCAGGTGCTCCGCAGGCCAGGCTGGGCGCGGATCACCGTCGCCGTGGATCGCCAGCGTGGGCATCCGCAGTTGCGCGACGGCTGCGCGGAATTCCGGATCCTCGATCACACGTTTGCCGTCTTCGTTCAGGGTGCGGTTCAGCGCGAAGTTGACGCGGCAGTCGGGCCGCAGGGTGCGCTCCGCCTCGGCGATGGCGGTTTCGCGGTCGACGAAGTCCGTCGACCACGTGAGGGCGCAGAACTCGTCGTCGATCGCCTTCGTGGTGCCGCGGAGGGGCTGCAGCTCCTGCACGCGCTGCCACTGCGCATTGCTCAGGCGCTCCCGCTGGCGCTCGTGATACTCGTCGCTCCACCCCCGCTCGATGCCCGTGCTCGCGACGAGCACGAGGGCGCGCGTCCGCTCCGGGTGGGCGACGGCGTAGGCGAGGGCCAGGCTCGCGCCCCAAGAGTGCCCGGCGACGATCCAGCGTTCGTGGCCCCAGTGCCGGCGCAGTCCGTCGAGGTCCCCGACGAAGCCGTCGACCGTGAACGGCCCTGCGCCGCCGGAACGCCCGCAGGCGCGCTGGTCGTAGCGGCGGACGGTGACGCGCTCCTCGATGAGCGGCGCGAGGTCATCGAAACAATCCCAGACACCGGGCCCGCCGTGGCAGAGCACGAGTGGCGGGCCGCTTCCGCCCGTCGTTGTCCAGAGCGTGGCGTCGCCCGCCTGTACGAACTCGACTGTCATGGGCCTACGGCTCGAGGACGATCTTCCCGAAGTTGGCGTTCGCTTCCATGTGCGCCTGCGCGGCCGCGGCTTCGGGCAGTGGATAGACGCTGTCGACGACGACCTTGACCCGGCCCGAGGCAATGTGCGGCAGCACGCTCTTCTCGAAGGCACGTGTCGCTTGCGCCTTCTGCTCGAGGGGGCGGGCGCGGAGGGTCGTGCCCCGCACCTGGAGCCGTTTCGCGAGGAACTGTCCGAGATTCGCGTCCGCGGAGGCGCCGCCCATGAGGCCGACCAGCACCATGCGCCCTTGGCGTGCGAGGGCGCGCAGGTTGCGCTCCCAGTAGTCGGCGCCAATCACGTCGAGCACGACATCCACGCCCTGGCCGTCGGTCGCTTCGAGCACCGCCTCCGCGAAGTCGGCCTCGTGGTAGTTCACGCCCAGGTCGAGGCCGAGCGCCGTTGCTCGCTCGAGCTTGGCCGCGCTTCCCGCGGTGCCGATCACGAACGAGGCGCCGAGCAGCTTCGCGATCTGGATCGCCGCGACCCCGACACCAGATCCGGCGGCGTGGATGAGCACCCGCTCGCCCGCTTGCAGGCCGCATTGGAGGAGCGCGTCATGGGCGGTGATGTAGACCTCGGGCGTGGCGCCTGCTTCCTGCCAGCTGAGCGAGTCAGGAACCTTGAGGGCGAGGCGGGCCGGCGTCGTCACCCGCTCGGCATAGCCGCCGCCGGGGAGGAGGCCCATCACGCGCTCGCCCGGGGCGAAGCCCTCGACCCGCTCGCCGGCGCGCAGCACGTCGCCGGCGTATTCGAGCCCGGGGATCTCGAACTCGGGCTTGGGGCCGGGTTGGGGATAGCCGCCCAGTCGCTGAAGGATGTCCGCGCGGTTGAGCGCACAGGCGCGGACCGCGACGAGGAGGTCGTCCGGCCCCATGAGCGGCTCCGGCACGTCACGGTATTCGAGCGCGTCGCGCTCGCCCGGCCCCGCGATGACGATCGCCTTCATCGGAGCCGCGCTAGTCGGCGGCGGCCGCGTCCTCGGGCGGCACGGCCATGCCCAGCGTATTGAAGCCGCCATCGACGTAGAGCACCTGGCCGCTGATGTTCGCGGCGGCGTCGCTGGCGAGGAACGCCGCGGACGCCCCCACGTCCTCGATCGAGATGTGGCGTCGCATGGGCGTGACATCCGGGAAGACCCTGTGGAGGTAGCGGAACTCACCCACGCCCGCTGCGGAGAGCGTGCGCACGGGACCAGCGCTGATGGCATTCACGCGCACGCCCTTCGGGCCGACATCTGAGGCGAGATAGCGGACCGTCGCCTCGAGCGCCGCTTTGGCCACGCCCATCACGTTGTAGCTAGGCATCATCTTCACGGAGCCGTAGTAGGTGAGGGTGACGACGCTGCCACCGTTAGGCATCAGCGGGATCGCAGCACGCGTCAGCGCCACCAGCGAGTAGACCGAGATCTCGTGCGCGAAGAGGAAGCCGTCGCGGCTCGTGTCGATAAAGTCCCGGGCGAGGTCGTCCCGCTTTGCCCCGACGACGCCGTGGGCGAGGGCGTCGATGGTGCCGAAGCGATCCTTGAGCTTGGCGAAAAGGGTCGCGATCTCCTCGTCGTCAGTAACGTCGCAGGGTTCGACGAAGTCGCTGCCGATGCTCTCCGCGAGGGGCCGCACGCGCTTCTCCATCGAGGGGCCGTACGACAGCGCCACCTCGGCGCCGGCCTCATGCATCGCCTTGGCGATGCCCCATGAGATCGAACGGCCATTGGAGACCCCGCAGACGAGGGCGGTCTTGCCTTCCATTCCTGGCATGGTGGGCAAGCCTAGGCGCTGCCCCTGGGAACGGCAAACGCGTTTTTCCGGGCGCCAGCGGGGCCGTACGATAGCGCGCGATGGACTTCTCGCTCGCGCTCGCGTTTCTTGCGATCACCATTCCGTTCGACCCGGAGATCGGCGATATCTGGGGCCTCACGCTCAGCTGGCACGGCATCTTCACGGCCGTGGGCATCATCGGTGGCGTTTCCCTCGCCGTGTACCTCGCGAAGCTGGACGGCATTCCCTCGGACGTGGGTCAGGAGATCGCGCTCGTGGGCGTGCCCTGCGCCATCGTCGGGGCACGCCTCTTCTACGTGCTCGAGCACTGGGATCAGTTCGACGACAACCTCAGCGATATCGTCCTCAACATCACCGAGGGCGGCATCACGCTGTATGGGGGCCTGATTGGCGGCGTCCTCGGTGGTCTCATCTACGCGCTCTATCATCGCTGGCCGATCGCGATTGGCCTCGATGCAGCGGCAGCGGGAATGATCCTCGGGCAGGGGATCGGCCGCATCGGCGATCTGATCAACGGCGAGCATCTCTCGACCGCGAGCGATCTGCCCTGGGCGTTCACGTACACCCACCCCGATACGTTGGGCGAGCTCGGCCGCTCCGTGCACCCCACGGCTGGGGGCTACGAGCTCCTCGGCGACTTCGTCATCCTCGCACTCCTTCTCTTCGTCGCGCGGCGCTTCGTCACGGTCCCCGGCTGGACGTTCTGCCTCTACGTGGTCGCCTATTCCGCCATGCGCTTCGGCCTCTCTGAGTTCCGCTTCGATGAACAGACGATCGGCGACGTGCCGGTGCCGCAGTTGGTGGCGCCCGCCCTGATTGGCCTCGCGATCATCGCCGCCGGTGTTCTGCGCCGCTATCCGGGGCCCATCACGCATGAGTGGGAGGACCGCGTGCTCGGCCCTCCCGACGACGAGGACGACGAGGGCGGTGACGGCCCCCCGGCCGCGGGCGAACGCTCGCCGGCGTGAGACGGCGGCGCGTCACGCTCTACACGCGCCGCGAGTGTCACCTCTGCGACCAGGCGCAGGCGCTGCTCGAAGGGCTCCGGGACGAACTCGCTCTCGACTTCGAGACGGTCGATGTCGACGGCGACGCGGCGCTTCGGGAGCGCTACGGCGAGGCTGTGCCGGTGATCGCGCTCGACGGCATCGAGATCGCGCGCGCGCCCATTCGTGCCTCGGCGGTCGAAGCGCGACTGCGGGTGCGCTAGCGATAGAGGCCGCGCTCCTGGATGTAGTCCTCGACGGCGGGGGGCACCAGGTAGCGCACTGGCAGACCGCGGCGCACGCGTTCGCGGATCAGCGATGAGCTGATCGGGAGCGCGGGCATCTCGACGACGGCGGGGGGCTCACCCAGCCCGGCGTCGGATGCATGCCTCGCGATGGCAGCTTCGGTGAGGCCCTTGGGTGCGATCACGATCCGCGCGAGCGCCGCGATTTCGTGCGGCTCGTGCCAGTTCGGCATGTCGGCGAGGGCATCGCCGCCCAGGATCAGGACGATCTCGCCGATGCCCTCGCGCTTCAGCTCGCGCAGGGTGTCGCGCGTGTAGGTCGGGCCCGCGCGCTCGACCTCGCGCGCGTCGATGCCGAACGCCTCGTTGTCGGCGATCGCGAGCCTGGTCATTGCGAGTCGCTCATCGGCGGCGGTCACAGCGCGAGCGGCCTTGCGGTAGGGATCGCCCGCGGGCATGAAGCACACGCGTTCGACATCGAACTGGACGCGCGCGCACTCGCCGAGAACGAGGTGCCCGAGATGCGGGGGATCGAACGTTCCGCCGAGAAGGCCGAGGGCCATGGAAGGAGTCTAGCAGCGGGCTTGACCGCCCCGAATTGGGCCGGAAAGAGTGGGCGATCGGCCCATTAGCACTCGTGGGGACAGAGTGCTAAGATACCCGAGCAGGGTTAACAATGGCGTTATCAGAGAGAAGGGCGAGGATCCTCGCCCTCATCGTCGAGGACTACGTCGATAGCGCGCAGCCCGTGGGCTCGCAGGCGCTCGTGGCGAAGCATGACCTCGACCTCTCCAGCGCGACCGTGCGGAACGAAATGGCGGCCCTCGAGGAGGAGGGGCTGGTGACCCATCCGCATACCTCCGCGGGCCGTGTGCCCAGCAATCTCGGCTACCGCACGTACGTCGGCTCGCTCATGGGCGAGCGTCGCCTCACGGCCGAGGAAGAGCTGACCATCCTCCATCAGTTCCACCAGAGCACCGTCGATCTCGAGCACTGGGTCTCGCTGGCGGCGAGCGTGCTCGCCAACTCGATGCACAACGCCGCGATTGCGACGCCACCCCACCTCGTCGAAGTGCGGCTCAAACACCTCCAGCTCGTGGAGCTCACCGATGAGCGCGCACTCCTCATCGTCGTCACGAGTGACGCAGCCGTGCGCCAGCACACGCTCGAGTTCGCGATGACGGTGACGCAGGAGCAGCTGGCCCGGCTCGCCGCCCAGCTCAACGATGCGCACACGGGCCGGACGGCAGCTGAGATCACCGCTCAGCCGCCCGGCGAAGGGGTCAGTGTCGATCTCGAAACGCCCGTCCTCGAGTCCGTGATCGACTTGCTTCGCAGCGAAGAGGACGCCGCCAGCGAGACGCCGGTCATCGAGGGTGTGCGCGAGCTGCTCCGCCAGCCGGAGTACGAAGGCGACAGCGACCGCCTCCTCGACACCCTCGAAGCGGTCGAGGGTTCGCGCCTCCAGCGCGCCATCCCCGTGGGCTCCCTCGGTAACGCCGACGTAGCCATCGTCATCGGCGACGAGAACCGCGACGGTCCCTACCAGAACATGAGCTTCGTGCTCACGCGCTACGGCACTGCCGGGGGCGCCGGCGGTACCCTCGGCCTGCTCGGGCCGACCCGTCTGCAGTACGCGGATGCCGTCGCCCACGTGCGCTACGTCAGCGATGTCCTCACCGAACTCATGAACCGCTTTTATGGCGACGACTAGCCACATGTGCTGCCCCAAAACCTCTCCGCCGGAGGCCCGATGAGCGACGACGAACAGTCAGAGAGCGTCGACCGACGCGCCGCGTCGCGGATGGAGGGCGATGCGCCGGACGCGGAGCCCGACGCTGATGCTGGGCAGCCTCTTGACGCCCTCCTTGCGGAGGAGCGAGAAAGGGCTGAGACCAACCACCGCAACTGGCAGCGGGCCGCCGCTGACCTTGCCAACTACAAGCGTCGCGTCGAGCAGGAGCGTTCCGAGCAGGCGCGTTTGGCCAGCGCCGCGCTCGTCATCAACCTCCTGCCCGTCCACGACGACTTCGGCCGCGCGGTGGAGACGCTCGACAGCACGCTGGTCGGCCCCAACTGGGTTCAGGGCGTGCTCGCTATCCAGCGCAAGCTCGCGGCGCTGATCGAGGGCATGGGTATCGAGGAGATCGCGGCCGAAGGCCTGGCCTTCGATCCCACCCAACACGAGGCCGTCGGCCGCCAGCCAGGGTCGGAAAACATCTGCCTGCACGTCGTTCAGAAGGGCTATGCCCTCAGCGACAAGGTCCTCCGCCCTGCGATGGTCGTGGTTGGCGATGGCAGCGAACCAACAAGTGAGGGCGCCTAGGCGCGGCAGACATAACAGCAGCAGCAACAACAGCACCAACGAAACACCTGATCCAGTCGGGAGGAGCATGAGATGCCGAAAGTCCTGGGAATCGATCTCGGAACCACCAATAGCGCCATGGCCGTCATGGAGGCGGGCGAACCGACCATCGTCCCAAACGCTGAAGGTACGCGGACCACGCCCTCGGTGGTGGCCCTGACCAAGTCCGGCGAGCGGCTCGTCGGCCAGGTGGCCAAGCGCCAGGCGATCACGAACCCCGAGAACACCGTCTACAGCATCAAGCGCTACATGGGCCGCAAGCACAGCGACGATGAGGTCCAGCGCGCCCTCGAGACGATGCCGTATGCCATTACTGCCGCCTCGAACGGCGACGTTCGCGTGACGATGGGCGACGGCCAGCACAGCCCCCCCGAGGTCAGCGCGATGATCCTGCAGAAGCTCAAGGCGGATGCGGAGGCCTATCTCGGCGAGGCCGTCACCGAGGCCGTGATCACCGTCCCGGCGTACTTCAACGACGCCCAGCGCCAAGCGACCAAGGACGCCGGCAAGATCGCGGGCTTGAACGTCCTCCGCATCATCAACGAGCCGACCGCCGCCTCCCTCGCCTACGGCCTCGACAGGAAGGCGGACGAGGTGATCGCCGTCTACGACCTCGGCGGGGGCACGTTCGACATCTCCATCCTCGAGATCGGCGACGGCACCTTCCAGGTGCTCAGCACCAACGGCAACACCAACCTCGGCGGCGATGACTTCGACCAGCGCATCATCGATTGGCTGATCGAGGAGTTCAAGAAGTCCGAGGGCATCGACCTGCGCCAGGATCGCCAGGCGCTCCAGCGGCTGAAGGCCGAGGCAGAGAAGGCGAAAATCGAGCTTTCGAGCGCTCAGCAGTCGGAGATCAATCTGCCCTTCATTACTGCCGATGCGAGCGGCCCGAAGCACCTCAATCTCAATATGAGCCGGGCGAAGCTCGAGCAGCTCGTGGGCGATCTGCTGCAAGGGACGCTCGAGCCGGTCAAGAAGGCGCTTGCCGACGCCGGCAAGGAGCCCGGCGCAGTCAGTGAGGTCGTCCTCGTCGGCGGTCAGACACGCATGCCATCGGTCCAGCAGCTCGTGGGCGAGTTCTTCGGGAAGGAGCCCCACATGGGCGTCAATCCCGATGAGGTCGTGGCCATGGGTGCGGCGATCCAGGCGGGTGTGCTCAAGGGCGACGTCCAGGACGTGCTCCTGCTCGACGTTACGCCCCTGACCCTCGGCATCGAGACACTCGGCGGCGTGATGACCACCATTATCGGCCGCAACACCACCATTCCCACGGCCAAGAGCCAGGTGTTCAGCACCGCTGCCGACAACCAGCCCAGCGTGGAGATCCACGTGCTCCAAGGCGAGCGCCCCATGGCGCCGGACAACAAGTCGCTCGGGAAGTTCACCCTCGATGGCATCCTCGCCGCCCCCCGTGGCCTCCCCCAGATCGAGGTGACGTTCGATATCGATGCCAACGGCATCGTCAATGTGAGCGCGATCGACAAGGGCACGGGCCGTGAACAGAAGATCACGATCCAGGCCTCGAGCGGTCTCACCGACGAAGAGATTCAGCGCATGCAGAGCGACGCCGAACTGCATGCGGACGAGGACCTCAGCCGCCGCGAGCTCATCGAGCTGCGCAACCTCGCCGACAGCGCCGCCTACCAGGCGGAGAAGACGATCGCGGACAACGCCGACAAGATCGACGAGGCCCTCAAGGGTGAGGTCGAGGAGAAGGTGAAGGCGGTGCGCGAGGCGCTCGAGGCCGAGGGCGAGGACAAAGAGCGGCTGCAGACCGCGCTCGACGAGCTCACCGCCGTCCTTCAGCGCGTGGGCGAGTCCGTCTATGGCGCCGAGCCCGGCGCCGAGCCCGGCCCCGAGGGCGATGACGGCGACGACGGGGCCGCAGCGGGCGAGCCCGCCGGAGAGGCCGAAGAAGGCACGGTCGAGGGCGAGTTCCGCGAGGTCTAAGTAGAGCTCGCTGCGCTCGGCCCCCCCGCCGGCCCCTCCCCCGCGCTCGACTGCTACGCCTTCGCGGCCTGCGGCCGCTGCGGCTTTCGCGCTCGCTTGAGGGCTCGCTGCGCTCGGGCCCCTCCCGACCGGCCCCTCCCCGGCGCTCGACTGCTGCGCCTTCGCGGCCTGCGGCCGCTGCGGCTTCGCGCTCGCTTGAGCGCTCGCTGCGCTCGGACCCCCACCGGCCTCGCCGCCCGCGTGCCTGCTCGGGCCGCAGCGTCAGGACGGAAAAGGCATACTCCCCGATGGTGGGGTAGATTTGACACGTCGTGGCATTCTGTGACTCAGTTCGCGACCCCGAAGGAGCAAGGGCTTGCCCAAGTTTCCGAGGGATATCCGCCAGGCTCAGGCCATCGCTGCGTTCGTCGAGCTTGGTGGGACAGAACGGCAAGGAAAGGGAAGTCACCGACTGGTGAAGATGCCCAACGGGCGTAACCTCTCTATCCCTGCTGGCGCTGTTAAGGTCGGATTGCTGAAGAAGGCTATTCAGACAGCCGAAGTTACAGAAGACGATTTCTTGAGCGCGGCGGGGCGCTAAGGGAGGACGGCGATGTACACCTTCACAGTCTTGGTGCACGAAGCTGAAGAGGGCGGATATTGGGCCGAGGTGCCCGAGTTGTCTGGCTGTTCCTCGCAGGGCGAGACGCTAGATGAGCTGCGGACGAATATCGTCGAAGCGATCGAAGCCTGTGTTGACGCCCACATCGAGGATCAGGGAGAACACCTCCCCCAGAAGGTCGATCGATGGGAAATAACTTTCCCCGATCGGTCGGGGCTCGTGCCTGCCTGACGCTTTAGAGCTCGCTGGGATATAGCTCGCTTTGTGGCCGCAAGGCCTCCCCCTAAACGCTCGCGCCGCGCCCCGCTAAGATCGCCTGGGAGGCAAGGGCGTGGCGATTCCCGAGACGACGCTTCGCGACCTGCAGGGAGTGGGGCGCGACCTCTACATGTTGGGCCTCGTCAGCAGCCGTGGGGGCAATCTCAGCGTCCGCGACGGGCACGCGATCTGGATCACCGGCACCGGCACGATGCTGGGCCACCTCGGCCCCGAGGACATCAGCCGCGTTCTGCCCGATGGTACGCATGAGCCCCCTCCCCCCTCCAGCGATACGATCCTCCACTGGACGATTTACGCCTTGACCGATGCGCTCGCGATCGCCCACGCCCATCCGCGGCACGCCATCGCCCGCTCGTTCGAGCAGGACGTGTTCGTACCGGAGGACACGGAGGGCCAGGCCCACCTGCCCGAGGTCCCGGTGATCGCACCGGGACCGCTCCAGGAACAGCAGATCGCGGAGGCGCTGCGTGGTGCCCGGGTGGCGCTTCTGCGAGGCCATGGCGCGTACGCCCGCGGCCTCACACTGTGGGACGCCCTGCAGTGGCTGACCACGCTCGAGGAGAGCGCCCACATCGCCTGGCTCCGCCAGGCCGGTCATCGCGCCTAGCTGGCGTACAGCTTCCGGACCGTCACCGCCTCAACCGGGCAGCGGATCACGCAGAGGTCGCAGAGGATGCATTCGTCCACGTTCTCGTCGAGAACGCGGGCGATGCGGTCGCCATCGGTGCGCGCCAGGATATCGACAGGGCAGCTCTGCACGCACTCCCGGCATTCCGGCTCTGAGGCGCAGGCTGCCTCGGCCACGATGACCTCGATAAAGAGCCCCACCAGGCCAGCCTACCCCATCTGCTACGATCGTCCACGGTGGCTCGCGTAGACGCGCACACGCACCTGTTCCCCCCTTCTCAGGTCCGCTCCCGCGAGGCGATTGCCGCCCGCGATGAGGGCTTCGCCGAGCTTTACGCTCACGCTGGGGTCGAGCTTGCCGATGCGGCAGCGCTCCGCGGAGCGCTGCGCGAGGCTCGATTCGACGCCGCCGTGGCGCTCGGCTTCGCCTTCGCGGGCGAGCGGGAGATCAGCGAACAGAACGAGTACCTCTTGGCGATCGCCACCGAGGTGCCGCCCGCGATCGTTCCCTTCGCGACCGTGAACCCCGCGCTCCCGGGCTGGGAGGTCGAGGCGGGGCGGGCGATCACGGCCGGCGCCCGTGGCTTTGGCGAGCTCCGCCCGGGCACGCAGGGCTGGGATCCCATCGGGGCTGGGGGCCGGCGGCTGGCCGCGCTCGCGGCGGAGGCGCGGGTGGCGCTCCTCTGGCACACGAGCGAACCCGTGGGGCACTGCTATCCCGGAAAGGGCGGTGGCCTCACGCCGGCGGAGCTGATCGCGGTGGCGAGTGCCGCCCCGGACGTGACGATGATCGGGGCTCACCTCGGTGCCGGTGCCTCTTTCTATCTCGGTATGCCCGAAGTGCGCGCCGCTACCCCGAACCTCCTCTTCGACACCGCCGCCGCCAGCCTTCTGTATGATTCCGAGTGCGTTACACGCCTCGTGCAGGCGGCGGGCGCCGAGCGAGTTCTCTTCGGCTCCGACTTCCCTTTGCGGACGCCGGCAGCGGAGCTGAAGCGTGCCCTTGCCGGTCTACCGGCGGCGGCCGCGCAAGCGGTAGCCGGCGGGAACGCCGAGCGATTCCTGTGACGATTCCGGTGATATGACTGAGCCAAAACCGAAGACCCACCGCCTGTTCGTGGCCTGCGAGCTTCCCGACGATGTGAAGCGGTCGCTGGCCGGCGTGATCGCCGATCTCCGCGCGCAGAGCGACGGCGCCGTCCGCTGGGTCAACCCAGAGAGCCTGCACGTCACCCTGAAGTTCCTGGGCGAGGTGCCCGAGCGCCAGATCCCGGCTGTGAAGGTGGCGCTCCAGGAAGCGGTCGTTCGCCACTCGCCCTTCTTCCTCGAGTTCGCGAGCATCGGCACCTTCGGCGGTCGCGAAGGGCTACGGGTGATGTGGGTAGCCGTCGCCGGGGATGTGCTTCGCCTCGAGGCGCTCTCTCGTGACGTGAACCGCGCCCTTTCGGTAATCGGTTTCGAACCGGAGACGCGGCCTTTCCGGCCGCACCTCACGCTCGGGCGTGTGCGGGACCACATCGCCACCCGCGAGCGCGCCGGGCTCGAGGTGGCGGTGGGCAAGGTCGAGGTCCCGGAGTCGGCCTGGCGTACTAGCCAGATATCGCTCGTACGGAGCCATCTGCTGGCCGATGGCGCGCGCCACGACGTGGTCGCCACCTTCCCCCTGCGTACCCCCGCGGCCCCGAACTAGCTCCCCGCGCACACACACACGGGCGCCAGTCGGTAGGATCCCGCCGGGCGAGGAGGATCCAATGGCACCCAACGGCGAATATCCCGAGCCAACCGAGGACGAGGTCCGCACGTACTTCGAGACCTGCAGCAACTGGGGCCGCTGGGGCCCCGACGACAGCGCGGGCACGATCAACCTGATCACGCCCGAGAAGCGTCGCGAAGCGGCGGCGCTGGTGCGCAGCGGGCGGGCCGTCTCACTTTCGTACCCGCTCAATACCCAGGGCCAGCCCGGAAACTGGAACCCGGTCCAGCACTTTGTCCGCTTCGGGCCCCAGGCGTCCAGCGACTACATCGGCCTCGTCTTCCACGGCTACGCGACTACCCACGTGGACGCGCTCTGCCACATCTTCTGGGAAGGCAAGATGTGGAACGGCAAGTCGGCCGCGGCCGAAGTCACATCCGCCGGGGCCGCCTCCGGCGATGTCGCCGCCTGGAAAGAGGGCATCCTCACGCGCGGCGTGCTCCTCGACATCCCCCGCCTGCGCGGGACCGAGTACGTCACGACGGACGCGCCCACGCGTGGCTGGGAGCTCGAGGCCGCGGCCGAGGCCGAAGGGATCGAGCTCCGCCCCGGTGACGCAGTCCTCGTCCGCGGCGCTCGGCCCGCCTATCTCGCCGCGAATCCAGAGGCGACGCCGGGCATCCCGCCGAGCCCGGGGCTTCATGCGGACTGCGTACCGGTCCTCAAGGAACACGACGCCGCCATCCTCGGCTGGGACATGCTCGACGCACGCCCCAGCCCCTACGCGATGTTCGAGGACCCGCCCGCCCCCGGCGGTCCCGTGCACGTCTTCACGATCGTTTACATGGGGTTGCCGCTGCTCGATAACGCCTTCCTCGATCCGCTCGCCGAAGCCTGCGCCGAGGAAGGGCGCTGGGAGTTCATGCTTTCGATCGCGCCGCTCCACGTCCGCGGCGGCACGGGCTCACCGGTCAACCCCACAGCGGTGTTTTAGTGGAGACAGTGGTCGCTCGACTGCTGCGGCTTCGCCTTCGCGCCTCGATATACCGGTCGCTCAGCTGCTCCGGCTACGCGGCCTGGCGGCCGCTGCGCCTTCGCGCTCGCTCCGGCGCCTCGATAGAGGCGAACACAGCAGTCGCTCGGCTGCTGCGGCTTCGCCTTCGCACCTCGCTCCGGCGTCTTGATAGAGACGAAGACAGCAGTCGCTCGGCTGCTGTGGCCGCGCGACCTGGCGGCCGCTTCGCCTTCGCGCCTCGATAGAGACGAACACAGCAGTCGCTCGACTGCTCCGGCTGCCCCTTCGCGCTCGCTTTTAGGCTCGCTTCGCTCGGGCCCCGCCTCCCGGCCTCACCCATGCTCGACTGCTGCGGGCAGTTAGAGTACGGCCGTGCGGCACCTCGCCTATCGCGTCTACATCGATGAATCGGGCGATCAGCGCTACAACAATGTTGATCGCCTGGACAGACGCTACTTGGCTCTTACCGGCGTGGTCGTGCACCAGGACTACTATCGGGAGCACTTGCAGCCGAACCTAGAGCGACTCAAAAGAAAGCACTTCACCTACGATCCCGATGATCCGGTGATCCTCACTAGGAGCCACATCCTCAAACGACAACGATGGTTCGGCGTGCTCGCGAATCCCGCACGCAAGTCGGCTTGGGACAAGGACATCCTGAGCTTTGTGCACGACCTCCCAGCGCAGGTCTTCACCGTCGTTATCGATAAGCTCACTCATTTCAAGTCGTTCACGGGTAGCGCTTGGGACCCCTACGATTACTCGTTGGCGGTCTTGCTGAACGGGATCCGGGGATTCTTGAGCGTTAAGGGAGACCAAGCGGACATCATCGCGGAGTCTCGGGGGAAGAGAGAAGATCGTCAGCTGCAGCAGGCCTACTTAGCGATGCTGCGCTATGGGTCGGGAGCCGCGACCGGTTCAGACTACCGGGCCGCCTATCCCACTGGGGCGATAAAGATAATCCGGAAGAGCCAGAATATCGCTGGGCTCCAGCTCGCCGACATCCTTTGCGCCGGGCAGAAGCAGCGAATTGTCCTGGAGGCCGGCCGGCCACTCTTCAGACCACCTAGCCAATTCACGCTGGATCTCAACGCTGCCGCTGACCACATGGTCAACGTCTACGGCCACTACTTGTTGGACTAGTGGTGGGATATGGAAAAGCGGGCCTTCGCCCGCTCATCCACGCTGGTCCTTACGGACCATCCAGCAACAAAGATTAAAGGACGTAGCAGGCGGCTGTCAACACATATGTTCGGATCGGTAGCGCCATTCCAGCGCCGCCCGCTGCGTTCCGGGCGGGGCGGCTCCTACGCCTCGGTGTTGGTGCGGATGAAGGCGAGGCAGCGCGTCCAGGCGTCGGCGGAGGCGTCGGCGAACTCTTCGTACGTGCGATCGAAGAAGCTGTGGGGCGCGCCCTCGTAGACGACGACCTCGTGCTCGAGGCCAGCCTCCTGAAACGCGGTTCGGAGGCCGGCGACCTCCTCCTCGGGGATGTAGTCGTCGGCTCCGCCCATAAGCGCGAGCACGGGTGCGGTCATCTCCTTTGCGCGGTCGATGGGCCCAGGGCCGCCGTCGAATCCCGCGCCGGGGCGGCCGTAGAAGCCGATTGCCCCGCTCAGGCCGTGGCCGCTGGCCGCCTGCAGCCACGAGTTCGAACCGCCGAAGCAGAACCCGACGGTGAAGAGCGAGCGGCAGGAGCCGCCCGCGGCGCCGCGCAGATAGGCCGCCGCCGCGGCGACATCGGCGGCGATGGTCGGGGCCGTGGTCTTGGGGATGTGCTCCATGAAGGGGAAGTCGGCGTCCCGCTTGGCCACGCCCGCCGTCCGCCCGAAGTAGTCGATCGTGAGGGCGTTGATGCCCACCTCCGCGAAGCGCAGGGCCAACTCCTCGTAGAAGGGGAAGAGCCCGCGGACATCCGGCAGCATGACGATCCCGGCTCCCGACGGGCTCTCCGCGCGCGCCACGAAGGCAGCGAAGTCGGTGCCGTCGGCCGATGTCAGCACGAGATCCTCGGAGTCGATGGCGGCGCCGGCGACAGGAGCGATGGGGGGATTGGCATCGTAGTCGAAGCACATTCGCGAACCCTCCGCGCCCAGGGCGGGCGCCGGCCGATGATAGCGGGCATGCGCCCCGTGTGGCTGGTCCGCAATTACCGCTGCCCCTACGATCTCGCCAGCGGAGACGGAGGGACTTTCATGAAGAACCGGCTGGTGTTCGCGATCGGAGGCATGCTCGCGGCCCTCCTCCTGGTGAGCTGTGGCGGCGGCAGCGAACTCACGATCGAGGAGTACTTCGAAAAGCTGCAGCAGATCAGCGATGACCGTACGGCGTTGGTCGACCAGAACGAGCTCGAGTTCGACGAGGTCCTCGAGAATGAGGACTCTGACGAGGACGACATCGTCAAGGCGTTCCAGGAGTTCTTCAAGGGCAACACCGACGCGGCGAAGGACTCCCTCAGCGCCTCCGAAGGCCTTAGCCCGCCGGCAGCGGTCGAAGCCGCCCACGATGGCTTCGTTGCGAAGCTGAAGACTTTCGTGGACGTCCTCGAGGACTTCAGAAGTGAGCTCGACGACGTCGACTCGCAGGGGGAGCTTATAGCCCTCATCGAGGGCTCGGACGCAGTCGAGTTGGCCGGGGACGAGTTCGAGGAGGCCTGCGAGACCGTCCAGCAGGCGGCCACCGACAACGGAGCGACCGTCGACCTTGATTGCGGCGGCGACGAAGACGACTCCTAGACCACGAGCAACGAGAGGGGCCAGGCGGCCCAGCTCGTTGCTCGGGCAGCGAGAGGGGCGAGGGTGACCGCGAGCGAGACTGAGGAGTACCGGCCCGAGTCCGCCATGGTCGTCGTCGCCCATCCCGACGACGCCGAGTTCATGGTGGCCGGGACCGTGGCGAAGTGGGCCGGCCGCGGCACCGAGGTCACCTACGCCATCATCACGAACGGGAACAAGGGCAGCGAAGATCCGGAGATGACGCCCTCACGCCTCGCCGAGACGCGCGAA
>CAUYXJ010000039.1:0-27375 GCA_963577065.1 Dehalococcoidia bacterium | reverse complement strand
TGACGGATGACGAGTACACGGAGCTGCTCGTGGAGGGCGTGCTCGAGTAGCGCCGAGCCCGCGGGGCTAGGAGCCGGAACCGGCCTCGCGCTCCGCCGCGACGCGAGCGACCGTCCGCTCGGCTTCGTCGAAGTCGAGGTCAAGGGCGCGGAGGACGCCGACGCCCACGCCCGTGCCTTCGCGCATGATGCCGATGAGGACGTGGCCGCTGGTAATTCTCGTCCAGTCGAGCCCTTCGGCCTCGGCGGCCGCGTACTCGAGCGATTTGACGGCGCGTGGCGTAGGACCCGGCTCAGGGGGTGGGGCGCCGCCCTCCTCGGGGGGGGCGCCCCGGCGCCAATCACGGCCTCTACTCCGCCTTTCAGCCTTGCGGAGTCGATCCCGAGGCTGGCGAGCGTCTTCGCAGCTGTGCTCTCAGAAGCTTCAGCGAAGGCCAAGAGCAGGTGTTCCTGGTCGAGATAGTTGTGGTTCAAGCGCTGCGCCTCTCCCTGGGCCAAGCCGATGATGTAGCGCGCGTCGTCCTGTGCGTTCTGCTTCGCTAAGAGCTGCAACAGGCGGCTGCCGGGCGCCTCATGCATGCCCGCGCGGCGAGCCGCCGTCTGGCGCCGCTGCTCCTCGTCGAGGTAGCGCGCAAGCGCTCGCTCCGACGAGGAGCCACTTCCGTCCCAGCTGCAATCCAGGCAGGGTGCCGTCCTGTAGATACTTGTAGACGGTCTGCTTATCGATGCCGAGCTCGTCGGCCGCCCACTCGGGATCGCGGTAGTCGAGCGGGCCTCCCGCTGGCTGTCGTCCTTCGCGCGGGTTGAACTCCGGGGATGATGCCGTACCAGTCATGATTGCCACCATATGAGGACTTTTCGGACTCTTTAACGATCTTGGAGAATGACAGACCGAATTGGAGACGATCACAAGGCTCTGAGAGTAGCTGGGAATCACGACGCGCCGGCGCGCGATGCAGGTACGGGCATTCAAGCAGCTCGTCGATGCGCAGGCGGAGGGCGACGGTCGCTAGGGCCGGGGAACGGGGTTGTGGCCGCTAGGCCTCGGCGGCGCCTTCGCCTTCGGCAGGCTCGCCCTCGCCTTCGGCGGGCTCCGGCGGTGGCGGCTCTTCGCCTGGCAGGAGCGCGCCCTCGGCGACGATGAGGACGCCCCGCATCGTGTCGGGGTGGACCTCGCAGAGGAATCCGTAGCGTCCCGGCGCGGGCGTGGTGAAGCTGAACTCCTGCGTCACGATGCCCAGCCGCAGCGCAGTGCGCACGTCGGGAGCTTCCTCGCAGCCCGCGCTGCAGCCCTGCAGATACGGTCCGGCGCCGGGCTCCTCACCCTGGAAGAAGGCGATATTGTGGGCAACAAGGTCGTCCTGGTTATCGATCACGATCGTGAGATCGGCGGCGGGCGGGAGCGTGATCTCCTTGAAGTCGAAGGCCGTGCTCTTCGCGGTGACCGTGCCCTCGAAGTCACCGGGCCCATCGATCATGGGTCCAGTGACGCCGCCCTCCCCGCCCTCGCCCTCGAAGAGCGTGAGGCCCGCGCCGATGGCGAAGCCTCCGACGATCAGTGAGCCGAGCAGCGCGGTCGCCGCGCCGAGCCCGAATCGGACGGAGGTGTCCTTCGTGTCGCGCACGACCTGCATATCGAAGGTCTGCACGGAACCGGGGACGATCTCTTCGGGGTGCCGGTTGATGAGGTCGATGATCGTGCGTTCCGTCTCCTCGAACGCGGCCAGCTCCTCCGAGGTCGACCACGTCGTCTCGACGATGACCTGCGAGGGTCCGACATCGGCTGGGGAGACGTTGATGCGCAGATCCTCGAAGCCGGGTGCGGCGCGCAGCTCGGCATGCGCCTCCTGGATCGCGTCGACGATGCCGCCCATGGCGGTGGCAGCCCCGATCTCGCCTTCGGCAACGGCGAACGTGATGAGCTGCGTGCGCTTTGCGGCCTGGCCCTCGCGTTCGTCCTGCGCGCGCGCCTTCTGGCGCATGCGGCCGTCTTCGTAGCCCCAGCCCGCGACGGTAAACAGGGTGACGGCGGCAGCGGCGCCGAGGAGCGGGCCGCTGACATCGCGCTGGTCGTCGACCCGCGCCCACCAGACCAGCGCGACGCTGAGAAGCATGGCGGCGAGGCCTGCGACGAACGGCCACATGGTGGGGTCGGGGAGGTGGACACCCGGCCCCACGTGGGCGTCATGTTCACCGGTGTCTTGCGCCAATGCGTCCGTCCTCTTTCTGGGCTACTGGATGATGTAGAGGATCGTGAAGAGCGCGATCCAGACCACGTCGACGAAGTGCCAGTACATCGAGCAGGCTTCGACGGCCTCATGGTTCTTGGCCGTGAACTGCCCTCCCAGCGAGCGGACGAGCACGACGAACATGAAGAGCGCACCGCCGGCGACGTGCGCACCGTGAAAGCCGGTGAGCGTGTAGAAGGTCGTGCCGAAGATGGTGTCGTCAGCGCGGAAGTGGAGCTGCGAGTAGTCGTACATCTGGGCCGTGAGGAAGATCAGGCCCAGGGCGAGGGAGATGAACAGGCCCCAGAGGAGCCCCGCCTGGTTCCCCTTCTGGATCTGCCAAACGGCCCACTGCATGGTCAGTGAGCTGAGGACGAGGATGCCCGTCGCGATCGCCGGAAGCAGGATCTCGAGCTCGAGCTTGACCCCGTCGGCGATCTGCTGGGGCGTGAGCAGCTCTTCGGGGGGCCAAGAGACCGCGTCCGCGCGGGCGATGAAATACGCCGCGAAAAGCCCGCCGAAGAACATGACCTCGGACGAAAGGAAAAGGATGAAGCCGAGCATCGGATTGCTCAGCCCCTGGCGTTCGGCGGCGCCGTGTGCGGCCATCTTTAGTGACCGTCCCCGTTCTGGCGAGCGTCGAAGAGGGGGCGCTCGGAGCGAACCGGCGGCAGGCTGTCGAAGTTGTGTTCGGGCGGAGGCGAGCTCGTCGCCCACTCGAGCGTGTTGCCCTCCCAGGGGTTATCGGGCTGGTCCTGTGGCCGCATGAAGGCCCATACGACGGCGATGAGGAAGGGGATCATGCTCACGGCGATCGTGAACGCGCCGAGCGTGGAGATCATGTTCAGCGTCTCCCAGCCGGCGTCCTCCGAGTAGACCGCGATGCGTCTGGGCATTCCGTCGAGGCCGAGCATGTGCATCGGGAAGAAGGCGAGGTTGAAGCCGATGAACATGAACGTAAAGTGCAGCCGCCCGAGGCGTTCATCGAGCATCCGTCCCCAGATCTTCGGGAACCAGTAGTAGAGGCCGGCGAAGACCGCAAAGACCGAGCCGCCGAAGAGCACGTAGTGGATGTGCGCGACGACGAAGTAGGTGTCGTGGAGCGCGAAATCGACGGGCACGGCCGCGCTAAAGGTGCCGTTGATGCCGCCGATCAGGAACATGCTGACGAAGCCCAGGGCGAAGAGCATCGGCGTCGTGAAGGAGATCGATCCGCCCCAGAGCGTGCCCAGCCAGTTGAAGATCTTGACGCCCGTGGGTATGCCGATCATGAAGGTCATGAAGCCGAAGAACGGGAGCAGCACCGATCCGGTCGTGAACATGTGATGCGCCCACACGCTGAACCCGAGGGCACCGATGGCGATGGTTGCGAAAACGAACGCCTTGTAGCCGAACAGCGGCTTGCGCGAGAAGACCGGCAGGATCTCGGAGACGATGCCCATGCCCGGCAGGATCATGATGTAGACGGCCGGGTGCGAGTAGAACCAGAAGACGTTCTGCCAGAGCACCACGTTTCCGCCCCCGTTCGGGTCGAAGAACGAGCCGCCGTAGTTCCGATCGATGAAGAGCATGGCCAGGGCGGCGGCGAGGACCGGCGTTGCGAGGAGCTGGAGCAGCGCCGTCACGAGCATCGTCCAGCAGAAGATGGGCATGCGGAACATCGTCATGCCCGGCGCGCGCATGCGGAACATCGTCACGAGGAAGTTCGCGGCGCCGATCGTCGACGATGCGCCCAGCATGAACACGGCGACGATCCACATGTCCATGCCCACGCCCGCCTGCTGGGCGAGGGGGCTGTAGGCAGTCCAGCCAGCGTTCGCGGAACCCCCGTCCACGAGGAAGCCCGAGAACATGAGGATACCGGCGGGTGGCAGGAGCCAGAAGGAAAGCGCGTTGATGCGCGGGAAGGCCATATCGGCGGCGCCGATTTGGAGCGGAACGAAATAGTTCCCGAAGCCGGCCCACACCGGAATGATGAAGAGGAAGAGCATCGCCGATGCGTGCATCGTGAAGATCTGGTTGTAGGCGTCGTTGCCAACGAAGGTGCTGTCGGCGACGGACAGCTGCGTCCGCACGAGGAGCGCGAGGATCCCGCCCACGGCGAAGAAGAAGAGGGTGAAGTAGAGGTAGAGAATGCCCAGCTTCTTGTGGTCGACCGTCATGATCCAGTCGAGCACGGCGGGGCGGCGGTAGCCCGAAAGCTGGGGGATTGCGACCGATGCCATCGAGCCTCCTCAGCCCGTCCTAAGGCGCCTGGACGGACAAGGGGGCGTCGTCCCCGCGCTGCTTCGCTGCCTGCTCCGCGATCCAGGCGTCGAATTCGGCGCGCTCCACCACCCTCAGCGTGAAGCGCATGAGGGAATGGTTGAGCCCGCACAGCTCAGCGCACTGCGCCCGGTAATCGCCCGTCTCGCGGGCGGTCACGGTGAAGTCGTTCTGACGGCCGGGGATGAGGTCGAGCTTGTAGAGAAAATCCCGAACGTAGAAGGAGTGGATCACGTCGTTGGAGACGAGGACGAACTCCACCGCCTCGTCCACGGGCATCACCAGCACAGGCTCTGCGCTGGGGGTTCCAATGATGGCGAGCGTGCCCTCGGCGTTCGGGTCGCTGTTTAGGCCCAGGTCGTTCAAGTTGTAGGCGAATTGCCAGGAAAACTGGAAGCCGGTCACCTCGATCGTGAGGTCGTCGGGGTCGGCGTCGTCGTCGATGTCGACAAGCGTGATCATCGAAATCACAAAGAGTGCGATCGTGATGATGGCCGGTATGCCGACCATCAAGACTTCAATCCTGGTGCCGCCATGGAACTGCGGCGGTAGCTCGTCGTCACGGCGGCGGTAGCGAATGAGCGCGTAGACGAGGGCCCCGCCCACGAGGGCGAAGACGACGAGGGCGAAGATGAGCACGATGATGAAGAGGTCGTGCATCTTGCGGGCTTCGTCGGTGATGCCGCCGGGCTGGATTGCGGCGGAGGCGCTTCCCAGGGCTGCGAGGGCCAGCAACGAGGCCGCCGTTGCCACGGCCACGAGCCGCGAACCTCGCCGGAGCAGCACGCGGCGCATCTCGCCCCTCCCTGCTCGCCTCACCCTGCTTCTACCGCCCTCAGCCCTGTAAAGATGGTGGTTTTGGGGCGATTGTGAATCGCGGCGCAAACCACGTTGGTTGTACGCCGGGCACCCCATGGTGTCAACTGAGCGAGCCTCCGATGCGGCCCCGCCGAACCCCTCGAAACGAGCCGAAAACGATAGCAGCTATAACCACGAGGGCAGGCTTGCGGGGGCCGCTCCAGACCCCTCGCCGGGGGTCGCGCCAAGTGCGATCTGCGCGCCGAGCGCACGGCACTCGACGGTCGAGCAGCCACCGGTGCCTGCTCGAAAAAAGAGATCAGTGGGCCTGTAAGCCGGATTCTGTGCCCTCCGCTGGGTTAAGCCGAAGGCGACGACCATCTCTCTGGGCGCCGCATCGCTGCGACGCTCACGCGGCCTACCCGGGAGTACAAACGGGCCGGGCGCCCTTCTCCCCTATTCGGCCTTGCTCCGGGTGGGGTTTGCACGGCCGCCCTGTTTCCAGGACGCCGGTGCGCTCTTACCGCACCATTTCACCCTTGCCCGTTGCACACGGGCGGTATGTTTCTGTTGCACTTTCCGTCGGCTCACGCCGCCCAGGCGTTACCTGGCACCCTTGCCCGGTGGAGTCCGGACTTTCCTCCCTGCAGCGCTTGCGCGTTGCAGCGCGGCCGCCCGGCCCACTGATCGTCCCCAGCCTACCGCCGCGCGGCGGCCCTTGGCTACGGCGGCGGGCCGTTGGCTATTGGCCGTTGGCCCTTGGGCCTTGGCGCGCTTGCCCGCCGCTGGCTGCGTAGGATCTGGCCATGGCGACAGCCATCAGAGCGGCAGGGCCCGAGGACGCGGCAGTGATTCGCGAGCTGATCCTCGCGCTGGCGACGCTCGAGCGTAAGCCCGATGCCGTCGAGGTCACGGCCGAGGAACTGGCTGCGCAGCTCGCGCAGACGGAGCCTCCATTCGAGGCACTGCTGGGCGAGGTCGATGGCGAGGTGGTGGGCTTTGCGCTCTTCTTCCACAGCTATTCCACCTGGCGAGGGCGCCGCGGCCTCTACCTGGAGGACCTGTTCGTTCGTCCGAGCCACCGTAGCCGCGGTCTGGGGACGCAGCTGATGCGGGAGCTCGCGCGGATCGCCGTCGAACGGGGTTGTGCGCGTATGGAGTGGGCGGCCCTCGACTGGAACGCGCGGGCGATCGCCCTTTACGAGGCTCTTGGTGCGGTCCCCCTCAGTGAGTGGACGACCTATCGCCTCACGGATGATGCCCTGCAGCGGCTCGCGCGGAGCGCTTCGTAACACTGGCGCCCAGGCTCGGGGGGCGTTAGTCGTCGCTGCGGTTGCGTCGCGCCTTCGCGCGGTCGAGCGCTTCGTTCGCGAGCGCATCGGCGCGCGCGTTCTTCGCCCGCGGAACGTGGCCGACCGTGTAGGGGCCGATCGCCTCCAGCGCCTCGACGAGGGCGGCGAAGAGGGGCTGGAGGGCGGCGTTCTTCACGCGATAGCGTCCCGCGAGCTGGCGCACGATGAGCTCGCTGTCCATCCGCAGCTCAAGCCCGGTGGCGCCCAGTTCGGCGGCGGCGCGCACCCCGGCAATCGCGGCGCGGTACTCGGCGACGTTGTTCGTCGCCCGGCCGATGGTCTCGCTCACGGTCGCGAGCTCGAGGCCGTCGTCCGCCTGTACCGTCGCACCGATCGAGGCGGGGCCGGGATTGCCCCGGCTCGCGCCGTCCGCATAGACGACGAGTTTCATCAGAGGCGGACGAAGAGGCGGATATCGGTGCCGTCGACCTCGGTGCGATCGACGACCTCGCGGAGCAGGCGCTGACGTTCGTCGCGCTCGATGGCGTCCCAGTTCTCGACGAGGCGCCGGCGGGTCGCCTCCACGCGCTCCTGGCGCTCTGCCTCGGAGCGCTGGACGGCGAGCCGCGCGCGGGCGGCGTTGGCCTCGTCGTCGAGCGTGCGCTGCTCCTGGGCGAAGTTCGCGCCCAGCGACTTCATGCGCTCGAGCGAGAGGAGACCGTGGGCCGTCTCTCCGACGAGCTCCTCGACCTGCCGGCGGTTGCGCCGGATCCGTCCCTCGATGCGTCCAACCTCAGCGGCCACCTCTTCGGCGTAGGCGTCGGGGTTGCCGGCGCGGTGAAGCCGCGTTGCTCCCGGGCCGGGCTCGCCCAGGAGCTCGTGCACGCGCGCTTCGAGCTCGGCCTCGCGCTGGGTGTTGTACGTGCAGGTGTTCTGGTTGGTGCGGCTTTCACATTGGTAGTAGCGGTACGTCGCCTTCCGTTCCTCGCCGTCGCGGGTGGTCCAGCGCTGCTTGCGGCTGACACCGATCATGCGATTCCCGCAGCGCGCGCAGAAGACGAGCCCGCTGAGGAGGAAGGGCTGCACCGAACGTCCTGAGCCCCCGTGCCGGCGCTTCGCCATGCGGTCCTGGACCTTGCGGAACTCATCCGCATTCACGAGGGCGGGGTGGCTATCGGGGATGCGCACGCCGAAGCGCGAGTACGTCCCCAGATAGGCGCGATTGCGGAGGATGTCGCGCACGCTGACCATGCTCCAGCTTCCCCCCCGGCGCGTCTTCACATCCTCGCCGTTGAGCCTTCCCGCGATGCGGCGGATGCCCAGCTCTTCGTGCAGGTACATCCGGTAGATGTACTGGACGACCACCGCCTCCTCGGGGACGAGCTCGAGTCGCCGGCGGGGGCCGACGCGGTAGCCGTAGGGCGGCCGCCCGAGGGCCTCGCCGCGCACGGCCTTGCGGCGCATTGCCGCCCGCACGCGCTCCGAGATCGGCGTCCCCTCGCCCCGCTCAGCCCAGCTGTCGACGATCGCGCGGGCGGCTTCACCCCCGTGCTCTGCGTCGTACACGGTTGCGCCCGTGGCTTCGATCGTGAGCATCTTGAGCGCGGCGCGGCCGAGGTCGCTGCCCAGGACGCCGAGCCCGTCGACGACGGCGACGATGAAGCCGTGATCGCCGCGCTCGATGAAGTGGAGCATCTGTTGGAACCCGGTTTCGGCTTCCGATGCACCTTCGGTGTCGCTGAAGGTCGCCGCTACCTCATAGCCATGCGCCTCGCAGAAAGCGAGGAAGCGCTCGTGCTGATGGTTGATGGAGTGCTGAGAGCGATCGCTGCCCGCGCCTTCGACGAAGTATCCGACTGCCTTCATCGCCTCAGATTCCCACCAGAATCCGCTCGCAGTTGGGGCAGAACGCGAGCCTGTCGGGATCCAGCGCCAGGCGCTGCGCGGAAGACGGCACGCCAACGCGACAACCCGTGCAGGCGCCTCCCTGGACGTGCGTCACCGCGACCCCGCCTTTGCGTCGCCGGAGATCGTCGTACTGGCTCACGGTGGGGCCGGCCAGCCGCTCGATGCAGCGGCTGCGCTCCCCGTTGACTCCCTCGATCTCGCCCTCGAGCCCGGCGATTACGGTCGCCAGGCGTCCTCCCTTTCCCGTGGAGGCGGCCTCTTCGCGCGCGAGCGCGGAGGCGGTTGCGGTCATCTCTGCCTCGGCTTGCTCGAGGGCGTCCAGGATCTCGAGTTCGCTGTCCTCCCAGCGGGAGCGCCGGCCCTTGAGGGAGTCGATCTCCTTTTGGATGCCGGCGAGCTCTTTCGGGAGGCCGATGGAGCCGTCGTAGAGTCGACCCTCTTCTTTTTCGATCTTCGCGCTCAGGGTTTCGATCTCACCTTCGAGACGGCGCCGTTCGTGCTCGAAGCCCTCACCCTTCTCGGCCGCCTCCTGCGCCCCCACCTTCGCCGCCTCGAGGGCGCTCTCGTCGGCGAGATCGGCCTGCGCTGCGGCCAGATCGGCCTGCAGCCGCTTGAGCACGTCGTCGTGCTCCTGGAGCGAAACGAGGTCTGCAACCTGAGGCATCTGGAGGCTAACCCTAGCGCAAACCGTAGACCGCCGCGTTGCCCTCGAAAACGGGCATCGAGGCGGTTCGCCGGTGCGGAGCGGGAATCTGTCAATTCGGGCGGGTTTATGTCAGTGCCGGCAGCTACGAAGCCCAGGGGATGGTCGCCCTATACTGGCCTGCAGGAGGCTCGTCGTGGAGATCCCGCCCGTCGCCTTCAACGCTTCGCAACTGCTCCTTGACGCGGTTGGTGCTTCGCGCCGTCACACGGTTGCCGCGAGTGGATCGCTCCGGGGCGGGACCGTGGAGCTCGTGCGCATCAACGCCGGTGCCCTCGTCCGCGCTTCGCTCGAGATCGCTTTGGATGCGGAGTGCGCGCGCTGCCTGACCCCGCTCACGACCGTCGCGCCGATCGTTTTCGATGAGGTCTACGAGCAGCGCTACGAAGTCGCAACGGGCGCAGCGCTGGGTGAGCCGGACGCTGATCCGGAAGCATTCGGCATCGGCCGCGATCACATGATCGACATTACCGAGGGGGTGCGGCAGTATTGTGAAGTGGCTGCGCCTATGCAGCCGCTCTGCAGCGTCGACTGCGAGGGCCTCTGCCAGAGTTGTGGGATCGACCGAAGTGTGGGCGAATGTGCCTGCGAGGCCGAATCCGGCGACCAGCGGTGGGCCGCGCTGGCGGCGTTGAAAAGAGAGTGAGTTCGCAGTCGCGTGGCCGAATCGACGAGTCAAAGGCGGCGCGGCCCAAACGCCCAGCCGGACCAGAATCCCGTGAGTGAGCGAATAGATGGCTCCCCTTCCAAAGCGCAAGTACCCCAAGACCCGCCAGCTCAAGCGGCGCGGCCATCACCGGCTGCGGGCGCCACACGTGGTGACCTGCAGCCAATGCCGCAGTCCGAAGCTGGCCCACCGGACGTGCCCGGTCTGCGGGACGTACCGGGGGCGCGAGGTCCTGCGGATGCCGGATCCGGATCTGCAAGGGTAGCGCCCACGCCCGCGAGCACCTTCCTCGCCCTTCGAGACCCGCCTGAGCCCGCTCGCGCCTTCGTGTTCCCTGGGCAGGGCGCTCAGACGGTGGGCATGGGCAAGGACATCTACGAGCAGTTCCCCGCGGCCCGCGAGCTCTACGACCGCGCCGACGAGATCCTCGGCATCCCCCTCAGTCGCATCTGCTTCGAGGGTCCCGAGGAGGAGCTGCAGCGAACCGAGAATACCCAGCCCGCGATCGCGGTGACGAGCCTGGCGCTGTTGCGCGTCGCGACCGACCTCCAGCCGAAGCTGCTCGACCGCCCCGCTTTCGTCGCCGGGCATTCCCTCGGGGAGTACCCCGCGTTGGTTGCCGCTGGGGCGCTCTCCTTCGATGACGCCGTGCGCTTGCTGCGTACGCGCGGGGAACTGATGGCGGCCGCCGGCAGCGAGCGCCCCGGGACGATGGCCGCAGTGATCGGTCTCGACGTCACCGAGTGCGAGGATGTCTGCCGCGAGGCGGGCGCCGAGATCTGCACGATCAATGCCCCCGGCCAGATCGTCATCGGTGGCCAGAGCGATTCCGTCGTGCGCGCGCTGGACTACGCGCAGGCGCGCGGCGCGAAGAAGGTCATCCCCCTCAGCGTGAGTGGCGCCTTCCACAGCTCGCTGATGCGTTCGGCTGCCGAGGGCATGGTCAATCCCGTGGCCACGACGACCTTCGCCGAGCTGCAGGTACCGATCGTGGCCAACTGCACGGCGACCGCCCTCCAGGAATCGACCGCCCTCCGGAACGAGCTCGTCGACCAGGTGCACCGGCCGGTGCAGTGGGCGCGCACGGTCGAGTTCCTGGGCGAGCAGGGGATCAAGACGTTCATCGAGTTCGGACCGGGGCGCGTACTGAGCGGCATCATCAAGCGCATGCTGCGCCGGTCGACCTGCATCACCGTTAACAGCGCCGAATCTGCGCAGGTAGATCTCTAGGGCGTGGCCGAACTCGAAGGGCGGAGGGCGCTCGTCACCGGCGGCTCGCGTGGCATTGGGCGTGCGATTTGTTTGGAGCTGGCCCGGGCCGGCGCTGCCGTCGGCGTGAACTACAAGGCCAGCGAAGCCGCGGCGAACGCGGTCGTCGCCGAGATTCAGGCCGGCGGAGGCTCTGCGCTCGCCCTCCTCGGGGACGTTTCCGATGCCGATCAAGCGGCGGCCCTCGTCAAGGCGGCCCTGGACGAGCTCGGTGGCCTCGACATTCTCGTGAACAACGCCGGCATCACCCGCGATGGCCTCCTCATGCGCATGGACGAAAATGACTGGGACGACGTCCACAACACGAATCTGCGCGGCGTCTTTCTGGTCACGAAGGCGGCGCTCCGCCAGCTCCTGCGCTCGCCCGCTGGCCGCGTGATCAACATCACCAGCGTCGTTGGCGTGATGGGCAACGCGGGCCAGGTCAACTACGCGGCGGCGAAAGCAGGCGTGATCGGGCTCACCCGCTCGCTCGCCCGGGAGGTGGCTTCGCGCAAGGTCACCGTGAACGCGGTTGCTCCGGGCTTCATCGAAACCGATATCACGGCGCCCCTCACGGAGGAGCAGCGCGCGGCCGTACGCGCGCAGGTGCCACTCGATCGCCTTGCCGGCCCGGAGGAGGTCGCGCCGCTAGTGCGTTTCCTTGCCGGACCGGCGGCTTCGTACATCACCGGCCAGTGCATCCACGTTGATGGCGGGATGGTGATGGCGGGATGGTGATGGCGTGACCACGCACGTGCTGCGGCGGGCGCGCTATCTCGTGCTGGAGGCCCTCTACGAGTCGGAAACGTCCGATCACGATGCCGAGGACGCCTACAACCGGCGCCTCGATGACGTCGCCGATGAAGACGCCGAGGTTGCCGCGAGCGGACCCGCGGGGTTCGGGCGGGGCGTGCTCCGCGGCGTCCTCGATCGCAAGAACGAGATCGATGGCCGCATCCAGCCGGTTGCGCCCAAGCACCCAGTTGCGACACTCACTGCCGTCGATCGCAATATCCTGCGACTTGCAATCTGGGAGTTGCTTCAAGATAATTCGGCGCCTGTTGGAGCTGTCGTGAACGAGGCGGTTGAGCTTGCTCACCGCTACGGCAGCGAGGCCTCTCCCGGCTTTGTCAATGGGGTGCTGCGCACCGTAAGCAAGGAGATCAGCGACGCGCGAGAGCGCGCCCTGGAAGAGCCCACAACCTAGCCCCAGGAGACCCCGTTGCCCTCTACTTTTGAGCGCGTTCGCGCAATCGTGGTCGAACAGCTTGGCGTCGACGAGAGCGACATCGCTCCCGCCGCCTCCTTCGTTGACGATCTCAACGCCGACTCCCTGGACCTCGTCGAGCTGATCATGTCGCTCGAAGAGGAGTTCTCCGGGAACGTCCAGCTCGAGATCAGCGATGAAGATGCCGAAAAGATCGTCACCGTGCAGGACGCGGTAGACTACCTGAAAGACCACGGCGTCGAGGATGGCGACTAAGATCACCCTCCCTTCCGGCGCCGTTGCTGGAGCGTGAGTCGTGGAGATCCTGGGCGTTGGTTACCAGGAGTTGCTGCTCGTCTTCGCGCTCCTCGTGATCGTGGTGGGGCCGAAGCGCATGCCCGAGATGGCCTACCACCTCGGTCGCGCCGTGAAGACGCTGCAGGGCTACGCCCGTGTCGTCCGTGACGAGTTCAGCGAGGAGTTCGGGTACCTCAACGAGGAGATGGAAGCGCTGAAGTCCGACGTGGGCGAGGTTCAGGGCTCCATGCGCGAGGTCGAGGAAGATTTCAAAGCCGTGCAGAGCGAAGTGGCACAGGCGGGCAACGAGGCGCGCGACGCGACGGCGCCCGTGGCCGAGGAGTTCGAGGAGCTGAAGACCGTTCCCGCTCAGCTCGACGCGAACGGCGCCGCCGCCCCGAAGGGTACCCCTGGGCCCGCACACCTGGACCGGCTCAGCGCGGACGGCAGCCAGGAGCCTGCCTCCACCCCAGAACCGGAGCCCGAGGCCACACCCGCTGAGAAACCGCTCGTCTTCTAGCGCCGATGGCCGTTGAGACATCCGTCGTCAATCCGGAAGAGCTGCCTGAGGGCGCTCCCGAGGAGTACGCACGCTCCGATCTGACGATCATGGAGCACCTCGTTGAGCTCCGGAACCGCTTCATCGTCTCGGCTCTGGCCCTGATTGTGGGCGTTATCGTGGTGCTGTTCTTCACCTGGGATCCGCCCTCGTCCCTGCCGAACACGTTCGAGATCCTGTTGGAGCCTGCGCGCCAGCGCATCGACTTCAACTTCGACACCGCCCGAGAGGTGATCGTCTCGCAGGTCGAGCTCGCCGACCCGGTAACCGGCGAGCTGGTGGCGGTCGACCCGGAGACGATCACGCCCGAAACTTCGTTCCGCGACGACCTTGGGCTGGACGCGTTCGAGCTGGACTCGCTGCTCAATACCTTCGCGCGGGAGGCGACGGGCGGATTCATCCTGCCCATCGACCTCGACGACATCAACAAGATCACGACCGTCGAGGACGCCGTCGAGGTGCTCGGATCGAAGAGCGAGGACAACTTCCGCCTCGCTTCGTTCTCACCCACGGACCGGATCTCCGCCATCTTTAAGGTATCGATCTACGGCGGCATCCTCATCGCGATGCCGGTCCTGATCTACCAAACCCTCGCCTTCATCGTGCCCGGGCTCACATCCGGCGAGCGCAAGATTCTCTTGGCGGGCGTGCTCGGCTGTCTCATGTTCCTCGTCGGGGGGATGGCCTTCGCCTATTTCGTGGTTCTCGAACGCGCACTCGGCTTCCTGCTGGGAGTCGCGTCGGAGAATGTCGAGAACGTGATCGGCATCAACGAGTACATCAGCTTCGTCACGCGCATCATTCTCTGGATCGGGATCGCCTATCAGCTACCCATGGTGCTCGCGCTGCTCGCGCGGATCGGGCTCGTGAGCGCGGGGCAGCTGCTTCACTTCTGGCGCTATGCGATCGTGCTCGTCTTCGTGATCGCGGCGATCGCCACCCCCACTCCCGACCCCCTCACGCAATCGTTCGTGGCCGTGCCCCTCCTGGGCCTGTACTTCATCGGCGTCCTCTTTGCCTGGCTGCTCTACACACCCCGCGCCGGGGGTACCCCAGGGTGACCGTTGCCGACGAAATCGAAACCCTGAACACGCAGATTCGCGGCTGCCAGCGCTGTGCCCTCGCCGAGAAACGCACACTCGCCGTTCCCGGCGAGGGCCCCCTCGATGCGGAGGTCATGTTCATCGGCGAGGCGCCCGGCGTGAACGAGGACCGGCAGGGCCGTCCGTTCGTCGGGCAGGCGGGCGCGTTCCTGGAGGAGCTGCTCGCGGCCGCCGGTCTGAGCCGCTCGGAGGTGTTCATCGGGAACGTGCTCAAGTGCCGCCCGCCTGGCAATCGCGATCCGCTGCCGACCGAGATCGAAGCGTGTGATGACTACCTCAGCGCCCAGATCCGGCTGCTCGACCCGCTTCTGATCGTCACGCTCGGGCGCTTCTCGATGTCGCGCTTCTTCCCCAATCAGGCGATCTCGCGCATCCACGGCGAGCCGCGCGAGGCGAACGGTCGTATCCTAGTGCCGATGTACCATCCGGCCGCAGCACTCCACCAACAGCGCCTTCGGGACACGATCCTCGACGACTTCCGGACGCTCCCCGGCCTCCTCGAGCGCGCTCGAGCGGCTCGTACCAGCTCCGCGCCCGCCCCCCCAGAGCAGGCGCCAACGAAGCAGATGCGGCTGTTCGATTAGTACGAATGCCTAATCCCCCACTGCGCGTTATCCCGATGGGCGGCCTCGGCGAAATCGGCCGCAACATGATGCTGCTCGAGTACGGCGACGACATCATCGTCGTCGATGTCGGTCTCCTCTTCCCCAAAGAGGAGATGCTGGGCGTCGACCTCGTAATTCCCGACTTTTCCTACCTTCGTGCGAACGTCGACAAGCTTCGCGCCGTCTTCCTCACCCACGGGCACGAAGACCACGTGGGGGCGCTGCCCTACTTCTTCAAGGAGTTCAACGTCCCCGTCTACGGCACGCGTCTGACCCAGGGCCTCGTCCGCGTGAAGCTGAAGGAGCACAAACTCTCGCTGGAGCCGCTGAAGGAAGTGAAACCTGGGGACGTCATCAAGGAAGGCGCCTTCGAGGTCGAGTTCTTCTCCGTCGCCCACAGCATCCCCGACGCCTGCGGACTGATCATTCGCACTCCGCTGGGCACCGTCGTGCACACGGGCGACTTCAAGATCGACCACACCCCGGTCATGGACCAGCACACCGACCTCACGCGTCTCGGCCAGATCGGGGGCGAGGGCTGCCTGCTCCTGCTCGCGGACTCCACCTACGCCGAAGTCGAGGGTCACACCCCCAGCGAGCAGCTCGTCGGTGAGTCCTTGCGCAACATCATGGTCAACGCCGAGGGCCGCGTCATCGTCGCGACCTTCGCCTCGCTCATTTCCCGCGCCCAGCAGGTCGTCGACGCGGCCGTGTTTACGGGTCGCAAGGTGTTCGTGACGGGCCGATCGATGATCGATAACGTGGCAATGGCCCGCCAGCTCGGCTACCTCAACGCGCCGGACGGCACGATCCTTGGGGTCGAGGAGATGAAGAAGACGCCCTCGGAGCGGCTTACGATCATCACGACCGGCAGCCAGGGCGAGCCCACGAGTGCGCTCACGCGCATGGCGAACGGTAGCCACCGCCACGTGAGCATCGCCCCAGGCGATACCGTGGTGCTCTCGGCGACGCCCATCCCGGGCAACGAGCAAAACGTCTTCAACAACGTGAACAACCTCTTCCGCCAGGGTGCGCACGTCCTCTACAACCGCATCGAAAACGTGCACGTACGCGGGCACGCAAGCCAGGACGAGCTCAAGATCGTCCAGAGCCTCCTCCAGCCCGAGTACTTCGTCCCCGTCCACGGTGAATACCGCCACCTCGTGGCCCACGCACGCCTGGCCGAATCGGTCGGTGTGCCCAAGGGCAACGCCTTCGTCTTGACCGACGGCGATGTCCTGGAAATCGACGAGGAAGACGCGCGCCAAGCGGGTCGCGTCGACGCGGCCTACGTCTATATCGATGGCCTCAGTATTGGCGACGTCGACGAGTACATCCTGCGCGATCGCGCCCACCTCTCCACCGACGGCGTCGTAGTCGTGATGGTGGCGGTGGACAAGCAGACGGGCCAGATCACCCGCCCCGCGGACGTGCTCTCGCGCGGCTTCGTCGATATCGAGGAGAACGCGGCACTGCTCGAGCGCGCGGCCCGCGTCGCCGAAGAGGCGCTCGAAGGGCGCGAGCCCGAGGCTCCGATCGGCGAGGTCAACGCGCGCCTCAAGGACGCTTTGGGCAAGTTCTTGTACGATGAAACGCGGCGAAGGCCGATGGTGTTGCCCGTTACGGTCGAGGTTTAGTCGAGGGGCTCGAACCGGGGTAGCGCAGGCGGGGAGTTCGTTCGGCCTCAGGAGTGTCGTCTGTATGGCGGCTCGTTCGCGAGCCCGGTCTCGTCCCGGGCGTTCCAAGCGCACCCTGCGCAAACGGCTTCCGTTCGCTGATTCTCCGTTCCTCCGGGCTGAGGTGATCGGCCTTTCGCTCGTAGCGATCGTGATCGCCTCGTTGCCGTGGATCGTGGATGTCAGCACGATCGCGGGCGATACCCAGGACTGGCTCCTCGAGACGTTCGGACTGGGCCTCTTCATCATCGCAACCGGTCTCGTTGGCGTTGGCATTGCCATCAGCCGGCGCAGCCACGAGCAACCCGTCCGTTTCGGGCGTCGCGCAGTTGGCTACGCGGCGCTCGCGCTCTTCGCTTGGGGTGCCCTTGGGCTGAACGAGGCGGACTGGACCGTGGGTGATGTCCAGTTCCGTGAGGTCACGCTCGGTGGCGACATCGGCAACGCCTTCGTCAGCAGCTTCTTCGGCGTTCTCCTCTGGCTCGCTTCGATCATCCTCGCGCTCGCTCTGCTCGCGCCTCGCGCCTCGCGCGCTTTCCTGCATCACGCCCCCCGGGCGCTCGCGTACGTTTGGGCGGAGCGCTGGCCACACCGGACGCTGTCGGCCTTGAGGCGGGCGCTCGTTTTCACCGTCCAGCAGCCCGGCCGGCGCGCTCGCGACGACCGCGAGCTTGTGATTGGGGGCGGCAACTTACGTTTCGCGGGCGGCGCTAGCTTCGAAGAGCCGCCCGTCCTCTTCCACCCCCAGCTCGACCCAGGGTCGCCCCTCTCCACGGTGAGCGTCGGTGCCGCGGTCGCGTTCGCCCCCGCGCCCGCCGAGCCGGACGGGGACGACGATGAAGCGCTCGAGGACGAACCGCTCGCCGCCGAGGATGCGGACGACGAGGCTCCAGCCGGTGAGGAGCAGCCGCGCCAGCTCGCGCTGAACGAGAAGAGCGGCTGGCAGATGCCGTCGATTGAGCTGTTCCAGGAACCGAAGCCCAGCGCCGATCGCAAACATGACAACGCCGCCCGCGCGCAGCTGATCGTCGATACGCTCTCGAGCTTCGGCGTCGACGCCGCTGTCGTCGAAATCAACGAAGGCCCGACGGTGACGCAATTCGGCGTCGAACCGGGCTGGGACGTGCGCTACAAAGACGTGCTCCTGAAGGACACTGCGGGCAAGACCCTGATCGGGCCCGAGGGCCGCCAGAGCACGGAGCGCGTGGAGACGGCGCGCACGCGTGTGCGGGTCAACAAGATCACCGCGCTCCAGAGCGACCTCGCCCTCGCCCTCGCCGCGCCCAGCCTGCGAATCGAGGCGCCCGTCCCGGGGCGTGCGATTGTCGGGATCGAGGTGCCGAACGAAACTGCCTCACTCGTCACCCTGCGAAGCGTGATGGAGAGCAAGCACTTCCGCGACTCGGCGAAGCGCTCGAAGCTCGCGATTGCGCTCGGGAAGAACGTTTCCGGCCAGCCGGTGGTGGCCGACCTCGCGAAGATGCCCCACCTCCTGATCGCGGGCGCGACTGGAAGCGGGAAGAGCGTCTGCCTCAACGCAATCATCACGAGCATCCTCGCGAACGCCACCCCAGATGAAGCGCGCTTCATCATGGTCGACCCCAAACGCGTGGAGCTGACGACCTACAGCCGCCTGCCCCACCTCGCCTTCAGCGAAGTCATCGTGGACCTCGACAAGGTGGTCGGCACGCTGCAGGCGGTCGTCGCGGAGATGGAGGCACGCTACAAGAAGTTCGCGGACATCGGCGTGCGCAACCTCGATGCCTACAACGGCCACCCGCGTGTGCTCAAGAAGCTCCCCTACTGGGTGCTCATCATCGATGAGCTGGCCGACCTGATGATGGTCGCTCCGTTCGAGGTCGAAAAGCTCCTCTGCAGGCTTGCTCAGCTCGCGCGAGCCACGGGTATCCATCTGATCGTGGCGACGCAGCGGCCCTCGGTCGATGTCGTGACGGGGCTGATCAAGGCGAACTTCCCGACGCGAATCGCGTTCTCCGTCACCTCGGTGACGGATTCGCGCACGATCCTCGATATGGGCGGCGCGGAGAAGCTCCTCGGGCACGGCGACATGCTTTATCTCCCCACCGACGCCGGCAAGCCCAAGCGCATCCAAGGGGTCTACGTTTCCGACGCTGAGGTCGAACGCCTCGTTGAGTTCTGGGCCGACGAGCGTTTTGGCGCCCTGCGTCCCGAGATGGCGGACGATCTCCTCGAGGAGGCGCTGATCGAACGTAACGGCAGCGACGATCTCGACGTCGATGACGACGATCCCGTCCTCGCCGATGCGCGCGAACTGGCCACGCGCCACAGTCGCCTCTCTGCCTCCCTCCTCCAGCGTCGCCTGAGCGTTGGCTACCTGAAGGCGGAACGGCTGATTACGGTGCTCGAGCGCGAGGGCGTCGTCGGGCCGCGACGCGAAGGCGAGTCGCGTGAGGTGTTGGTCGGCCCAGCTTCGCGCGAAGGCAGTTGATACACTCAGTTCTGTGAACGTACGAGCGCTCTGGCGTCGCGAAAGCGGCGAGCGGCAGGAGGCCGAGGAGGCTGCGGCCGCGCGTTGCTTGGCGTGCGACGCCGATCTCGAAGGTTCCCGCGCGTACGAGCGCTACCGCGTCTGTCACGCCTGCGGCCACCACTTTCATCTCACCGGCCCGGAGCGTGTTGCCGGCATCCTCGATCCTGGCAGCTTCCACGAGAACGACCGCAGTGTGACCGCTCTCGACCCGATCAACTTCCGCGAGCCCCATTCGTATCGCCACCGGGTGATCGAGGCACAGCGCCGGACGGGCCTGGCCGAGGCGGCGCTCACTGGCACCGGCACACTCTTCGGTCGCGAGGTGGTGATCGCTGCGCTCGATTTCAGCTTCCTGGGCGGATCGATCGGCGTTGCCAGCGGTGAGCGGCTCGCGCGCGCCTTCGAGCGCGCCGCCGACCGCAGGCTCGCCGTAATCACGGTGCTCTCGACCTCGGGGACGAGAATGCGGGAAGGGCTTATTGCCCTGATGCAGCTTCCCCGTCTCGTGGCCGCTCATCAGAAGCTCGCCGACCGGGGCCTGCCCCACATCGCGGTTCTCTCCGACCCCACGACCGGGTCGGCCTACGCGGGCCTGGCGAACCTCGCCGACTACATCGTCGCCGAGCCCGATGCCCTCGTGGGCTACTCGGCGCTGAGGGCGTTGCGCGAGCGGGCGGGCGAGGAGCTGCCGGAGGGGGCGCACACCTCGGGGTCGCATCTTCGGCACGGCCTCATCGATGCCGTCATTCGGCGCGAGGATCTGCGCCCGTCGCTGGGGCTCCTGCTCGACCTCCTCATGAGCAATTACGAGCTCCGTCGCATTAGCCGTCCGGAGGCCGATCGCGAGGATTACTCCCAGCTCGAGCCTTGGCGGCAGGTCCAGCTCTCGCGGCACGAGAACCGCCCCACCGCGCCCGACCTCATCTGCCGGATGACGACGACCTACGTAGAGATCCACGGCGACCGTTCCGGAGAAGACGATCCCGCCGTCACCGCGGGCATCGGTCTGCTCGGAGGGGAGGCGGTCATGCTGATCGGCCAGAATCGTCCCCACGATGACGATTCGTCCGGGTACATCGGACCCGCAGGGTTCCGCAAAGCGAGCCGGGCCATGGAGCTGGCGGCGAAGTTCCGGCTGCCGCTGATCACGCTCCTCGATTCCGCGGGGGCGAAGCCCGACCTCGCTGCCGAGGAAGCCGGCCTGGGGCACGCGTTGGCGCGCTGCACGCAGACGATGCTGAGTCTGCGCGTGCCCACCCTCGCCGTGATCAGCGGCGAGGGCAGCTCTGAGGCAGCCGTCTCGATGGGCGTTGCCGACCGCGTGCTGATGCTGGAGAACGCCGTCTACGAGGTAGTCTCGCCAGAGGACGCGGCGATGCGCCTCTATCGCGAGGTCTCGCAGGCCGACGAGGTGGCCGAGCGTCTCCGCCTCACCTCGAACGACTGCCTCGAGCTCGGCATCGTCGACGCGGTCGTGCCGGAACCGGGGGACGGCGCGCACACGAACCACCAGGAGGCGGCCCTCCTGTTGAGGCGATCGATCGTGCGCGCGCTGACCGGCATTCAGCGGCAGCGCCCGTCGCGGCGGCTCAACCGCCGGCACGCCCGCTATCGCAGCATGGGCGATAGCCACTCGTGGGTGCGGGGGAGGCTGGAGCGGCGCCGCGCAGACCTGAGCGATCGCTTCGGCGAGTGGCTCGAGGGCCTCGCCCGGCGCGCGCGGCGGATGCCCAAGCTGGCCGAGCCCCCACCCGACCCGGAGATCCTGCGCTAGCCGCTAGGAGTTCTCCCAGTTGCGCCAGCCGCCGGGTTCCTTCTTCTGCCCGAGGTAGTGGCGGACATCGCCCGCGCGGGGGCCGTCTGGCTTCGCTCCGCCTCGGCGCTGCAACAGCCACCAGCCCCCGACCGAGAGCCCGCAGAGGATCGCGGCGGTGAGCGCCAGTCGCTGGAGGCCGCGGTTCTGGGCGCCGTCCCAGGCCTCGACGGCTCGAGTGGCGGCGCCCAGCGCGCTTAGGCTGTCGCCCTCGGCGAGGGCGGCCTGGGCGGCGGCGAGGTCGCCGCCTGGGTCTTCGAGGAACAAGCCCACCTTGCGCAGGACGTTCGACGTGAACTCGGCCTCGGTCCGCTCAGCGAGCGCGATCATGGCCGCCGCCGCTGCCCGGTTGATGACCCCCGCGACAGCCTCAGATGCCAGGCGCGAGGCCTCCTGGAGGTCCCCCGCGGCGTAGCGGGTGCGGGCCTCATCCAGAAGCGCGATTGCCGGCGAGCCGTCCGGCTCGTCGCTGAGCGTGGACGCTGAGGCCGCAATCGCATTGATTGCGTTCCGCTGGATAGCGATCACGGTTCGGGTCGCCGCGAGCGTGTCATCCGCCCACGCGGCGTGCACTGCTTCGCTCCGCGGCAAACCTGCCGCATCCGCCAGGACCTGCATCGCGAGGTACGCGTCCAGGAGGGCGTTCGCCTCGGCGACATCGCCGGCCACGCCGCCGAAGACCCAAAGGTCGAGATCGGCCTGAATCTCGCGGGGGAGCGCGGCGAAGCCGAGTTCCGCGGCCCGCGTTCGGAGCGGTGTGACGGCGTCGTGAGCAGCGCGGCGTTCTTCGAGGATGGGCCGGGTGGTGACCGTGACCCAGACCCAATCGAGGAAGAGCTCGTCGAGATTCGCTCCGGAAACACGCTCCCCGGCGTCCAGGAACCAGCGGCCGTCGAGGGGCAGACGCTCCGGATCGTTGTTCATGCTCGCCAGGACCAGCCCCATCGCCGCGGGGCCACCCACGGCGTCCGCATAGGCGAACCAGAACGCGGCCGAACGCCCGTACCAGTAGGTAGCGTCGAACACCTCGGAGCTTCGCCACCACGTCGCAAGCGGGTCCGTGTAGCCGGAGAGCTCCCAGCCCCAGTCCCGCGGTTCGACTGCGAGTGCGGGCGCGACCACGCGGGTGCCGTATTCCGCGAGCCCCTCCCAGGGCCAGGGATCGGCCAGGTTGAACCCCGCCCATTGGTGGGCGAGTTCGTGGATCGTCACCTCCTCGTCGACGCCTCCGATCCAGTTGGAGAGCAGCACTTCGCCTTCCGTGGGGAAGGCGATTCCGGCTGCGCCGATCAGGGCGATGTGGCGCGATTCACGGATCAGCAGCGTGTCTCGGGGGTAGGCCCAGCCGAAGGTGTCTTCGAGCAGGGGCAGGGCCTGCTGCGCGATCTCGAACTGCCGGCCCGCCCACTCAGCGTCGCTGAGGAAGTACTTCAACGTGAGCGTGACATTGAACTCCTTCAGCTGGACCTGGGCCTCGAGCACTCCGCGCTTGGCCTCGTCGGTGATGGACTGCACAAACCCCGAGAGGGGATCGGGGAACAGGCGCTGGCGGCAGCTGTCGTCGAGGCTCGCACACTTGTTCAACAATGCTGGCTGGTCGGCGCTGAGCGCGAGCAGAACCGTTTCGCCACAGACCCAGCGCTCATAGCCCGTCTCGGCGAGGGCGGGGGGCTGGTCGGTGGTTCGCAGGCACCCCGGGTCGATGTAGTTATCGGCCTCCACCGGGAGATCGAAGAACACGAACGAACCCGCCCCTTGGCTGACGAAGGAGAGCTCCATGATCCCCGGCTCCATGAACACCCCCGCGCTCTCCTGCGGGGGCGCCGTGTACGTCATCTCGAGGTCGAGGCGGTTCTTGCCCAGAAGCGGCTCCGGGAGCGTGGCCAGCACGACCGTGGGCGAGCCCGATCCGCTGCTGTCCGCCGTGACCTCGGTCGCCAGCGGTTCGCCGTGGAGGGTGACGACGATGTCCTCCGCGACGGGCATCGCCCAGAGCCAGACTTCATCGAGGCGCGCGCCGGCCGGTTGCACCGTGATCTCTACGCGTACGTTCGCCGCGCCGGCCTCGACGTCGAGGGTGTAGTAGCTCTGCGAGGCGCTCAGCTGATCGTCCGGTGAGGCCGCACGTGCGTCCTCGGTGCCGACCCCAAGGGCGAGCGTGAAGGCGGCCGTAAGGCCCAGGAGCAACGCCAACCGGGGAAAGCGCATGCCTTGAGATTCGACAGGTTGGCGCGACCCCTCCAACCCAGATCCGGGCGCAGGAACGCCGAGGATCGCTCAGCGCCGCTGCGTGGACGCCTGGATCTCCGCGAGCTGGTTGCGAATGGCCTCCAGCTGATCGCCGAAGCGTTCCTCCTGCCGTTCGAGCTTTGCGACCACGTCGGTGAGCTCCAGCTGCTCTTGATCGCGGACCAGCAGCGCCGCGATCGAGGCCGTCGCAACGGACAACGCGGCGATACCGAAGAGCATGAGCAGGATCGCCACCGTTCGTCCGAGGACAGTTGTCGGGTAGTGCTCGCCGTAGCCGACGGTGGTCATGGTCACCAACGCCCACCAGATGGAATCGCCGAGTGAGGTGATATTCGCCCCCTCCGACTGGCGCTCGGCGAGGAAGGCCAGCGTGCCCCCGCCCACCACCGCGATGAGCAGGCAGGCGACGATGAAGCCGCTTCCCCGCTGCCGGAAGAGCGACTGCACGAGGCCCACGTTCAGACCCAGCACGACCGCTACCCGTGCCAACCGCAGGAGCCGGGCGGCGCGCAACGGCCGGAGGAAGGGCAGCACGACCATTGCGGCTTCGAGCCAGTGGCTGCGGGTGTAGGCGAGGGGGTGCGGGGCCACCGCGAGCTTGAGCCCGAAGTCAGCCGCGAACGCTGCCCAGATGAGCCAGTCCGCCACGAAGAACCAGCGCTCCCAGCGCGGCGAAAGGTCGACGGTGAGCGGCAGGAGCAGGAGCGGGATCATGAGTAACGCGAGCGCGAGCAACGGCAGCTCCGTCCGCCGCTCGATTTGTTGGAGTCGCTCTTCGCTGCGCATCACTCACCTCCGCGGCTTGGGCTCATGCCGCAGGTGCAGTCTGCCACCGGCCCCGCTTGGTGGTCGCGGCCGAACTCTTGGGGGCCTAGTCCTCGTCGAGGATGCCGGCGGCGCGCGCCAGTCCGGTCTGGCCGACGTAGAGCATCTCGGTGGCGACCCACCCCAGGCGTGCCATCAGATCCGTGCCCGCGACAAGCGGGAGCGCGGCGTGGTGCGAGAACAGCACCACCTCGAGCGACCGCAGAATGCGGTAGTAGGCGAGGCTGGCGAGTTCGACGTGGATTCCGCTCACGCTCTCGTAATAGTCGAGTGCCGCGCGCGTGCCGAAGCTGCCGTCCGCCCAGCCCGGCTCGCCCGGCAGAAACTCCTGCGTGTGGGCGAAGTCGAACGCGGGATCACCGAGCGAGGCTTCCTCCCAGTCGCTCAGCCCGACGATCTCACCGTCCCGGAAGATCTCTTCGCCGTGCCCGTTCGTGCCCTTCAGCAGCGAGATACGAGGGGCGTTCCTGGGCGCCTGTTCACGTAACCACTCCAACGCCTCCGTGACGGCCGGCAGGGGCTCGATCTGATAACGCGCGAGCGTTCGCGCCAGGCGGTCGACTGCGTGCGTGGCGCAGGCCTCGGTGCTCGGCGGCGGATCGAAGATCTCGTCGAAGCCCAGCGCCCGCCAGTCGCAGGTATGGACGAGCGCGAGCTTGCGCAGGTGCTCCTTGGAGGCGTCGATGCGTAGCTCGTCATAACGCGGGTCGGGATCGGAGAAATGCGGGACCTCCCAATCGCCCTCAATCCGCTCCCGTACGTAGAAGTCCGGGCCGGCGATCGGCTCGCCCGGTGCGGACTCGTACCAGAGCGCCCGGGCGGCGGGGATGGCACTCCCTTCGAGCCGCCGGTAGACCTCGTATTCCTCGCGCAGGGGGTACGGCTGGACCGCTCCTCCGGGAAGGTCGCGTCGCAGCGAGAACCCCTGTTCCCGCTCGATGCCCGCCGCGGTCACGCTCGCGCGGATGAGCCAGGTCTCCCGGGAGACCCCGCGCGGGAACTTGGCGATTTCGTGAACGCGGACGGTCGCGGGGGCGAGCCGCTGCGTGAGGTAGGCCTCGGCGCCGTCTGCCGTGATCGCGTTGTCCGCCATCGATCCCTGTCCGCAAGGCCTCGGCTGTGGCCGCAGGCGCGGCCACTCTAGCAGTCGGTGCGCGCTAGTAGCGTGGGTCCGGTTGGCAGGTCCAGGGGTCCCAGGCTTCGTCGGCCCAGATCTGGCGTGCGACGACGGCGTTCTGCACCGGGCTTAGTGGGTCGGCGAGTTCGCCGAAGAGGGACTGGAACCGCCAACGGTGCGAGGGGTGGATCTGGAAGAGACCCCATTCCCCCGCATCCCCGCGGATGCCTGGATTCCAGGCGCTTTCGCAGCCGGCCACGCGGAGCGCCTGACTGCGTGCTTCCTCCGGCCAGCCCGCCACTTCGAGGACCGCCTCCATCTGTGCGTGCGAGAGTGGCTCGTGGCCGTGCGTGCCTCCGGTCCGCGGGACGATCGTCCCTTCGACCGACCGACCGACCGACCGCCCGTCCTCAGCCGCGCCGCAACCGGCGAGGAGCACCACCACCGCAATGAGCACCAGGGCGAAGCTGCTGGGGACGAGTGCCAATGCTGAGCTTCCGCGCGATCCCATCATCGTCCTTAGCCATTTCCGAGACTACGGGCGTTCGGACGAACAGTCGGGCCAAAAGTGGCTCTGCGGGCAAGATTTTGCGGAGGTTTTCGACCACGTTAACAAGAGGCTGGAGATCGGCCGAAAAGGGGCTCGAAGCGGGGGGCTCGGACTCGCGCTAGGCCCGTTTGCGCACCGGCTCGGGCTCGCCCAGCGCGCCCGCAACGACAGTTCGCCGCGCGGGCTGGTTCGGCTCTTGGCAGGCGCGCAGGAAAAGGTCGTCGATGGTCTCGCTGATGCCGTGATCACGTGCCATTTCGCGTACGTACGCGACCGTGCTCGAGATCGTTGCCTCGAAGCCCGTCCACTCGTGGCAGCGCAGCACACGCAGGTGCCGGGTCGACTCGTTCCACTCCACGATCAGGCGCGGGGTGGTCGACGTGCCGGCGCAGAAGCGGGTGTACCCGCCGAGGTACTCCTTCGTGAGATGGAGCCCCTTCGCCGAGGGGTCGATGGCAACCCGCTGGAGAGCGTCCCAGCTCTCGCCGAGAGCCAGGAGGAGGCGGAAGGCGACGTCATTCGTCTCGGCTCGCATCAAACTCTCCCCGTACAAACAAAGGCAGCCGACGCGAGAACGGTCGACACCCCACCGCTTCTCAGTGTACGCCCTGGGCTCACGCGTTGGCACCCATTTGTTCACGCATCGGGCCGTCCGGACCGTCAGTCACCATCCACTCAACCGCGGGAGCGGGACGCGCTCCGTATCGGCTGCTCGCGACCCGCCGGCACGGGTGCCAGATTACGCACGGCCTTGGCTGATACGGCGCGATCTGCCAAGCGGGCTCGGAGAGCCGCGTGTGCGTGGCCGCATCGGCCCCGAGCGCGGACGGCGGCCCGCAACGATTTGCTGCCCACTGGGGCGGCTGCTGCTACGATCGCGAGCGCTGGGGCTGTAGCTCAATTGGGAGAGCGTCTGACTGGCAGTCAGAAGGTAGGGGGTTCGAATCCCCCCAGCTCCACCAGCTTTCATAGGCCCAGAGCGGTTGGCGACGAGCGCCGCGCTCGCGTTTGCTAACGGATTTGCTAACGCCCTGTCCCGCCTCGACTGAATACGAGCGATGCGACGCGTTCGGCGGCGTCTTCCTCAAGGGCGGCGCCAACGTGTGAATAAGTGTCCAGCGTCAAGGCGACGGTGGAGTGGCCGAGTCGCTCGCTCACCACCTTCGGGTTCACGCCCGCCTGGAGCGCAAGCGTGGCATGCGTGTGGCGTAGGTCGTGCACCGTGATGCGAGGGAGCCCAGAGCCCGCCACTAAACGGTCGAAGCGATTCGAGAAGCCGTCGGGGTGGATCGGCGCGCTGCCAGTCCAGAGTCACTTCGCCCGGCCTACGCCATCCGTCTGACGACCCCCCCGGTCGGCCGCGTGGAAGGCGCGTAGCGCGCCCTCTTGCGCGTCTGGCCCCCTGAGGTCGGCCTAGTCCCAGGTACCCTCGCGCAGAATTTCTTCGGCGGCGGCGAGCATCTCGGCTTCGTCCAAGCCCAGTCGGTGAGCTTCGTCGATGATCCGTTGGCGCATGTCGATCTTGATCGGGCCGTCGAGCCCCAGGTACTTCGCCCTCCGGTCCATGATGCGAAGGGCGGTGCCGATGGCCTTGGTGTCGCCCGCCTCAATCTTGTCGTCCAACGCGGAAAGCATGGCGTCGAGCCGAGCCAGCTCCATTGTCCGCACGGCCTCGGCGTTCTCGCGCGGGAGCGCGTCTAACTCGGCCTTTACGGCCCGGTGGGCGGACGAGGCACTGGAGTAGCCAGCG
>CAUYXJ010000038.1:0-27694 GCA_963577065.1 Dehalococcoidia bacterium | reverse complement strand
TCGGGATCAGGAATACCGGCAACGATGATGGGAGTTCGCCCAGGTCGCCGACGCTGCGAAGGTCCAGGCCAGAGGCCATCGCTACGGCGGTGAGCACCACGATGCAGACGAGTGGCGACGGCACGATGGTCGTGAACCGGGGCAGTAGGTAGATGATCCCGAGCCCCGCCGCTGCCATTGGGTAGGTGCCCCAGGGCACGCCCGTTAGTTCCGGGACCTGCGCGAGGAAGATCAAGATTGCGAGCGCGTTCACGAATCCAATGACCACCGAGCGTGAGACGAACCGGAGCAGCGAGCCCAGTCGGACGAACCCGGCGATGAGTTGGAACACTCCCGCCAGGATCGTCGTCGCGAAGAGGTACTCGAGCCCATGGTCCCTGACCAGACTGACCATAACCACGGCCATCGCGGCCGTTGCACCGGAGATCATGGCTGGCCGGCCACCGATGAAGGAGACCACAACTGCGATCGAGAACGACGCGTAGAGGCCAACCTTCGGGTCGACACCAGCGATGATCGAGAACGCGATCGCCTCGGGGATCAGGGCGAGGGCGACGACCACTCCCGAGAGCACGTCGCCTCGCACGTTCCCGAGCCATCCGACGCGCACCGCGTGGAGAAGGCTTCGGATGTCGGGGCGCTGGGCGAGTGCGGGATTCAGCACGCGCTAATCGGCTCGCTCGTGGAATCGCGCGGAATGGTCAATTGCGATCTCGATCCTCTATTGCTGCTGGAGACGGTTCCGAGCACCCCGAGCGCCCACGTGGGGTGCTAGGCGCACAGCGCGCGCTTAGACATGCCGTGCAGCGGTACTCATCGCTAAGACAGGGGTGCGGGCGGGAGCCCGGGGAGGGGCACTCCCAGCCATTCGATCCAGCGTGGGCGACCGCCTCACCGTGGCGAGGGACCACCATCACGGGTTCATTGATTGAACAAATCTGAGCGTAAGCGGTCGGCGTTCTACGCGCACGGATCGGAAGCCAATGCTCTGCTCAGGCCGTGGCGGCGCCCTGGACCGCGTCACACGCGCACCGCGTCTGACACGCGCTATCCCGTACAACGCAGCGAGTCGTCCTGTCAGGATGAATACAGGCGGATCTGCACCCTCGGACTGGTTGTACCGAGTGAGGTGCTCGCCCACCATCACTTCCGTGGGTTAGAGGACCCCGACTTCTCGCAGACGCGCCGGGGCTTCGATGATGGCCGTACGTTCGCCGCGCCCCCAGGCGCGGAGTATCGAGCCGAACGCGCTTAGCTGCCGAGCGCGTTCCATCCGGTAGGCGATGCCGAGGTCGAGCCTCCCCCCGAGCTCCGAGTAAGCGGAGAGGACCTCGTCAAGGAAGCCCTCGCCCAGAAAGCGAAGCTGCCGGAAGTCGTGCATGACGTCGCCCACCGTCGCGTGCTCGAAGTCGAGCACGCCAATCAGGTGCGACCGCTCGTCGACGAGCAGGTTCCCCGCGCCGATGTCGCCATGGACCACCACGGCCTCGAACTGGGACATCCGAGGATCGGCGAGGGAACGGTCCCACCAGCCGATTAGGCGTGCGTAGTCTTGTGAATCGAGCACCGGCCGGAGCGCGACGAGCGACGCATCGCGATACGCCTCATCCCACGCACGGTCGACCTCCCGGCCCGCCGACAAACCGATGGCGCGTGCTTCCTCGACTGGGAGTTGGTGCATCGCCAGGTTGAAGGCAGCGATCTCACGGGCTAGCGTCGACCGCTCGCCGCGCTCGAGAAGGTCAGGCACGAAGCTTCGCCCCGGCAGCATCAGGTAACCGATGCCGCCGAACGGGAACACATCACTCGCCTCGACGAGCCATCGAGGCTCGGGGATGGGCGTGGGGAGCTCCTGCTGCCCGAGCCAAGGAAGTAGGCGCCACTCCTTCTCGTAGCGGGCGAGCACGTCCGGGCTCGTCCCCAGACGGAAAACCGCGCCCGACGCAGTCGCGACGGCCACACTAAAGAAACCTTCCCCAAGCATGCGGAGCGGAGCAACGGGCGCGGTATCTGGGTGGGCCTTCTCCAGCGCCGCCGCAAGGGAGCCCAGGTTAGAGAAATCGGGTGGCGCCCAGCGCTCAACCCGCGGGACACCCCGCAATTTCTCTGACACACGCGGGAGTCTAAACGGCTGCGCCAACGCCTCCCTGTGAATCCAGCGGCGTCTCAAGCCCTACAGGGATCAGGTCTCGAGGCCGCAGCTTGGATACGAAGCTGCCACCGATATGGGCGCACAGGCCGCAAGAACCGAACCCAAAACCCGGGACGGCCTCGTCCGAGGTTCCTGTCCGGCTTCCGGAATTAATAGTTTCCCGCCAGAAAAATTCCCGCCAGAAAAAAATCGATTCATTCCGGGATCGAAAAGAAAACGCGTCTGAAGGAGGCTCCTGTCGAGGGCGGGCGCGATTCGGTCATCGATGCGGCGTTGTCACGAGAGTCTCCTGAGGGGGCTGCGCGAGTCACGTGGAAGTCGGGCCTCGACAAGGGGATGCGGACGCGCGGGATCGCCCCCAAGATTCGCGACCAGGACGCTCACGTATCAACGTGGCAACGAAGCGAAAGACCGGCGCCATGAGCCACCGGCGAGGCGGGCTTTGGTCCTCAGGCTGAGCGGCTCGCGCAACGTTTCGCGTCGAGCTCTCGATGCTGTTGCGCCGCTGAAGCGCCCACGGGCGGTTAGCTCAGATGGTTAGAGCGCTGCGTTGACATCACAGAGGTCACTGGTTCGAATCCAGTAGGCCCACCACGAGGCACCGTTTTCGAGCGTGTTCAAACCGCCGCGCGGGGCGACTACGATCGCGCAGCGAACCGCTCAGCGAAGAGCAGCGCGATCACGACGAAAGGACGCTCCCCAGCCGGGGCGACGTCAATAGAGGCTGTACTCCTCGGAGGGGCGGCCCCGGCTCGAAACCCGTGGCCTGACCCCACACCGCTGTCTCCGTGGCGGTATGCGCGCCTTACCCATCGCCGCTTGTCGCGGGCGCCTCGAACGTCAGCCGGCCCGCGATCATCAGTCCCGCGACCAGCAGCACCCACACGGGGAACACCAGCATGACGGCGATCCAGTTGATGAAAATAATCAGCAATGCAACCGCCAGAACCAGGCTCGCCCAGTCCAGCCAGTAGGGGAGGAAGCGGTTCCCGCGCAGTGAGCCGATGGCGGTTGCTGCGACCAGCACCGCAACCGCGAGCGGCATCGCCCCGAACACGAGGGCGAAGCCCACGCTGAACAGAAGGCTCGCGCTTTCGGCCGCGATCTCGCCCTGATCGTCCGCGATCAGGGCGCCGACTGCGATGATCGCCACCCCGCTCATGAGGAGCGCTGCCGCGGCCGTGCCCCCGCTTCGCGCCAGCCCCGCGAGTCGCTCGCCAGCTCCGTTCGCGATGAGCGCCGAAGCGATAGTGCCTGAGAACCACAGCAGGGCAGCGGCGGCGATCGCCGCCATCTGCGCCCCACCCAGGAACATGCCCAGGTCGTCGGCATAATCGCTGGCGAGGGAGTCCGGGTCGTCGAGGAAGTCGCCCGGCGTGGTGATGAACCACCCGACCATGAGGACCACGAAGACGACCCCGCTCCACGGAGCCAACTTCGCGAGTAACCGAGCGTTCACATCGCCCCCCGGCTGAGGTGCGCGGATCCAAGCCCCCTTACCTTCTGACTGTCAAGGCTTCCCGTTCCACGCTTGGGCAGCTGGGGGCGGGAGCGCTCTCGCAGCGGTTCCGCCCCTCGGCGGTCCCAACCCAGCGCAACGGCCTAAAACCACCTCAAGTTGCGCGACAAACCGAGGGGTCGCGATTCGAACGCCCGCTTGGAACTTGCGCGAGCCCCGCAGGCTGTATTGCATTCACCCCTCCGCCCCCGCTTTGGAGGCGTAGAGCTGCGTTCGGCGCCTACCTCGGGCACGTTTCTGAAGTCTTCGAGGAAGCGCAGCCTCGCATCGCTCGGCCCACCCTGCGTCCTCTCGCCAAGGCCCACGCTGCCTCGGAATCAGCACACGGTCGTCCGCCGCGGAACAGCGAGGCCGTGACGGAGCGAAGGCCGATCTCCAATCGGGCTTGCTGTGGGGTACGGACATAGGAGAGCGGAGGCGCTCCCCCGCTCTGAGCAGTAGGATCGCGCCGGGTGCGCGCGGCGAGCGTCGACACGGCCAGGAGCGAATGATCGCGGCGCTCGAGGAGCCCCAGCTCACGAGCCGCTCAGAGTGCTGGGGTGGGCGCAACGTTTCAGACTCGCAGGCTCCGTCGCCAAGCGGCCAAGCGGCCAAGCGGCCAAGCGGCCAAGCGGCGCGTGGGAGCCGAATGCTGGGGCTCGTCGCGCCCTGATCCCAACCTGTCCGAAAAAAGGAGACGCTTACCCAATGGCACAGTTCGTTCTCATCGGTCTCGCTGAGCCACCCAGCGAAGAGCAGCAGGAGCAGTTCGACGAGTGGTTCGTCGACCAGCACATCGAGGACACCGCCAAGTGTCCCAACTTCGTCAGAGGCAGCGTCTTCAAGCTGTCCGGCCCCCATGGAAACGGCAACACCGTCTCGCAGTACCTCTCCCTCTACGAGGTCGAAGCGCCGAGCTACGAGGAAGCCGAACGCGTCCTCAACGAGTGGCAGCGCAATCCCGACGCCTGGGAAGGCCGTCGCAAACACAAGGAGACCGGGGAACGATTTGGGACGATGCCACTGCGGATCAACGGGTCGGGCTGGTACGAGCTCCTGAAGTCGTTCGACGGCCCCGCGAGCTAAGCCCTCGACGCGAGGCGGCGCAAATCGCCTTCGTCGCGACTGGCAGCCGGCGGCCGCCGTTCAGGAGGGAACCCACCTCAAGGTCGGGCGCAGTCGAGGCCGTGACGGTAGCGATGGGGGCGGCCGGGGTTCGGGCGATCGCCTTGGCTCAACCGCGGCGGGCGCAGCGCAGCCGGTGGATACTGAGCGCGCGAAGAACGGCCCCGCCACCGCCGCCCGTGCGTTCGGGAATGACGCGGGCACCCGTGCAGATGCCGCCAGGGGAGGGGGTTAGCCGATGGTTCGCGCCGAGCTCAAGGAGCGGACGGCCAGGCTCCGCGACATCCCGGCTGTCGATCGCATCGCCGCGAGGGAGGACCGCCTCGCGGCCACGGGAGACGAGGCGCAGGAGCTGTCGCGCGGGTGGGCGGCCGAGGAGATTGCGGATGCGGGGCTCTACGGCCGCGCGTTGCCGCCAGAGCTCGCCGGTGAGGATCTCTCCTCAATAGACCAGATTATGGTGATCGAGGCCGCCCCCGCGATCGATGGCTCGGTCGGCTGGTGTGCCCCGATCGACTCCGAGCGCGACGCCCTCGTTGTCCGCGCCCTCGACCCCGCGGTCGCCCCGGAGGTCGACGACGACTGGCGCATCATCCACCACACGGCCGCCATGACGGGCGGCCACATGAGCAGCCGGCTCGCGCGGAAGCTCCGTGACGCTCGCGACCGCGAGTGGCCATGACGCCCGAGGGGATCGCGAAGCCCAATCACCTCGTTTTTCATGTCCGGCGGTACCTCCGGGTATACGTCGCGGGCTTGCTCATGCTCATTGCCGCCACCGTCGCGCAGCAGCTGGCACCGCTCGTCCTGCGCTTTGCCGTCGATGGGATCACTGACGGCACCACGGGTAGGGCCCTAGCCGGCTACGCCGGGATCATCCTCCTGCTGGCGGCCATCGAAGGGGCGTTGCGCTACTACTCCCGCTTCCTCGTCTCCGGTTCGGCCCGCCACGTCGAGTACGCCTTGCGGGACGACATGGCCCAGCAGCTGCTCAACATCGACCAGCAGTTCTACGTGCAGCAACGCACCGGCGACCTGATGGCGCGGTGCACGAACGACCTCGAATGGATTCGCAACTTCACCGGACCCGTCCTCGTCGACCTCGCGCGCACCATCGTGGTGCTGGCGGTGGGGATGGCCTTCCTCATGGCGATCGATGTGCGGCTCGCGCTCATCGCGCTGGCGTACCTGCCGGTCGTCGCAGTCTTCGTCGTGTATTTCGAGACCGCCTTCGAGCGGCGCTATCAGCGTGTCCAGGACCAGTTCGGCGTCCTCACGAACCGGGTGCAGGAGAACATCTCCGGAATCCGGTCGGTGAAGGCGCACGCCCAGGAGCCGAGCGAGATCGCGGCCTTCGGCGCAGACGCGATCGAGATGCGCGGCCGCACCATCGCCCTCTCCTGGTTCACGGGCGCGCTCTTCACGGGGATGCTCTTCATGACGACGGCGGCCACGGGTCTCGTGATCTGGTTTGGCGGCAACGACGTGATCGACGGGCGCATCACGCTCGGCGAGCTCGTGCAGTTCATCACCGTGCTCGCGCTCATGGCGACGCAGCTCTCGTACATCGGTTGGGTGGTCTCGGGCACGCAGCAGGGGATCGTGGCCACGCGCCGGATCAACCACATCCTCAACGCGGTGCCCGCGATCACGGACCCCGATGAGCAGGCCGCCACGGACCAGGCGATCCGCGGCGAGATCGAGCTACGCGGCGTGGCGGCTGGCTATCAGGGCGAGGAGGTGCTGCACGATATCGATGTGCGCATCCCGGCAGGGGCGACGGTCGCACTCGTAGGACTTACGGGCGCGGGAAAGACCACCCTCGTGAACCTGCTCATCCGCCTCCAGGATCCATTGCGGGGCGAGGTGCTCATCGATGGCCGCAACGTGCGCGAGTATTCGCTGAGCGCCCTGCGCGACGCGATCGGCTTCGTGCCCCAGGAATCGTTCCTCTTCTCCGACACCTTGCGCGACAACATCGGCTACGGCCGCGCGGGCGCCAGCGACGAAGAGATGCAGACGGCCCTCGAGACCTCGCAACTCGTGAACGATCTCGAGCAGCTCAGCGATGGCCTCGATTCCATGATCGGTGAGCGCGGGGTGACGCTCTCCGGCGGGCAGAAGCAGCGCGCGGCGCTCGCGCGTGCGCTCCTCAAGGCGCCCCCGATCCTCGTGCTCGACGATGCCCTCTCGCACGTGGACACCCATACCGAAGAAGAGATCCTGCGAAGGTTGAAGACCTTCATGCGCGACCGCACGACCATCCTCATCGCCCACCGCACCTCGACGGTCCAGGCCGCCGACTTCGTCATCGCGCTCGATGGGGGCACGGTGGCGCAGATGGGCACCCACGCCGAGCTCATCGCGCAGGACGGCATCTACGCCCGCATCCATCGCCAGCAGCTGCTCACGGAGCAGCTGGGGAGCGATATCGAGAGCGCGCTGCTGGACGACCTCCAGGACGACGGAGCGCCCTCGTGACGGAGGAGTACTACGAGGACGAGGCCCACCTCGGGAGCGTCTACGACCGCCGGATCGTCGGCCGTCTCGGCGCTTATCTGCGGCCGGAGTGGCTGCTGCTGACCGTCTCCGCGGTCCTCATCCTGGGCGCGGCGCTGCTCGAACTCGTCCCGCAGCTCATCCTCAGGCACGCCATCGACAATCAGCTCGCGGACCGATCGAGCGACGGCCTGGGCCTCCTCACGCTGATCTTTCTGGGGAGCATCTTCCTCTCGTTCGTGCTCGGCTACGCCCAGTTCATGTTGATGGCGTTCGTGGGCCAGCGCGTGATCTACACCCTGCGCATGGATGTCTTCCGCCATCTTCAGCGGATGTCCGTGGGGTACTTCGATCGCAACCCCGTGGGGCGGCTGGTGACCCGCGCGACCAACGACATCGCCGTGGTCGAGCAGACCCTCTCGCTGGGTGTGGTCCAGATCCTGGTCAACCTGGTGATGGTCTCGGGGATCATCGTGATCCTCTCCGTGCTCGACTGGCGGCTCGCGCTGATCATGTACGCGTTTCTGGTCCCGCTGATCGTGCTCGTGCGCTACTTCGCCATCGCGCAGCGGGGCGCCTTCCGCGATCAGCGCCTCTGGCTGGCACGGGTCAACTCCTACCTCAACGAACTCATCACGGGCGTCACCGTCATCCAGATGTTCAACCGCCAGCGCCGCAGTCTCGCGCGCTTCGACGAACGCAATGTGGGCACGCGCGAGGCGAACATGCGCATCCTCTTCTGGTACGCGATCTTCGAACCCACGGTCGTGCTCTTCGGCGCGGTCACCCTGGGCGTCATTCTCTGGTTCGGGGGCGTGCGCGCGATCGACGGGGCGATCACGCTGGGCACCCTGATCGCTTTTATCGCCTATATGCAGCGCTTCTACTGGCCGATTCGCGCGCTCTCCGAGCAGTACACGACCCTCCAGGCCGCCATGGCCTCGGCCGAGCGCATCTTCTCCGTGCTCGACGAGCCGGAGGAGATCCGCGACGCGGACGAGCCCGTGCAGTTGGAGACCATTCGCGGCCAGATCGATTTCGAGAACGTGTGGTTCGCGTACGAGCCCGGGAACTGGGTCCTGCGCGATCTCTCGTTCACACTGGCGCCGGGGGACAAGATCGCGGTCGTCGGCGCGACCGGCGCGGGAAAGTCGACGATGATGGCGCTGCTCAGCCGCTTCTACGATGTCCAGCGCGGCGAGATCCGTGTTGACGGCGTACCCATTCGCGATCTGCGCCAGCGCGAGTTGCGCCGCCACGTCGGCGTCATTCTTCAGGATCCGTTCGTCACGACCGATACGGTGCTGGAGAACATCCGGCTGCGCGACCACACGATCCCGCCCGCGCGAGTGCGCGAGGCCGCCACGGCCGTCGGCGCGAACACGTTCATCGAGCGGCTGGCGGACGGCTACGACACGCTCCTCGCCGAGCGCGGCGCCAATCTCTCGACGGGCCAGAAGCAGCTCATTGCGCTCGCGCGGGTGACTGCCTTCCAGCCGGAGATCGTGCTCGCCATGGACGAAGCCACCGCCAGCATCGATCCGGAGACGGAGTCGCTCATCCGGCGAGGGATCGAGCGCGTCATCTCAGGGCGGACATCGATCATCGTCGCGCACCGCCTGAACACCATCCGTGCGGTCGACCGCATCCTCGTCCTGCACCAGGGTGAGCTCGTCGAAGACGGCACGCATGCCGAGCTCGTCCAGCGCGACGGCTACTACGCGCGGCTCTACGAGCTCCAGTACCGGGGCCAGGACGACCCCGAGCGTGCCCCGGCCTAGAGCAGGGCGGGGTAGCATGGATCGCGTGACCGACGAGCCAGACAGCACCGCCAAGAACCTCGACGGCGCTCGCGCCGAGGCGGAGCGCCGGGGCGTCGGAAGCTACGGTCGTCACGTCTTCATCTGTACCGGGCCGGATTGCTGCACGCCCGAGGAAGGCGCCGCTGCCTGGACCCGGCTCAAGAGTGCGGTCGCGGCGCTGAACGCGCGCGGCGAAGGCCCGCCGATCTATCGCACGAAGGTCGGCTGCCTGCGCATCTGCCAGGATGGCCCTACGGCCGTGATCTACCCCGAGGGCACCTGGTACGCCGGTCTCACACCCGAGGTGCTCGACCGCGTCATCGCCAGCGATCTGGGACGCGGCGAACGCGTCGACGATCAGCTCATCGGCGAGAACCCACTCCCGACGTCTTAGGCTCGCTGCGCTCGGACCCCTCCCCGTGACCCCACCCGCGCTCGACTGCTGCGGCTGCGCGGCCTGAGGGCCGCTGCGCCTGCGCGCTCGCTAGCTTTCCAGCTCGCTGCGCTCGGACCCCTCCCCTTGGTGCCCCGCCCCGCGCTCGACTGCTGCGGCTGCGCGGCCTGAGGGCCGCTGCGCCTGCGCGCTCGCTAGCTTTCCAGCTCGCTGCGCTCGGACCCCTCCCCGTGACCCCACCCGCGCTCGACTGCTGCGGCTGCGCGGCCTGAAGGCCGCTGTCCCTGCGCGCTCGCGTGTGTCTTGAGTCCGGGTCGTTTCCGTTCGGGCCTAGTTCACGGCCTTCTCGAAGCCCTCCCAGTAGGGCGTGCGTAGATCGGTCTTGAGGATCTTCCCCGCCCCCGACTTCGGCAGCGGCTCGGCTTGGAGGGCTACGCTCTTTGGGCACTTGTACGCCGCGATGAGCGTGCGGCAGTGCTCGATCAAGTCAGCGTCAGTGGCGCTCTCGCCCTCGCGCAGGACGACCGTCGCGTGCACGGCCTCGCCCCAGCGCTCGTCCGGAATCCCGAAGACCGCGGCCTCGAGCACCGCGGGGTGCTCGTAGAGCGCGTTCTCGGTCTCGGTGGTGAAGACGTTCTCGCCGCCGCTCACGATCATGTCCTTCGAACGATCGACGATATAGACGTAGCCCTCGGCGTCGATCCGCGCGACGTCGCCGGTATGCATCCAGCCGTTCCGGAGGGCGGCCGCCGTCTCCTCGGGACGGCGCCAGTAGCCCAGCATCACGTTGGGGCCGCGCGCGACCACCTCCCCCACGCCGCCAGGGGCCACCGGTGCGTCGTCCGCATCGACGACGCGGACGCTGACGCCAACCACTTCGCGCCCGCAGGAGGCGAGCCGCGCAAGGCCTTCGTCCGATTCGTAGTCGAGCCACTCCAGCTTCTGGGCGGTCAGGAGGGGGGCGGTCTCGGTCATGCCGTACGCCTGGCAGAGGATCGGGCCGAAAAGCTCCTTCGCCGCGAGAATGCGCTCGGTGGGCATGGGCGACGCACCGAAGAGCAGGACCCGTAGGGACGAGAGATCGTAGTCATGGACGTGGGGGTCGTTCACCACGAAGTTGATCATCGTGGGCACCAGGATGGTGGCGGTCACGCCCTCGTCCTGGACCGTGCGCATGAACGCCTCCGGCGTAAAGGCGGGCACGAACGTATGCGTCCCCCCGAGGGCGGTGACGGCGTAACAGGCCCAGGCGTCGGCGAGATGGAACATCGGCGCGGCGTGCAGCCAGACGTCGGACTCGGCGAAGGCGAAGGTCATCTGGACATGCTGCGCGTTCGCCACGACGTTGCGTTGCGAAAGCATCACGCCCTTCGGCAGGCCCGTGGTGCCGCCCGTGTAGCAGAGGTTGATCATGTCCTCCTCACGCCACTCGCGCGCGGCCGCAGGGAGGGGATCGTGGGACGCGACCAGCGATTCGTACGGGTGCATCCCGGAGGGCGCCTCGTCCGCGAGCACGATCACGTGCTCGAGCGTTTCGAGGGCGCCCCGGAAGGACTCGAACAGTTCCAGATACTCGGGCCCGATCAGGAGGGCCCGCAGCTCACCATCGTTGATGATGAACTCCAGCTCCTTCGCGGAGAGGCGGATGTTGAGGGGCGCGAGGGGCGTGCCGGCGTAGTGCGCGGCGAAGTACGTCTCGAAGTAGCGGTGCGAGTTGTTTGCGAGGATGCCGATATGAGCACCGGGCTCCAGGCCGAGCGCCAGCAGTCCCGCGGCCAGCGAGCGTACGCGCGTCGACGACTCGCGGTAGGTATGGCGGGTCGCGCCGTCGACCGTGGCGATGCGATCGCCGTAGAGGAGGGCCGCATGTTCGAGCAGCTCGCCGACCAGCAGTGAAGTCATACACCCTCCGTGGGGGAAGTCGCGGCTTGGCGCCGCATCGCTACGCCACCTCGAAGAGGCCGGCGGCGCCCATGCCGCCGCTGACGCACATTGTGACGACGACGTAGCGGGCGCCGCGGCGCTTGCCCTCGAGCAGGGCGTGGCCGGCCATGCGCGTGCCGCTCATGCCGTAGGGGTGGCCGATCGCGATCGCGCCGCCATTCACGTTGAGCCGCTCGTTGGGAATGCCGAGGCGGTCGCGGCAGTAGACCACCTGACAGGCGAAGGCCTCGTTCAGCTCCCAGAGGTCGATGTCGTCCATCGTGAGGCCGTTGCGCTCGAGCAGCTTGGGAACGGCGAAGACCGGCCCGATGCCCATCTCGTCCGGCTCGCAGCCGGCGACGGCCATGCCCCGGTAGGTGCCGAGCGGCTGCAGATTGCGCTGCTCAACCAGCTTGCCTTCCATGAGCGCGCAGGCGGCAAAACCGTCCGAGAGCTGGCTCGCGTTGCCGGCCGTCGTGTAGCCACCTTCGCCCGTCACGGGCAGAAGGCCGGCGAGTCCCTCCGCCGTGGTCGAAGAGCGGTTGCACTCGTCCTGGTCGATCGTGATCTGCTCGTGGCTCACCTCGCCCGTCTCTCGATCGCGAACGATCTTCGTGGCGGTGGTCGCCACTATCTCATCGCCGAAGAGGCCCGCGTCCTGGGCCGCGGCCGTCCGCTTCTGGCTCTGCAGCGAGTACTCGTCCTGCGCCTCGCGAGAAACGTCGTAGCGCTTGGAAACGACCTCGGCCGTCTCGAGCATGGGGATGTACATCTTCGGCGTCGCTTCGAGGACGGTTGCGTCCTCGGCGCGATAGGCGTTCTGGTGCTCGTTCTGGACGAGGCTGATCGACTCGATCCCCCCGGCGAGGACGGCGTCCATGCCATCGCCGGTGATCTGCTTCGCCGCGATCGAGATGCTCATCAGGCCGGAGGAGCATTGGCGATCGATCGTCTGGCCGGAGACGCCCACGGGGAGGCCCGCGGCGGCGGCCGCCTGCCGGGCGAAGTTGAAGCCCTGGGTGCCCTGCTGCAGGGCGGAACCAACGACGACATCGTCGATCTCGCCCGGCTCCAAGCGCGCGCGTTTCACGACCTCACGGATGATGGGCGCAGCGAGCGTGGGCGCAGACGTGTCGTTGAAGGCGCCGCGATAGGCCTTGCCGATAGGCGTGCGGGCGGTGGAAACGATCATCGCTTCGCGCATGAGCTCCCCTCCGGCGGTGCGGTCGGCCGCGGTCGCTGCGAACGGGAATGCTACCGGTTGGACGAAGGGGCGCCTACAGCGAAGCTGCCCCTACCAAAAACCTTCTTTATAGCGCATGCCCTTGTGCTCGTGGCCGGCCGCGCCGGCCTTGCGCACGCGTTTCAGGTGCTTGCCGCAGAGCATGATCGTGTCGCGGCGCAGATCCTTCGGATCTTCGGTCCAGCTCGAAACGGCGACCTCGTGCAGGGGCGGAGCGGCACAGAACTTACAGCGCCTCAGCGGCATCGCTTCATCCTAGCGAGCAACGCGCGCTCGAACGATGTTGCACGCTCGACGGCGAGGCCGAGGGTAGCGACGCGAGAGGCACCGGGTGTCGGCGCCCCTGGGGCATCGGAATAGGGTGTTAGACGCGCGCGGCGGTGATCGCGTTGAGCAGCACCCGGTACGCGAGATGGGGTTCAGGGCTCCGGCGGAGCTCTCCGAACTGACTCTCCCGCCCTACGGCTGGAAGAGCACCGAAATGGTGCGCTACTACGCCCGTCAGCGATGGCAGGCAGCAGTCGGCGCTTGAGGCGCATGAGCTGTCAAGCCTGCTGGAGCGGATCAGCGGCTAGACGCCCGCGCGGCCGCTCAGGGACAACGATTCATCGTGAAACGGCGGCTTACTCCCGCAGACGCTCGGGTGTGATCGGACCGCCAGACGTGGCGATTGGGAACACCGCATCAACGGAGGCGACCGTCGCGTCGAGTACCCCGTTCGACGGCTCGTAGCGCACAAGCCACCGATCTAAGATGTCGCGACCCAGGAGTGAGGGAAGATCCAGAACCTGGTGTTCGGGATCAGCAACTGCCAGACGGATTCGATACGCGTACAGGTCACTGTCATCGGAGAACAGCACTACGGCATCGGCAACTAAATCCTGAGTAGGTCCGCCCACGCCAACAGTCGCTAATGGGGAGGGTGGCAATTTCGCAAAGTTGATGCCCATCCGAAGACCGTCTCCCGGCATGAGATAGCCGTGGTCTGCCCCCCGTGTCAACTAAGAAAGAAAGGTCCGCGTGGACCGATTGGCCCACAACGATAAGGCGACCCTCGATGTAGGGTCGCCCGCTTGTATTTCCGTACCGGCCGGTGAGTAGCACGTAGCTACAGGATAAACGCTCGCTGGTTCCGATCGATGTACCTGATGACCGCATGCTCACGAGGGATGCCGTCTTGCTCAAGCTTTGAGAACAAGTCTTCGAGGGAAGCGGCAGCAATCACGTCACTATTGCTCACCGCCACCCACTCTTCGGGGTGCTCATCGATTAGCCTTGGGCGGCCCGAAGAGAATACTTGCGCGGATACCTTGAAGGCCGCTAGCTCGCGCGCGATTTGCTGCGTGTCGCCAATGATCTCAAGAAGCTCGTTCCGCTGCTCTTCCGATAGCGTGGTTTCCACTATGGCTCACCCACCCCGACGTTGGCACTCTGCGGCGATTCCATACAACAGTCAAGAGTCCTTGTCAACGAGCGGCCCCTAAATCTTCATGTGCCATACCTACATCCTACCCGATCGGAAGGGCGTTCTGCGTGAGGCCCGAGGAGCGGCGGCTTCGAGCTAGGCTCTAGCTCCCCCACCCTTGCCACTCGCTGATCTCCCTCCAGGTGCGCAGTAGAGCGGCGCCTCGAACGTGATCTCGTAGCGGATCTCTCTGGGCCAGAGCCCGCTCTCATGCGCCGCCGCGTCGCCCCTACTCGCCCTCCACCACCCACTGGTTGTAGAGGTGGTGGAAGTGGCGCACCTTGCCCTCTTCGTAGGCGGCGAGATTGATGTAGGGATCGACCTTCGCCTTCAGCCCCTTCTGGACCTTCGGCAGGTTGTAGCTGTCCTGGTTGAGCACCCGCGCGAGGCCCGCCATTTCCGGGGCTTCGGTCCAGTGCTCATCGGGGCCGAGCCAATGGATCTGGGCGGCGGGCGGCTTGGGCTCGCCCTCGGGCCAGGGCGCCAGATACATGACCTCCATGATGCTCATCTCGGGGTCGTTCCCGTACGGGCGGAAGCGATAGACGATGCGGCTGAACGAGCCCCAGGGGTGGAAGTTGGGGAAGAGGTTGTTGTACTGGCCGTCGATGAGCTCCGAATCGCAGTAGACGTCGACGCGATCGCCGATCACCTCGCGCATGCTCTCGCGCATCATGTCCGCCATCTTGTGGCGGGTCGCGAAGGTCTCTTCCTTGTCGGGGTGGATGCCGCGGTGGGGGCTCGACTTCGCCGCGATGGTGACCGCCCGCGACCAGTTCCCGAACGAGTCGTACTGGTGATTCGCGCCATCGCCGCCGTAGATCATCAGCTGCGGGTGGGTGGCGATGATGTGGTAGCCCTCCATGAAGGCTTCCTGATTCGCTTTCCAGTTGGCGCGCACGACCTTGGCCACGTGCATCTGCTTGTACTTCTTCTCGTACTCGTACTTCTCGTAGTGCTTGGGCAGGTCGCCGAGGTAGTCCTCGAAGGACTCGCTCTCGGGGTCGGGGTTGATGAAGACGAAGCCGCCCCAGGTGGCCGTCTTCGCCTCGCGCAGCTGGCTCACGTCCTCGCGCACCTCGGGAAAGTCCCACTCTGAGGGGATCTCGCGCAGGGAGCCGTCGATCTCCCAGCACCAGCCGTGGAAGGGACAGCGGAACTCCGTCGCCGCCTTGCCGTCGAACTCGCGCAGCTGACGGCCGCGATGCAAACAAGCGTTGTTGTAGGCCTTGAACGCTTCGGGGCCGGTGCGCACCACGATCCAGGAGAGGTCGGCAACGTCGTAGACGACGTAGTCGCCGACTTCGGGGATGTCGTCCACGTGGCAGGCCATCTGCCAGACCCGCTTCCAGAGGCGTTCGACCTCCAGGTCGTGCCACTCCTGCTTGTAGTAGCGCTCGGTCGGGACCCTCGTCACGCCGCCGGGGAGCGAACGCTCCATTCTGAGCGTGTCGGGAATGCGCTCCGGATACTGGTCGCCGTCCAGCAGCTCGTTGAAGGAGATGCCGGAGGAGCGCTTGCCCGCGGGCGTGTCCTGTCCGGGGTCGCCGGTGTAACGCGTGAAGGTGTCGTCGATCTCACCGGCGAGGGCGGTGCCGCCCGCGTACTGGGCCTCGGCCGCCGCCGCCGTCGCGCGCATGCGCGAAGTGCGTCGCGGGTCGTTCTCTTCCACGCCCGACGGCAGCTCCGGGCCGCCGACCCACTGCAGGAGGTGGGGATCGGCGTGCCTGAGGTCGCCCTCGACGTGGTGCCCATTCCACTGGAAGACGCCGTACTTCTTCGCCTTCTCGACGCGAACGAGGCCGTCGCCGAGTTCGGTGTAGGTCGCCCCGCTGAGGGGATGCACTTCTGTCTTCATTCAGGGTCCTCCAGGCGCTGCGGCGAGCATACGTTCACGCTCGCCTGGGCGGGAAGGTTAGCGGTGGTTCGAGCCCTGCCGGCTTGCCGTGGCTCAGGCGATGTCGAACTTGACCCACAGCTCCTTCGGCGCGCGGAACCCGCCCTCATTGATCGCGGGGCCGCTGATGCCCTCGTGGTCCGGGAACTTCGGCCGCGGGTTCTTCATTGCCTGGAGGAGCCGGGTGCTCCCGATCACGGCCTCCTGGCGAGCCATGGCGTAGCCCATACAGAAGTGCTGGCCCATGCCAAAGCCGAGGTGGCCGGCGCGCCCGTCCGGATAGCGGCCCGAACGAAGCTCGCGGCCCATATGCAGGTCGTCGCGGAAGATGTCATAGGTATCCGGATCTTTGAACACGCGCTCGTCGCGGTTCCCCGCCGCCAGGTAGAGCGTGACCGGCGCACGCTCGGGCAGGACGTCATCGTGGAGCTCGATCTCGCAGGTCGTGCGCCGCCCCTGAACGTGCACTACCGGGTCGTAGCGCATCATCTCGGTGAACACGTTCGTCCAGAGGTCCGGGTCGCGCTGCACCTCTTCGAACTGATCGGGGCGGGTGTAGAGCATGTGGTACCACATGTTCGCGATCGCTTTATCGGTCGTGTCCCCTCCCGCCGCCAAGAGCAGCGCGACGAAGCCCTTGACCTCGCGCATGTTCATCCGCTCGCCACCAAGCTCCGCCGTGACGATGCGCGAGACGAGATCCTCGCCGGGGTTCTTCAGGCGTTCGTCGATCATCGGCTCCAGGTAGTCCCACATCTCGTCGCGGGCGTGGATGCCGTCGACGTAGTACTGGCCCGAGCCCATGCCCGAGATGAGCCGCTGATACCAATCGACAAAGGTGTCCTCGTCCGTGCGGGGTAGGCCGAGCATGTTCGAGATCACGCGCACCGGGAACTGCGTCGTGAACTCGCTCACGAGCTCGACCTCGCCGGTCTCGGAGAAGCCGCTGGCGATATTGTCCGCAGCCTTCGCCGAGATCTGCCCGAGGAGCTCGCGGGCGATCATCTCGATGACGGGCAGGAACGCCTGCAGACGGTTCCCGACGAACTGGTCCGCGACGATGTTGCGCAGCCAGCGGTGCCGGGGGCTGTTCCCGTACTCGAGGATGTTCGGCCCGAAGACGGAGCGTTCGCCGAACTTGAAGGGGCCGTCGGGGTCGTACGCCGCACGGTTATAGCGCTCGTTGTCCTGGAACACCGCGACGATGTCGTCGTAGCGCGTCAGCGCCCAGCGCCCGTGGAAGCCGTCCCGGAAGAGGGGGCGGTGGTCGCGCAGCCGCTTGTACAGGGGAAACGGGTCCCTGCGGAACTCCGGCGTATCGAACTCGCGCGGGTCGATCGCGGTCTTGAGGCGCTCTTCGGCGGTCGTCATCGGGGGCCTCCCTCAGGTGTGGCGGACGGGAGTGCGTCCTCGTGCGGGAAGGATACCCCCAACCCGCCGCTCAGGGCCTGCTGTCGGATTGACCCATCCGTGAACTCGGCGTACGAGCGCTAATGCGGGTCGCGATCTCGTCTGGGCGGCCTCGCGAGCTCCGAAACCTCTTCGGATACGCGTCGCGACTCACCGATGCCAGCATTCCGGCAAGATCAGACTTGGCTTTGCAGCGTTGTTCCTGTCCAACGGGTCCGGGTAGGTTCGCCTATAGGTGTAGTCCGAGAACCTGTCATTCCTGTAGAACGTAAATTCCGCCACGCGTGGTATTTCTAAGTCCTTGATCTTCACCGAGCCGCCGGCGTTGTTCGGGTGGATGTGCACGACACTATGAGTTTTCAGCAACTTCTGGAACGACTTGGACGCGAGATGAAAGAACGGCCTGTTGAGCAGTTGGTCAAGGTTGTGGAATTCAATGACGATTATCCTGAACTGCGACAGCAATTTCGATGATGCGCTCAGGAGGGCTTCGAATTCCGATCCCTCAATGTCCATTTGAAGGACCAGATCGCCTTCATACCCTGGTATCTTGCTGTCTTTCCAATCGTCCAACGTCATCACGGTATCGCTCGAGAGAGATCCGACGTGTTTCTTGTCAAAAGTGAAGTTGGGGTGGGCCTCGCCGGGCCCATCGACCGAGAAGTCGGCGAGATAAACACGAACACCCTGCTCTGCGAGATCCGCGTCGAATCCGGACTCTGTCGAAACGCCTGGGGAGAAGGCGTACTCGATCCCATCCAGATCATTGGGGAGGAGGTAACCGCCATCGCCGTCCGGACCCAGACGGATGAGCTCGGTGCCGGTGTCGATCGGGTGCAACGATCGAATGAGCTCACGGACCTCTGAGACCTGAGTGCGCGTCACGACGTGGATCCCGAACGCTCGGCCGAGCCCGACCAGAGCGTCCTTGAGGGGCTCCGCCACCTTGCCAATCATTGGACTCACTTCGTAGGCATCCGATTTAGCCAGACGAGCCCGTATCGGTGGGTGCGGTTCGCGACAGAGCCCGAGCGGCCTCGATTTCCTGTTAGTCGAACGCGCTCAGGACCTCTGCGTCCAGGCGCTCGTAGAGCTCCGGCCGGTTGGGCATGCGCGCGAAGATCACCTCTTCGACGCCGATCGCTTCGTATCGCTTCAGCACCTTGATGATCTGCTCGGGCGGGCCGATCGCGAGGTCGCGTTCGCGCTGCTCAGGCGTGAGGTGGCCGCCGTAGCGCTCCTGCCAGAGGCGTATCTTCTCGGGATCGTCTTGGAGGACGCAGCCGAGCTGGATCGACTTCTTGATCTCGGCAGGGTCGCGCCCGATCTCCGCGCAGTGGCGCTCCAGCACCTCGATCTTGCGCTGAACGAAATCGGGCGGTCCGTCGACGTTCATCACGTCGCCGTAGAGCGCGAGGGTGCGCAGCGTGCGCTTCTCGCCCCCACCGCCAACCATGATCGGCGCGTGTGGCTGCTGAATACATTTCGGCTCGAACGGGGTGTTGTCGAGCTGGTAGTACTGCCCTTCGAACGTCACCGGGCCCTCTGAATCGAAGAGCAGGCGGATCAGATGCACGGCCTCTTCGAGGCGGTCGCAGCGCTCCTTGAGCGAAGGGAAGCGCCAGCCAAAGGCGACGTGCTCGCGCTCGAACCAGCCGGCGCCGATGGCGAGGTTCATGCGCCCCCCACTCATGTCGTCCATGGTCGCGATCATCTTCGCCACCAGGGCCGGGTTGCGGTACGTGTTGCCTGTGACCAGCGTTCCCAGCCGCACCCGCTCGGTCGTCGCGGCGAGACCGGCGAGCAGCGCGTACGCCTCGAACGTGGGTATCTCGTTGGGGAGGTTGTCGACGGGCGGGAAGAAGTGGTCGTAGACCCAGAGGCTCGACCAACGGCCGCTATCGACCGTGCGGGCGACCGCCGAGATGTCCTCCCAGCTGGTTGAGTTGTTATGGAGTTGCGCACCGACTTGCATGCCTTGGTTGTCTCCTCGCTGCACGGCGCTTCGGCGCCGCTCCGCTGGTCGCTCGACTGCTCCGCTACGCTACGCGCTCGCTCCGTGGCGTGTTGGTGTATCCGTCGCTGCTCGCCGCTACCGCGGCGCTTCGCTGTCGCTCGACTGCTACGCTACGCGCTCGCTCCCTGTTCCGGGAACGAGGCCGTGATTCTAGCAGCGGCTTCCCCGGACCCGGTCGTTTCGCCCCCGCCGCGCTTGCCAGTAGCCCTATACTCCTCGCACCCCAGCAGTGGTGTCCCGGCGGCGGAGCGAGCGCGGAGCGTTAGCGAAGCAGTCGAGTGACCAGCGGAGCAGCGCGGAAGCGATGCGAAGCGACTCACAACCAAAAGCGGAGCGCCGCGTAGCGGTGCAAAGCGACTCACATACGACTCTCATCCAAGGACCACGTCATGGGCGTTTCTCACTCCGTATTCCTCCGCTTCAAGGAGGGCGCCCCCGAGGACGCCATCCAGGAGTTCTGGGACAAGCTCGACGAGTTCCCTGCGCAGAAGCCGGGGCTGCGCCACTGGATCTCGGGGAAGCCGGGCCCCTACTACCCCATCGCCAGCGACCAGTACGGCCTGGCCTTCTCCGTCGAGGTCGACTCGCCGGCGGCGATGGTCGACTACGCCAAGCATCCCTTCCACGGCGATGCGGCCGCGCTCATGGGCCCGATCGTCGAGGACTACCTCGTGCTCGACTTCGAGTTCACGGCGGTCCAGCACAGCGCCGTCCTGAACAGCCCCCCGCGCGCTGGCGACGACGATGTCGCCATCGCCCACATCACGATGCTGGCCTTCAACGATGACGCGAGCGAGGAAGACATCGAGGCGTTCACGCTCGCCCTCGACCGCTTCCCCCGGCACAAGCCGTTCATCCGACGCTGGATCCTGGGCAAACCGGGACCGTTCTACCCCTCCGCCACGGACAGGTTCGACCTCGCCTTCGTCGCCTACGTGGATTCGATCGAGGCGATGGAGGCGTACGCCGCGCACCCCTTCCATACCGAGGTGGTGGGGCCGATGCTCGGCCCGATCATGAAGGACGTGCTCGTCGTTGACGTCGCCTACAGCCGCGTGCTCGGGAGCGCGGTCGACTACGCCCAGATCATCCCCTACCGCTGATGAGGGAGTTCATCGCCGAGCTGTCGCTCGGCTCGTTCAGGGTTCAGAGTTCGATGGAAATTTGCGCCTCGAGGTCAGTTGCGTTCGTCCCCGCTGAACTCTGAACTCGGCCGGGGTGATCGAAAGCGCCGTCGACTATGCGCAGATCATCCCCTACCGCTGATGAGGGGAGTTCATCGCCGAGCTGTCGCTCGGCTCGTTCAGGGTTCAGAGTTCGATGGAGATTTGCGCCTCGAGGTCAGTTGCGTTCGTCCCCGCTGAACTCTGAACTCTGAACTCTGAACTCGGCCGGGGTGATCGAAAGCGCCGTCGACTACGCGCAGATCATCCCCTATCGCTGATGACGGGAGTTCATCGCCGAGCTGCCGCTCGGCTCGTTCAGGGTTCAGAGTTCAATGGAGATTTGCGCCTCGAGGTCGTCTCCCATCGTCCCCTCTGAACACTGAACACTGAACACTGAACACTCAACTCGCTCACGGGTAGCGGTACTCGCGGATCGGCCGCCAAGCGCGCCAGATGAGGATCGTCGCGGCGAAGGCGAGCACCGCGCCGAGCGTCATCGTAGCGGCGGCTCCGATGAATGCCGACCAGAGGCCCACCCAGAGCGTGCCGATGTTGTTCGCGGTCGTGGCGGTGAGGACGAGGAAGGCATAGGCGCGGCCGCGCATGTGGTCCGGCGTCGTGAGCTGCACGGTCGTCTGACGCACCGCCACGGTGACGGCATCGGCCGCGCCGAGGAGCGCGATCGTGACGGCGCCCGCCCAGAGCGCGGCCACGCTCGAGAAGAAGAACAGCGCCACCGCGTAAGCCAGCGACGCGTAGAGGACGAGCATCCCCTTCGAGCGGTAGCCCGCGAAGAAGAGCGCCCCAAAGGAGCCGGCTACCGCCCCCGCGCTGTTCGCCGATCCGAGGACGCCTACCGCGCCCGCGCCGCCCTTGAACAGCCCCTTCGCCAGCACCGGCAGGATCTCGCGGTAGAACGAGACGATCGTGATGCCGATGTCGAGCAGGAACAGCCCCGGCAGGATCGGATGGCGGATGACGAAGCGGAACCCCTCCCAGACCCGGCGCACGGTCGAACCCTCAGAGGCGTCCTCGACCCGGCCCCGCGCGTGCACGAGCAGGGGCAGCAGGAACGCGGGCACGCTCGTCACGGCGGCAACGAAGAAAGCGGCCGTGAGCCCGAAGCCCTGAACGACGCCAGCGAACAGCAGCGGCGCCACGATCGAGCCCGCGTTCAGCGTCGCGGTGTCGGTCGTGATGGCGAGCATGATGTGGCGGCGAGGCACGACGGCGGGCGTCAGCGCCGCGGCCGCGGGCTGGGCCACCACCTGGGACGCGGCCGTGATCGCGATCGCCACGTAGACCTGCCAGATGGTGAGCAGATCGAGCGCACTGAGCAGTCCCAACCCCAGGAGCACGACGAAGGTGATCGCGTTCGCGACGGCGACGAGATGCTTGCGGTTCATGTGGTCCGCCAGCGCCCCACCCCAGAGGAGCGTCGGCACCTGAACGACGAGCTGGACCGCGCCGATCAGCCCGAGCTGGGCGGCCGACCCCGTCTCGTCGAAGAGCCACTGCGCCGTGACGAGGATGCGCATCCAGCGCGAGACGACGACCGCCAGGGCCGTCCCCCAGAGCAACCGGTAGTCGCGGAAACCGAATGCGGCCCACGGCCGCAGCCGCGTTTCGCTGCCGCCGTCGTCGACGTCGTCCGGATTCAGGCTCGACATCGCCCGCTAGCTTCGCCCCGCCCAGAGCGAAAGGGCGTACCCAGAACGCGAGGTGAGGGGCTCGCTCAGCGCCCCTCCGCCTTCGCGCCTTCGTCCAGGACCCGCAGGATCGTCGTTGCGAGCGCTCGTGCCGCCTCGGGCGTGAGCTCGACGGCGACGCGCGACCCTGGCCCCAGGCTCTCGTTTACGAAATCGAGATTGAGGGCGTGCTCGAGGGGCGCGTGGAAGGGGTGGTCGTAGGAGACGTAGGTCTGGCCCAGAGGGAACCAGCGACCGCGGGCCTTGCCGCTGCCGCTTACCTGGAGCTTCTCGGCGATCATCGTGCACATGGCTGCTCTCCTCGTCCCTCAGCCGGCCAGGTGCTGGCCGAGGAAGTCCCAGATCTTCTCCCAGCCGTCGACCGCCGCCTCGGCCGCGTAGGCCGCGGGGTAGTGGTAGTAGAAGAAGCCGTGGCCGGCGTCCGGGTACATGTGGAACTCGTACGGCTTGTTCAGGCGCTTGAGCTCGGCTTCGTGGATCGCAACCTGCTCGGGCGTCGGGCTGCGGTCGTTCTCGCCGAACAGCCCGAGGAGGGGCACGTTGAGGTCCGCGGTGTAATCGATCGGGGCAACCGGGCGCTGCGGCGAGAGGTCGTCGGGCCCCATCACCACGCCTCCCCCCCAGCAGTCGACTACGGCGTCGACGCCGAGCGCCGAGCGACAGGCGACGAGGTAGGAGTGGCGCCCGCCGGAACAGGTGCCCATGACGCCCACCTTGCCGCTCACATTCGGGAGCGAGCGCAGGTAGGCGATGCAGCCATCGGCATCGCCGATAACGCGATCGTCGGACACGCCCCCCTCGGCCCGCACCTTCGCCGCCATGTCCTCGGCCGAGCCGTGGCCGTCGCGGCAGTAGAGGTCCGGTGAGATCGTGACGTAGCCGTGGTGGGCGTAGCGCCGCGCCGCCTCCCGATACCACTCGTCCCAACCGGGGATGTGGTGGAGCAGCACCATCGCCGGGAACGGCCCCTCGCCCAGCGGCCGCGCAAGGTACGCGTGGATCTGGTCACCGCCATCGCCGGTGACCGTGATCGTCTCGGCGAGCATGCCCTCGTAGCCGTCGGTTTCCTGCATTGGTGTCACCTCCGCGGTGGTAGTCCGCGCGTTTTCCGAAGTGAGGGCATCCTACGTCGAACCCTGGCGGTGCGCGCACGCGCGCTAAATAAGCGCCCACAGGCCCAACCGGCCGTCGGCCGGCGGTTGATTCAGGAAGTGACGGAGATCGCTTGCCGGCTGTGGGTGGGATCGGCCAGCTGGCTCACGAGGCAGTCCGCGAGGTCGGCGCGGCTGATTCGACTCATCGCAGCGGTGTTGCTTTTCGTGTAGTTGCCCGTGCCCGCGCGGTCGGTCAGGACCGCGGCGCGAACGACCGTCCAGTCCAGATTGCTTCCTTTCACTATCGCCTCCTGTGCACGGTGGCCGGCGAGGACGTTCCGCGGCATCGTCCAGAAGAGGAGACGCACGGACCAAGAGACCTGCCCCCAGCTCTCGCCCACCCCCGCTGCGGATGTGACCACGAGGCGCGATACATCGCGCGCGACCATCGCGTCGACGATGTTCTTCGTGCCAGCGGAGAGCGTTTTCTTGTCCCGCAGGCTGGTGCTCCCGAGACAAACGATGGCTGCGTCCTGCCCAACTATCGCCTCGGCGACCGCGCCAGCGTCGAAGACATCTCCTCGGAACGCGTGCAGCTCGCGGGTTTCGCCCCCGGGCTCCGCGACGGAGCGGCCGAAGGCCGTGACCGCGTGGCCTTCGTCGAGCGCCTTGCGGCAGACGTGCTGCCCGGTCTTCCCAGTTGCGCCAAAGACGACAAGTCGCACGTTGGCACTCTCCCCTTTGTTTCCGCTCGTGAAAGCGGCCGGCATTCTGTCTAAGGCCGTGATGCCGCTCGATGTTAGCCGCCGCAGCCGCCAACGGTGGGGCACTGCCATCGTCGCCCCCGCGAGCCCAACGCCACGCCCGCGGCGGCGTCGACGCGCCCGGTGGGTAGAGCGAAGCAGACCTGATGACCGGAGGCTGTAGCCTCTGGCCGGATGCGTTGGCTCCGCGCCCGTGGGTCGCTGCTCTTCGAGAACGAGATCCTGCTCGTGGTCTGCACGAGCACGCTGCTCGTGATGCTCGGCCAAGGGATCACTGCGCCGACGCTGCCCCTCTTCGCGAAGACCTTCGGCGTCTCGACCGCAGCCGTCGGCCTCACGCTGAGCGTCTTCGCCGGGGCGCGCATGCTCGTGAATCTCCCCGCTGGGATCGCCGCGGACCGCTGGGGGCGGCGGTTCTTGCTCATCGGCGGGCCGCTCCTGGCGGGCGCGGGCGCGCTGCTCTCGGCAACGGCGACGAGCCTCGAGACGCTGCTCGTCTGGCGCTTCGTCGCCGGGGTCGGCTCGGCCCTGTACATGACCGGCGCGGCCATCGTCGTGACCGACATCGCCACGGACGCGAACCGCGGCCGCCTGCTCGCCGTCAATCAAGGGGCCTTGCTGCTCGGCGTGACCCTGGGGCCGGCGATCGGCGGCGTCCTCGCGGCTCTGGCCGGCCTGCGTGCTCCCTTCGTCCTCGTGGGTATCGCCGCGCTGGCGGCCGCGGTCTGGAACTACTTCCGCGTGCCCGAGACGATGCCAGGCGATATCGCGCCCGCGCGCCCGGCCGGCGCGCCCGCAGAGGCCCGCGGGTCCGGCTGGAGCGCCGCCCTGACGCTGCTCCTGAGCGTGAACTTTGCCCTGATCAGTCTCGTGACCGTCTCGGTGTTTTTCGCGCGTGCCGGCCGGCAGACGATACTGCCGTTGTTCGCGCGGGACGAGATCGGCCTCGGGGAGGCGGGCATCGGTGGGGTCTTCGCGCTGATGGCGCTATTGAACCTGCTGCTCGTCATCCCTGCCGGTGCGCTCTTCGACCGCTACGGCGCGCGGGCAGCGATCGTCCCCAGCGCGGTGGTGAACGCGCTCGCTTTCTGGCTGATCGGCGCGTCCTCGGGGGCGTTGGCGTTCGTCGCCGCGACCGTGGTGCTGGGCCTGGGGAGCGGGATCCTCGGCCCCGCTCCGGCGGCTTACGCGGCCGCGATCGCGCCCCCGGACCGGCGCGGCGTGGCGATGGGGCTGTTCCGCACCGTCGGCGATGTCGGTTTCGTGGTCGCACCCCCACTCGTCGGCTTCCTCGCCGATGAGGCCGGCTTCGACTGGGGCTTCCTGGTGATGGGCGGCATGCTGTTGATTGCGGCGTTGCTCTTCGGCTTGCGCGGCGGGCGCTCGCACACGCCGGGCCCGCGCATCGCCGTCGAACCGGCAGCAGCGCCGCCGGCCTAGGCCTCCAGGCACGGACGCAGGCAACTCCGTTTAGAATCGCGGGCTCCTGAGGCGGCCTGAGATTAGCTCGGCGCTGCCCGTAGCGGAGCTCGCGCACGGGAACGCCCGGCGCGCACGAACTCGGCGCATCACCGGCGCCGAGGTTTCGGACACACTCCTGGAGGAGGCAGCACGATGGGTATCCCGATACCCGAGGACTACACCGCCCTGCGGCAGGTCGCCGAGCGCTATGTCGACGCGGTCAACCGCTTCGATCCCGAGGCCTGGGGCAGTACCTGGGCTCCCGACGGCGAGTGGATCACGAGCACCACCCGTAGCGGCCGCGAAGAAATCGTCGCCGATTGGACGCGGATCATGGCGAGCATCCCCAACGTCTACATGCACGTCTACTCGGGCGTGATCGACGACGTCAGCGGCGACACGGCCGCGGGCCGCTGGTACATGGGTGAGTTCCTCAACCGCGAGGCCGGCCGCACCATGAACTCGCTCTGTTACTTCGATACCTACCGGCGCATCGATGGTCAGTGGTACATCCAGACGCGGCGGCTGGAAGCCCTGTACCGCGGCCCCGCCGACCTCACTGGAGATTTCTCCAAGCTGTCCATGTAGGGCGCCCGCCGGCGTAGGGCGCCCGCCGGCGTAGGGCGCCCGCCGGCGTAGGGCGCCCGCCGGCAAAGCTCGGAGGCGAGACGGGATGGTCTCGGCTGCGGGGCGGGAAGCGAGCCGCGAGGAGAGCAGGAGCAGAGGCTCCCGTCGGGGACTTCAGCGATGCCGACGCCTTCGGCGCGTTCCGCACGCTGCTCTGCAGCCAGCAGGCAGGCTCCGTGGTCGGCCAGAGTCTCGTCGTCGAGGGCGCCATCGGCAGCGCCACCTTCTGACCTCCTAGGCGAAGGTGGCGCCGGCCCCCGGCGAGCTGTGGATGGAGCCCCTAGCCCGCGGGAGGCTCTAGAATCGAACGACCGATGGTTGCTGACGACGGCCCCCGCGATGCGGAAGCAGCGGTACAGAGCGCGGCCGCCGCGACCACGAAGCGTCTCCGCGGCCTGCTCGAGCAGAAAGTGCCGCTCGCCGAGATCGCCGTACGCCTCGGAACCACCCTCGCCGATGCGCAGGCGAGGGTCGATCGGCTGACTGGGGCGCCCGCTCCCCACTCCTTGCGGAGGCCCGGCCCGGCACACCCCACCACCGCCGCGGAGGCCCTACAACCGCCTCCCCGCGAGGACACGGCCACGCTGCCGACGCCGCCGCCGTGTGCAGCCGCGCAACCCGAGGCCACGACTGCCCAGCGGATGCCGCGCCGAACGTTCCTCACGCTGGCCGCCACGGGTCTGGCCGGGCTCGCCGGCGGTGCCTTCCTCAGCACCCGGCCGACACGTGATACAGCGACGATCGTGCGTGCCGAACGGCCCTTGCCCCCGGCGCCGACGCCGACGCCTTCGCCGCTCGCGGTGCTACGCCCGGCCGACGGCCTCTTCGAGCAGCTCGCCTACGAACCGGGCCAGCCGCTCGATGCAGACCGCGGCATCTTCTTCTTGCGCACCCGGGGCAAGGGCGCGGGCGGTGTCGAAGGTTGGAGGCTCCGCGAGGGAGCAACAGAGGGCGGCGAGGCGCCGGCTTACCGGGCGAGCGCGGGTGGGCGCTTCGTCGCAGCCGGCGGCGCTCTCCAGGACCGGCGCTCGGGGCGCTCCTTTCGTTGGCCTAGCGATCAACTCCGCCTCGCCGGCCTCTCCGACGCCGCCGTTCTGTTCGAGTCGCTGACCCCCGGAGCCGAGGGTCGACCGGCGGGGACCGGCCGTTACGTGCTCACGAACGACGAGCTCCAGGCGAGAGCGGAGTTCGACGTGGACGGCACCCCATCCCGGGTCTGAAGGCGAGCTTCGAGCCGGACGGTCGGCGGGTCTTCCTCCCCTTGAATCGGCGATACACGCGTACCACGCTCTTCCACCTCGACGGCGCCTCCTCGACCGCACGGGCTGTGTTCCAGCCCGAGACACCGCCGACACAACTGCGCGTGTTCTTCGCGGAAGCGACGCCGATGCGGGGCACCGCGGCGATCATGCTGCCTTTCTCCTACTGGCCGAGCCAGCCCCCACGGC
>CAUYXJ010000037.1:0-27892 GCA_963577065.1 Dehalococcoidia bacterium | reverse complement strand
GGGAAGTTCAAGGCCTCCAAAGATGATCCTCAAGTGAACTCCACACTCGACCAGCTCCGGGCGGGCGGAGCGACCATCGATGAGATCAGGTCGCTTCTGAGTTCAGCATTTGGGTCGGTCAGCCTGGACTACGTGATCATCTACGAGGCGCCATCAGAGATTCGGCAATGATCACTTTCGGCTGAACGCCCGGATCAGCCGCTCGCGTAGAGGCCGGCGTCCACGATCAGCGTCTGGCAGGTGACGATGGCGACCTTACCCGGCAAGCGCATCGCTGCCGCCCTCGCCTCAGAAAAGCGCGATCGGGTTCACGGTCACGAGGAACTCCCAGCGGCGGAGTCGTTCGCAGGTCTCAGCGAGCTCCTCGAGGTCACAGTTATCGATGAGGGGCATGCCCATCGCCACGATCCCGACGGCGTGGATGGGCATCGAGATGCCCGCGTAGCCGCCGGCCTCGTGCGCGCCGTCGCTTGCGAGCACGGCCACGCCGTGCTCATGCAGCCAGGGGAGGGTGACGCCGTGCATCCCCGATTGCCCGACGATCGCTTCCTCCTCGCGTTCGCGCCGGGAGTTCCCCGTCCTCACGAAGAGCACGTCGCCCGGCTCGACCGTGACCCCCTGTCGCGCCTGGGCCGCCTCCAAATCCTCCGGGAACGTGGCCTCGCCAGGGTCGAGCCAGGCACGGCCCTGCGAGGCCGGAATGTCGAGGAGCACGCCGCGGGTCACCATCAGATTGGCGATTGCGGTCACGGCGTGGTGGGTCGCCCCCGCGGACGCGGTCACGAGTTCCGCCGGCTTGCCGTTGTACATCTTCCCGTCCCAGAAGATGTGGCAGAGCGCGTCGAGGTGCGTGATCGTGGCGCCGTGGTAGACGCCTCCCAGGAACTCGAGGGCGCTGCCGACGCGGCCGAACCGGATCGGGTCGTGGCCCGTGTATTGCATATAGCGCTGCGGCGTCCCGAACATCTGGCGCGGACCCGGGGTTGGGTCGACTTCCCAGGCACAGGAGGCGGTGATGCCCTCGCGGACTAACGCGGCCGCGGCCACCCGCTTCTCGGGAGTGATGTAGTTGAGCGTGCCGAGCTCGTCGTCCTCACCCCAGCGGCCCCAGTTCGAGAGCGTATCGAAGTAGCCGAGGACCTCGGCCTCGCTGGGGGGATCGGGCATGGGTGCTGCCTCCTGGCGAGGTCCGGCGAGGATCAGACCCACGATCGGGGCCGTCAAGAGCCTTGCCCCGGGGGATCGCGGAGGAATTGGTAGCGGGGACGCAGCTACGTGGTATTGAACTTTTCGCGGATCGCCCTGACGATTTCGTCGGGAGCATCTTCCTGAATGTAGTGTCCCGCGTCTTTCAGGCGCACGAGGGTGGCCTCGGGGAAGTTGGCCTGCCACTTCTTTAGGAAGGGCCCCCGCCCGAAGGCAGGATCGCGCATGCCCCATACGAGGAGCAGCGGCTTCTCAGTCAGCGTCTCGCGAACGCGCTTCTCGATCGTCGCGAGCCAGGGACGCGCGGCGAGAATCTGCTTCGGGAATTCGGCGATGCCTACGCGTGAATCTGGCGTCGGGACCACGTTCTGGTAATGGCTCAACTCCTCTTCGCTGAGCTTCGCCCGCACCATCTGCTTCATCAGGGGACTCACGAAGAAGTTCCGCCGCTTGATCAGCCACTGGATCGGGAGCGATCCCATCACGCGGCTGAAGGTCGCCGTCATCCAATGGCTCTCGGGCCAATACCAGGTGTTGCCCATCACCAGACCATGGACTCGCTCAGGTGCGTCTGAGGCCACCGCCATTCCGATCGGCCCGCCCCAGTCTTGACCCATCACGATGCAGTCTTGGAGATCGAGATCGCGGACGAGCTCACCGACAACCGTCGCGTGTTCGGCAGCGGTGTAGCCGTAGCCGTCGGGATGCACCGAAAGCCCGAACCCTGGGTAATCGACCGCAACGCAGCGGTACTCATCGCGGAGCGCGAGAACCATCTTTCGATAGAGGAAGCTCCAGTCAGGGTTGCCGTGCATGAGCAGGATGGCGCGGCCTGAGCCCTCGTCGATGTAGTGCACCGGGCCCACGGAACTCTCGAACCAGCGCGACTCGAACGGGAAGAACTCAGCCGAGGGGGTGAAATCGACGATGCCCTGTGGTCGCTCCATGGCGGGCTCCTATCCGGGGGCGAGGGTTGAAGTGTAGCGCCGTTCCTGCCTTCGCCGAGGGATCGTTAGGCCTCTGATGCATTCCATCTTGGCGCAAGTGACGCCATGGGTCGGCCTTAGCCGGTCGCCGCCGCGCGCGGCTCCGAACCCATCTCGCGCAGGGACCGTTGCGTGATGATCGCGGCCGCGCCCGCGACGAACATCATGAGGCCCGCAATCGAGTACCACTGCGGCGCGCCGGTCACTTCGGACATGACTCCCGCGAGCAAGCCGCCGAGGGGCAGCCCGCCCGCGAGGCTGAGCGTGTAGATCGCCATCACGCGGCCCATCAGGTGTTGGGGGGTGTGTGCCTGCACCAGGGTCATGTTGAGGTTCATGAAGATGCCGGCGTGGAGTCCGATCAGGATCATCACCGCGAAGGTCAAGGCGTAGTCCGTCGAGAGCCCGATGACGGCGTGAAGGAGGCCGCCAAGGGCGATGGTGCTCATGAACAGTAACCCCGCTCGACGGATGCTCGGGACGGAGGCGAGCGCCAGCGAGCAGAGGAGTGTCCCGATGCCCATGGCGGTGAGGAGGAGGGTCGTGCCCAACGCGCCTACCTCCAACTCCTCGCGCGCGATTTTTGGGAGGAGCGTGACGAAGGCGCCGCCCATCACGAGCGTGACCGTGAGGAGGAGCAACATGAGCGAGAGGATCGCGGGGGTTCGGATTACGAAGGCGAAGCCCTCGCCGATACTGCGGCCACTGCGCTCACGGGTGGCGCCCTGCGGGCGGGGGATTCGGAGTTGCGTGAGCGCCGCCAGTCCGCAGAGCAAGAGAGCGGCCTGCAGCGTGAAGGCCCCGCCGACGCCGGCGAACGCGATCACCGCGCCGACCAATGCCGGCCCCACGATCTGGGACATGTTCTGGCCGAGGCTCATGAGGGTGATCGCGTTCAACAAGCGCGCGGGCTCGACGATCGAGGGAACGATGCTGACGCGCACGGGCTGACCCAGCGCCGTACTCGTGCCCAGGAGCAGCGCAAGCACGATCATGACCGGCGTGTTGATGGCGTCGGTCCAGACGAGAACCGCGGCGCTGCTGGCCACCGCCAGCGATCCGAGCTGGCTGGCGAAGAGCAGAAGGCGGCGGTCGAACTGGTCCGCGAGGACCCCCGCCGGGAGTGCGAAAACCAGGACCGGCAGTCCGAGCGAGAACGCAACGGCTCCGAGCACGCCACCGCCGCCACCGCGATCGAGCACCAGCCAGACGAGGGCGAATTGCTGGATCGACTGCGACAACACGAACGAAAGCGCGTTGATCCAGAGCCAGGTAAACGGCCGCGACTGGAAGGCGGCGAAGGTCTGGAGCGAGAGCCCGCGCGGGGGCGGGCCGGGGCCGGCGTCGGTGCTTTCGGGAGGGCTTGTCGCCATCTCCGGCGCATCGTACGCACAGCGCAGCGCGTCCGAGGCCGTCGACTTCGTCGAGCCGAGTGCCAGGCTGGAGAGCGTCCGCAGCAAGAGCTCCGGGGCGGTATGCTTACGCGAACAGTCGCGATGGCCGCGCTCGCTCGCCCAGAAGCCGGCTGCGATGAACGCGCGCGCGCAAATCGAGGGGGACGAAATGACCGAGACCGCCTACCGAGACATGATCGATGCCACGGCCGAGTGCCCAATGAACCTGGATGAGGTCGACCTCTTCGCGCCGGGCTCCCAAGAGCACTGGTTCGACGCTTACAAGATCCTCCACGAGGAGTCGCCGGTCCTCCGCATCCCCGGCGAGGGCACCTCACCCGACACGGACGGCTACATCATCACGAAGTACGAAGACATCGCGACGATCATCCGTGACCCCTACACCTTCCCCCAGCCCTCCTATGGCGGGGCGGGCATGGCGAGCGACGACGGTGAGCGCTCGGCGTTGGCCGACGCGATGGCGCGCAACACCCTCCGGCCGAACCTGGAGCTGCACAAGCAGCACCGCATCCAGCTCACCGACCCGTGGGTGGGGGCAACGGGTGCGCCCCGCAACCGGGAGATGGTGACGCGCTTCGTCGACGAACTGATCGACAACTGGATCGATCGCGACACCGCTGAGGTCGACTTCGTCGAGGAGTTCGCTGCGCCGCTCCCGCAGATGGTGATGACCACGCTCCTCGGCTTCCCCTTCGAGGACATGCCGCGGCTTCGCGTCTGGGGCCAGGCGCAGGTTCGCCGCTTCGTCTACGGCAAGGGCCACCGCAATCTGATGAGCCCCGAGGAAGAGGCGGAGAACGCTCGCGACCTCGGCGAGTTCATGCAGTACGTGCAGGACCAGGTCACGGAAAAGCGCAACAACCCCGGCGACGATATGACCAGCTTCCTTACCCAGGTCGAGTACATGGGCCGCAAGCTCACGGACTCCGAGGTCATCGGTGTCGTCTTCGGAATGCACATCGGCGGCCTCGAGACGACGCAGTACGCGATCGCGGCCGAGGCCGAGATCCTCGCCCAGGACCCCGACCTCTGGAACGAGATCAAGGCCGACCCCTCGAAGGTTCGCTTCTTCACCGAAGAGGGCATGCGGCTGCAGTCGCCGACGCAGGGCCTATCGACTCGCATGACAGCCAAGGACGTGGTCATGCAAGGGGTGAATATCCCCAAGGGCTCGATCCTGCATCTACGCTATGGCGCCGCGAACCGGGATCCGGATGAGTTCCCCAATCCCGGAGAGGTCGACCTCTCCAGGCCGAACACCGGCCGGCACATGACCTTCTCCCAGGGCATCCGCGTCTGTCCGGGCGCCGGCATCTCGCGACTCGAGCAGAACATCGCGTGGGAGCGGCTCTGTGAGCGTCTCGATGGGATCTCGCTCACGCCCGGCAAGAACGACCTTCGCCACCAGCCCGGCATCATGCTCGGCCTGTGGAACCTCCAGATCTCGTTCACCAAGGCCAAGTAGCGCCGAGTTCGCGATGGCAGAGGTGTCGGACGACTCCGTAGGAAAGCTCGCGAGCCTCGCCCGGCGCGCGGCGCAGATGCGCTGGGGCCCGGAGGACAGCGGCTCCGCGCCGGTCATTCTCGGCGAGACAGGTGCTCCACGCGGTCAGGACGATCCCGATCTGATGTCGGGTGACGAAGAGGCCGAGGTGTTGAAAGCACTCGACCCCTTCTGGACGCGCGGGATCATCAAGCCGCCCGAAACGGACGGGTAGGCGAGGGCCGAGGAAGGCTGACCGATCCCGCCGGCCCCGGTGGGATCGCGCGGTGCGACCTGAAGCGCCCACCGAAAAGCGAGCCGGCAGCAGCCGCTTCGAGCTCGCTCTCTAGCTAGCGGCCGCCCTCATCTATCGCGCAAGGCTGTTCTTGGCCTCGTACCTGGGCAGCGGCCGTGGGCGATGGCGAGGACCGAGGCCAGCCTCAGGCCCAATGTTGGAGCGCGGGCGCCTACCGGCCGGCGTTGATGGGTGTCAGGCGCTGCCCCACTCCGCTTCGGCCTTCGCCCCAGCTCGCACCCAGTCCGGGAACGGCTCGAACGTCTCGATGGACACGGTCAGGCGCCCTTCGCGGCTCCAGACACCTTCGATGCGGCCATCGATCGACGACCAGCACCGGCGAGATCTAGCTCGGGGGGCGATGGGACGCGGGCCCCGTGCTCTGCTGCCAGGACGGCCGGCGCCGCGCGGGGCGAGCCGACAACGTGGGGGTCGAAGGCGGGCAGCAGCCGTACCACTCCAGCGGGCTTGAGATACGCGCCCCACCAGTCCCTGAGCTTCTCGCCCAGCGCTTCGGAGCCGCTGGCTGCGGTCACAGCTTGCGCGAGTTGGTCGCGTGTGAGCTCCTTCGCGCCGATTCACGCACTCGAGCAGCAGGGCGAGCTCTTCGGGGGTGATGTCAAAGCCGCGGAACCGGGCGGATTTGAGTTAGTCGGCGCAGCGGCTCAGGGCGGCCTGTCTGAGGCCGGACTGCGCTGCCGGGAGGAGGTGCAGCGTGCCGCGCATCGCCCAGGTCTTCACGAGGCGGCGATGCTCCTCAGCTCCCGCTCGAGCTCGCCCTGGGTGAGGCCGTCCAGGCGCGCCCAGGGCGCGAGTTCCCCCGCGGAGAGCACCTGCGCGTGGAGCCTGCCGACCCGCGCGACCACCGCGGGTCCTCCTTCCGGGGGCGCCGCGAGGCGAGGTGTTGGCGCTGCATTCGGCGGGCGAGGACCTTGGGCCGGTCGAGTTTTCGGCACTGAACTCATACCGAGTCAGGCGGCCGGGGCCGCTAGTGTCTGAGCGAGAACCGGGCTGCTAGGACTTCGCGCGTAGCCCGCACCAGGCTTGAACGACGGCTGCGAGCGCGTCTGCGTGCGACTCCAGGTCGTCCTCGTCTTTGAATCGTGCAATGCGCACGTGCTCACCGTCGCCATCGAGGATCGCGTGGTCGCCGGGGATGCTCGCACCCTCGTGGAAAAGCAGGCTCACGAAGCGTTTCGCCCGGGGCTGGAAACTCACGAGATTGCCCTCGAAGGTCAACGTCGGCGTGCTCCACTTCACGCACTCCGTCATGCGCTCGTCCGCGCCGAGTATCACGTCCCGGGTGCAAAGCATGAGCGACTTCAGCGGATGGTCCAGAGCCTTGAACCATGCGTCGACTTCGGTGCTCGTCTGCAGGCCCGCCATTGCCCCGAGCATAGGGCGCCGCCGTCATCGTCCGCCAGCTTCTGCAATTCGCAGATCAGCCGGTGAAGCGACCGGGGCGGAAGGGGGTGAGGTCGAGGGAGGTCTCGCGGCCGGTGGCGATCAGCTCGGCGAGCGCCTCGCCGGTGGCGAGCGACAGCAGGATGCCTTTGCGTCCGTGGCCCGTCGCCAGGTAGGCGCCTTGCCGCCCGGGTACCGCGCCGACGATCGGGAGCCCGTCGCCGGAGAGCGGCCGGAGGCAGGCGGTTTGCGCGACGACCGCGGCGCCGGCGAGGCGAGCGGTGTAGCGCCCAACACCGGCCAAGATTCGCTCGCGCGCGGCTTCGGTCGGCGCGACGTCGAAGCCCTCCTCCTCCTCGGTCGTGCCGGCGAAGACCAGCCCCGACGGCCGCGTGACCGCGTACTGCCCGGCGAGGTCGGAGAAGCCACCCGGGGGCGGCTCGCCGGGCAGCTGGAGGTGAAGGATCTGCCCCTTGAGCGGCCGCACGGGGACGGGGAAGTCGAGCCAGGCGGCGGCTCTGTGTACCCAAGGTCCCATCGCAATCACGGTCGCGTCGGCAGAGACCACGCCGTCTTCGAGCTCGACGCCGGTGACGCGATCTTCGCTGCCGATGAGGCCGGCCGCCCGTCCCATGCGGACCGATGCGCCGAGCTCCTTCGCGACCTCGAGCAGCCGCTGCGTGAGCTTTGCAGGGTCGAGCTGCGCGGAGCGTAGGAAGAGGCCGCCTACGATCGGCTGGTCGATCCAGTCGCAGCGTTCAGCGACGAGGTCAGCGGTGAGCCACGTTCCCCCGGCCGCATCCGCGCGCGCTTGGAGCTGGGCAGCACCGTCCGGTCCGGTGGCGACGATGCAGGTTTCGTACGGCGCATAGTCGTAGGTGCGCGGTCCGTCGAGCAGTTCGGCGAGACCGGCGTGGAGCGTCAGGCTGCGCACGATCATCGGGCGGAGCTTGGCTTCGAGCTCGGCCGGCGCTATGGGTGAGAGCAGTCCTGCGGCTGTGCCGCTGGCGCCGTGGGCGACGGCCGTCCCCTCGATGACGAGGGGCTTCGCGCCGCGTTGGGCGAGGAAGTAGGCAAGCGCGGCTCCGACGACCCCGCCCCCGAGAATCGCGACATCGACACGCTCAGCCGCTGGCATCGACGCATTATCGGGCGTGGGGGACGGGTTTGGGCGCTATCCGAGGAGGGCGACGTCGAGGGCCATCGCAAGAAAGATCGCGGCCAGGTAGCCGAGCGAGAACGTGTAGATGCGCACTGGCGAGATCGCCTCGGGCGAATGCCAGAGCCGGAAGGCGAGGGCGACGAACCAGAGGCCGCCGAACGCGGCAGCGGCGGTGTAGAGCCAGCCGACCTCACCGGTGAGGGGCAGGAGCAGAGTCACCGGAACGAGGACGAGGGAGTAGAGGAGGATCTGACGGTGGGTTGCGGGCACGCCCGCCTCGACGGGGAGCATCGGCACCCCCGCGTCGCGGTAGTCGTCGGCGAGGCGCAGGGCGAGGGCCCAGAAGTGCGGCGGCGTCCAGACGAACACGATCGCAAACATGATCAGCGGCGCCCAGGCGAGCTCGCCGCTCACGGCCGCCCAGCCGACCATCGGGGGGAAGGCGCCGGCCGCCCCTCCGACCACGATGTTCTGCGACGAACGTCGCTTCAGCCAGATGGTGTAGACGAACACATAGAAGAGGAAGGCCAGGGCCGCCAGGGAAGCGGCGAGGAGGTTGGTGGTCACCCAAAGGAAGACGAAGGCGGCAGTCCCCAGCGTTACGCCGAAGGCGAGGCCGTGCCAGGGGGCGATCTCCGCCGTAGCCATCGGCCGGGACCGCGTGCGACTCATCACGGCGTCGATGTCGCGGTCGTACCAGCAGTTCACGGCGTTCGCGCCCGCCGCTGAGGTTGCCCCACCGATCAGCGTGGCAACGACGAGCCAGGTCGAGGGCCAGCCGCCTGCGGCCACGACCATCGCTGGGACGGTGGTGGCGAGGAGGAGGAGGACGATGCGGGGCTTCGTGATCGCGACATAATTACGTAGCGTCGTCAAGGCCGCGCTCGGCCGGCCAAGGGTGAAGGCCTCGGCGGTCACGCGGGCACCTCGACCGCCGAAAGGGGTCCGCGCCCACGCTCGCGGGCGGGCTGATAGAAGCCGATCACGCCGACCCCCGAAAGCGTGAGCCACAAGGCTGAGGCGAGCACGGTGTGCGAGACGGTGAGGGCATCGGGGAAGGTGTACCACACGTTGAACGCTCCGACCGTCACCTGGGCCGCATAGATCGCGGTGAGCGCGGCCGCGGCCGCGGCCGCCCAGGGGAGCGCCGCCCGCGCTTGCCAGGCGGCCGCAACCGCCGCGCCCAGTGGCACTACCAGGGCCGCCGCGAGGTAGCGGTGGGCCATGTGCGTGATCTGTTGGTCGTCGTTCCCAGGCAGGATGCCGCCGTTGCACGCGGGCCAGCCTTCGCAGGCAGTGGAGGCGCCGCTCTCGCCCATATAGCCGCCGACCCAGACCACCACCCCGAAGAGTGCGATCGTGGCGGTTGCTCGCTGCGCAATGCGCAGTCCTGCCTCGCGTTGCCCCGGCCGAGGGCCGCCCTGAACCTCGATCTGCATGCCCAGCGCGACGGTCGCGAGGAAGGTCAGGATCAGCATCGCGAGGAGCAGGTGGGTGGCGACGATCTCGGGCGGCAGCTCCCGCTCCACGGTCAATGCGCCCAGCCCTCCTTGCAGCCCTACCAGCGGGACCGTGATCAGGGCCGCCCAGAGCACGACGGGCGCCTGCCGGAAGAAGCGCCAAGCGAACACGGCCGTGCTCACGACGAGGAGGCCGACGAGGGCAGCGACGAAGCGGTGCGAGAACTCGATGATTGCGTGCCGGTCACCGGGAGGAACGATGCCACCGTGGCAGGTTGGCCAGTCGGGGCAGCCGAGGCCGGAGCCCGTGGCGCGCACGTAGACGCCGACCGCGATCAGGGCGAGCGTGGCAGCGCAGGTAACGAATGCGAGGTTGCGAGCGGCTCTCATCGAATCAGAGCGGCCGCCCAGGCGGACGCGGGCCCAGCGTACGGTTCGGCTCAGGGTGGCGCCAGGGTCGAACCCCCGCCACCCATGCCGATTCTGAATAGCTCCCCTTGATGAGCCACTTGCTTCTCGGCACTGCGCCTGCTCGCCCATTGAGGTTCCCTGTGAGCCCTCGAGCGAGCGAAGCCTATCGACAAGCACCTCAGCGACAGTGGAGGTGCGGCCTCTATGCCGAACCGGTGCGGCCCGCCACGACCTCGATGCCGCGAACGGAGCTCCCTCGCACGACTAGGATCTGCGAGAGACGCTCGATGACGGTGAGGCGACCGGCGGCCGGCCCAACCTCGATAGGCAGGGGAGGCCCCGCCCCGGAGGGTCTTCGGTCCCGACTGCCACGAATCCAAGGCGCGCCCTTCACCGTTCGCAAGCAGCACGGACTCGCGCCCGCCAGCTTCTCAGTCGAATCAGTGATCGCTAGTCTTTCGCGGTGTCCGCGAACGACCGCGCCGACGTTGCTTCCTGGCTGCGCGAAGCTCGCCGGGTCGTTGTCCTCACGGGGGCGGGCATCTCCACCGAGTCCGGGATCCCCGACTTCCGCGGACCAGAGGGGGTCTGGACAAAGAACCCCGCCGCCCAGCGAGCCGCCACCATCCAGCATTTCGTGGCCAATCCCGAGGCCCGCGTGCGTTCTTGGGCTTCGCGCGCCGAGAGTCCGACGCACAACCCTGAGCCGAACGCGGGCCACTTCGCCCTCGCGGACCTCGAGCGCAAGGGGAAACTGGACACGCTCGTCACCCAGAATGTCGATGGGCTGCATCAGGCCGCCGGTACGACGCCCGGCCGGATCGTGGAGATCCATGGGACCGTTCACGACTACGTATGCCTTGGCTGCGGCGATCGTGGCCCGATCGGGATGGTGCTCGAACGAGTGCGCCAAGGGGACAAGGATCCGCACTGCGAGGACTGCGGCGGGCTCCTGAAGTCCGCCACGATCTCCTTCGGCCAGGCGCTCGTGCGCGACGACCTCGAGCGTGCGCACACGGCCGCAGCCGAGAGCGACGTCTTCGTCGCGATCGGAACCTCGCTGACGGTGTACCCGGTGGCAGTGCTCCCGGAGGTCGCGATTCGCAACGGAGCGAGGCTCGTCATCCTGAACGCGCAGGAGACCCTGTACGACGCTCTGGCCGATGCAATCCTGCGCGAGAGTATCGGCTCCGTCCTTCCTGAGGTGGTCGGGCTGGTCTAGTCGCACCGCCAGGCCCTTCCCCGACGATTGAGCGGTGACGGTTCGGGGTCGGTTCCGTGATTGCGGGCGCTTGACCGACCGGCGATGGCTTCCGCGTGGGTACCCTTCCCGGAGGAGCCCCGATGTCCGGACACAATGGTGGGATTGCGGTTCATCTTCGCTCGGGGCGCTTCGCCCAGCGCGAACGCCCCGCTGCGGGCATTCCCGCGCGCATTCGCGCCCGCCGCCTGTCCACGCGCTTCGCCGTGGCCGAGCCCCTCCCGGACGATTCAGCGTCTGGCGCGATCCAGCTCTCCCGCTGGATTGTCGGCCGGCTTGGCTGCGGTTAGCTCGTTCGCTGCGCCGCGAGATCGAGCAGCTCACGCGCGAGCGCCCGCCCCAACCCCGGCCCGGTCGCTCTGGGCCCGCCCACCCTCGAGCGCACGATGACGCCGTCTGGGGCGACCAGCCCGTGGAGCTTGAGCGTGCTCCCGAAGCCCTCCGCGTAGGCTGCGGCGGGGTAGCTGCACCCTGCCTCCAAGGCCGCCAGGAAGGCTCGCTCAGCCCCAGCCAGCTGACGGAGTTCGGGATCGTCCACGGCGGCGAGCAAACGCCCTGTCGCCTCGTCGTCGCGCCTGCATTCGACCGCTAACGCTCCCTGCGCGGGCGCGGGGAGCATCTCCTCGAAGCCAAAAGTCTGGGTCACGCGGTGGGTCAGCCCGAGACGTTCCAAGCCGGCAAGGGCAAAGAGTGCGCCGTCGAACTCACCGCGGTCGACTTTCGCAAGCCTCGTTTCGACGTTCCCGCGGATCGAACGGATATCGAGGTCGCCGCGCAGTGCGGCAACCTGCGCCGCTCGTCGCGGGCTGCTGGTCCCGAGCACGGCCGCCGTGGGCAGCTCTGCCAGCGAAGCGCCGCTACGACTCACGAGCACGTCACGGGGGTCTGCACGTTCGGGTACGGCCGCGATCACCAAGCCCTTGGGCCGGGCCGTCGGCAGGTCCTTGTAGCTGTGCACGGCGACATCGACGGTTTTCGCGATCAGGGCCTCTTGGATGGCCGAGGTGAACCAGCCCACGCCCTCGCCCGAGCTGAGAGCGCTCGTCTGATCGCGATCGCCGGCCGTGGCAATCTCAACGAGGTCGATCGTGAGGTCGGGCCAGGCTGCCCGGAGCCGCGCTCCGACGAGCTCGGTCTGGCGTAACGCCAGCGGGCTCGCGCGGGTGCCTATCCGGAGTGTGCTCATCCAACGCGCCGGCCGGCTATCGGCCCCGGACTGGCCTCGCGCAGAGCTTCATGCGCCGCCCGCACCGTGAGGTCGATATCGGCCTCGCTATGCGCGACGGAAACGAACCAAGCCTCATATTGCGACGGTGCGAGCATCACCCCTCGATCGAGCATCGCCCGGTGGAATCGCGCAAAGGTCTGCGTGTCGCAGCTCGACGCCTCGGCGTAGTTGCGGGGGGGCTCGCCTCGGAAAAAGAGCGAGAGGAGTGAGCCGCTGCGAACGACGCAGGCGTCGACCTGGCCCCGGCGCACTGCCGCCGCCAGACCGTTCTCGAGATGGCGCGCGAGTTCGTCGATGCGGGCGTAGGCGTTCCCGTCCTGAAGCGCATCCAGCGCAGCCGATCCGGCAGCCATCACCAGCGGGTTCCCGCTGAGCGTACCGGCTTGGTAGACGGGTCCCTCCGGCGCGAGTTGGCCCATCAGCTCTGTGCGACCCCCGAGCGCACCGACGGGGAGGCCGCCGCCGATCACCTTTCCGAGACAGACGAGGTCGGCGTTGGGCAGCAGTCCGCTGAGTCCGTAACGGAGGCGGAATCCGGTGATCACCTCATCCGCGATCACGATGGCGCCATTGGCGCGGGGGAGCGTCTCGAGCGCCTCGAGGAAGGCGTCGTCTGGGGCTACTACGCCCATGTTTCCCGCGACCGGCTCGACGATGACGGCCGCCGTCTCGGCGCCGTGCTGGCCGAACCAGGTCTCGAGCGCACTTACATCGTTGTACGGAAGCACCGCCGTTCCGGCGGCCACGGCCGCAGGCACGCCGGCGGAGTCGCTCAGGCCGAGCGTCGCGATGCCGCTGCCCGCCTTCACGAGGAGGCCGTCAGCGTGGCCGTGGTAGCAGCCCTCGAACTTCACGATGAGATCCCGGCCGGTCGCGGCGCGTGCCAGTCGTAAGGCCGTCATCGTGGCTTCCGTGCCGGAGTTCACGAAGCGCATCCGTTCGAGGCCGGTGGCTGCGCAGATCCTTTGGCCGAGCTCGACTTCGCCGGGAGAGAGCGCGCCGAAGGCCGTGCCCCGCGCAGCGGCCTCGGCGAGCGCGGCGACGATGGCGGGGTGGGCGTGGCCCAGGATCAGGGGGCCGTAGGCGGCGACGTAGTCGAGGTACTCCCGTCCGTCTGCGTCATACACCCGTGCCCCGGCCGCGCGCACGATGGGTATGGGCTCCCCGCCGACCGACCGGAACGAGCGCACGGGGCTGGAAACGCCCCCGGGAAAGAGCGTTCGCGCCTGCTCGCGGAGGCCGGCGTTATCCACTGGGCGTTGCCACGGGAACCCCGGCGAGGTAGGCCTCGCGCAGCTCGTTCCCCGCGGCCGAGAAGTCCGCGAAGGGGATCGTCGGGTTGGGGGCCGTTGGGTCTGGACGCTCCTCCTGCCAGAGCGCCGCCTCGCGGGACAGAGCGAGCAGGACGCTACAGGGCTCGGGGCAGGGAATCTCAGAGCTTTCCGCGGTTGGGTCCGCCCATACGGGGGTGCGCACACAGCGCCCGCAGAGCACGGCTTTCGCGCGGTCGCGACCCTGAGCGGTCAATTTCCCCGCCAGCCGGTACCGTCCCCGCTGGCGCCGGACGACATCGTCGAACGAGACTGTTCGCAGCCGCCCCTCGGCCGCTTGCTCTTGGTGCAGGAGGGCCTGGGGATAGACCGCGTCGAGCGCAGCACGGACGCGTTCGGCGGGGAGGGATACGCGCCAACCGCGGGGGAGCGTGCGCGCGCCACTCAAGGGGCGGTAGCGACCGCGCTCGTCGACCCTCACGTGTCTCCGGAGCGCCCCGATCGTCGGTTCGAGCTGTCGCTCGACGCCTTCCCCGGGCGGGCCCGAGAGGAGGACGCGCGTACCCTCGAACTCCACGCGGACCTCGCCCAGGCTGAAGGGCCGGGAGGCGGCGATCGCGTCGCCTGCACGGTTGTCCATGCCAGCATTCTAGGTCGTGGCCGAAGGGGCTGCGGGTTCGTCCATCACCTCGACGAGTTCGTAGCGAACGACCCACAGATTCTCCGTTGGGGCAGCCTGCAACCGCTTTTCCCAGTACTCGCGCGCCGGCAGGCCATTGACGTTCAGGCCCGACTGCTCGAGGAAGGCGAAGCCCTCGGCTTCGAAGTCGCTCGCTGGGATCGCGCTCGTCGGTTCCTCGTAGGCATCGCCGGTGAGCCGCAGGGTCGCGGCTTGCCGCCCGCCGCGGCGCGGGAGCTTCGTGTAGGCCGCGATCAGATCGCCCTCATGGAACTTCTTCGCGTGGCTCGCCTTCCAGGGGCGGCGGGTGACGGTCTTGCGGCCCGCCAACACCGCAGGCATCGTCCAGACGAACGAGATCATCTTCACCGCAGCGGTCGTTTCTCGGGTTCGTTGGACGTGCCCATTACGCCGAAGCATACTGCTGGCGCCCCAATTCAAGTAGAACCGGAGGCCGGCGATGGGTCGCTTCCAACGCACCAAAATCGGCAACGCTGAGCTCGTTGCCCTTCAGGACAGCTGGGCGACGATGGCACCGGCGGCGTTCTTCCCCGACGTTTCGCCCGCCGCTTGGGACCCGTACTCCGAGTTCCTGGACGCTGAGGGGAATATCACGCTCAACCTCGGTGCCTGGCTGGTCATCAGCGAGGGTCGCACGATTCTCGTGGACACCGGGCTCGGCGGCCGTCCTACGCAGATGCCTCTGAAGGAACCGACGGCGCTACCTTCGGTTTTGGAGAAGGCGGGGGTCGCCGCCGGCGATGTCGACTTCGTGGTGTACACGCACCTTCACTTCGATCACACGGGCTGGAACACGGTTGATGAGGGCGGAAAACCGGTTCCTCTGTTCGCCAACGCCCGCCACGTGGTCCAGCAGACCGAATGGGATTACTGGACCAGCAGCGAGGAACAGCGCGGTGGCGCGCAATATGACACGGTCTTGGCGCCGATCGAAGCGGCAGGCCTGCTCGACCTCGTCGAGGGCGAGCATGCAGTCACCAGCGAACTCGTGACCGTCCCGACGCCCGGTCACACGCCGGGTCACGTCGCCTTCGTCATCGCCAGCGGCGGCGAGCGCGCCTACCTCATAGGCGATGCGGCCCATCAGCCGGTCCAGCTTCGCGAGGACGGATGGTGCCCAGGCGCAGACATCGACAAGGACGCTTCTACGCGAAGCCGGCGCGAGCTCTTCGCGCGGGTCGAACGCGAGGGCGCCTTGATCGCGAGTGGGCACTTCCCCTTCCCGGGGCTCGGCCACGCTGTCTCCGAAGGGGGCGGCCGAACCTTCCGCCCACTTGCGTAGCGCGATGTCTGCATCGAGCCCCGGGATCGCCCGCGTCGCGGGGGTGATCATCTGGACCGAGCAGTTCGAGGAGATGCTGCGCTTCTATCGCGATGTCCTCGATCTTCCGCTCCGAGGCGCCAAGCCTGGCTTCGCGAACTTCGAATGGGGCGGCTTTCGCCTCAGCGTCGCGGCCCATGATGATGTGCGGGGTCAGTCCCGTGATCCGCTACGGGTGATGGTCAACTTCGCCGTGGACGACATCTTTGCCGCCCACCGGCGGCTCACCGAAAGCGGGGTAGCGTTCTCGCGTTCTCCCGAACAGGAGCGGTGGGGTGGATGGGTAGCAACGCTGGCCGATCCGGATGGCAACACGCTCCAACTGCTGCAGCTTCCGCACTAGAGGTCTTCCCGGCTCGGAGTGCTACGGCGGTGCTAGGGCTGCAGGGGTACCAGCGTTGCCGCCTCGTTCATCCAGATGCGATAGGCGCCGCACGCCTCGACCTCGCCAAAATCCTGAACCCAGAGTGGCTGGCCCGGGAGATAGCTCAGCCAGCGCCCGCCGTCGCCGTCGTCTTCAAACCGGTGAAGGGACGAGTACTTGCCGTCGATTGCGCCCAGGGCATCGCGCACGTCAGCGCCCGCGCCCAGGTAAACGAAGTCGTTCCAGCCCGCAGCCAGCGCCACGGGGAACGGGACGGTCGCCGAGAACCCGGTCCCCAGTGAGACGGTGCCGGCCACCAGGAACCAGTAGGGCGCTCCCGGTGACAGGAGCGTGAGCGTGTTGCCGCTGGGCCCGTCCGCTATCCAGTGGCGGTAGGACTGCGATGCGGGATCGAGTTGGTATGCCGCTGGAATCGATCCTTGGGGTATGCCGGGGAGCGAGTCGCCCAGGGGCAAGGACGCGGCGCCGAAGAAGCCGGCATGGTTCCAGCCCGGATCGAAGTCGAGCGGCCCGCACTGAACCTGGCCCGCTCCGACGCGAGCGCTTGGGCCGAACTCGCTGGTATTCCCACCTGCGTCGGTAGCAGCGGCTGTGATCCAATCCCCCGCGGATACCGTGGGCGCAGCGAAGCTGAACGATCCATCGGCCGCCGCCATGGTCGTGGCGAGGGGGAATGAGCCGTGGTCGTTCGCTCCGCCGGGGGTGTGTGCGGCGAGGACGAGGTCGATGGTGCAGCTCCCACAGCTGGTCCCAGCCGTCCCGCTGATCTCGGTTCGGGCGGCGCGTGTGATAGTCGGATGGTTGAGGCGGTCGTTGGCCCCGATGTCGCCGTCTCCAGGATCGTTTTCGTTGCGTATGCCGTCGCCTGCAAGATCGATCGCCAGCCCTCCGAGTGCCTCGAACGTGTTGTTCCGCATGGCGACGGCGATGCTGCTGCCCTGCGCTGTCTCCGGAACCGAGATGCCAGTCCCTGCGTTGCTGATCAGATTCGACGTGATCTCGGGGCCGGGTACGGCGCGATCGACGAGGATGCCGACGGAGACCGGGGCCGCAGTGCCACCGTCCGCCTGGCCGATGGTGTTGCCGACGACGCGTACCACCCCCGCGAGCACGAAGTCCACATGGATCGCGGTCGAGGCGTTCCCGATCACATTGCTCTGCCCCGGCTCCTCGCCGCCTACGATCGCGCCATCGCCAACGATTCGAACACCCGTCTCGACGGATGCCGGCGCCCCGTCGACGTCGAAACCCACGACGTTGCCGGCAACGATCGCGTCGGTACCACCCGCGAGGATCCCCGTGTCGCACCTGCCGACCATGTTCCCCTCGCCGGTCGTGCTGTCGCCTCCGACCTGCAGCGCCGTGCCCGCGACTTCCAGGCAGGAGAGCGTGAAGCCGTGGATTGCCAGCCCCAGAACGACGACGCGGTCGCCAAACACTTGCAGGCCGCGGTCGACGCCTGCGGTCCCTTCCAGCAACACGCCCGCGCTCCGGGCGTCGATTCTTACGTCGCTGCGGGTGATCGCCGGCAGTGAGGTGGTGGCAATCGTGATCGTCGTTGGGGCGGCGATCGGAAATACGACCGCGTCGAACTCGATCGCTAGCGTGTCCTCGCTCAGGTCGGCGTTGACGAAGGTGATCGCTGCTCGCAGCGTGCACAGTTCCGCATGGGGACACTCGGCACCGGCGAGTTCGTCCGCCGCGCTCGTGACCATGACTGTGACATCCGCCTGCGCCTGCGCAGGCTTCGAGCTAGGGAAGTCCCGGGCCGCGAGCGTAAGCGCGATGGCGACGATGAGACCGAACGCGAGTCGCTGCACCTTCAGATCAGGGGCCAGGGGTAGCTGCGGTGGGGCCCGGGGGTGGGCAGCGTGCGAGTACGCAGGAGCCGGTCAACGCGCGCAAGGAGCGCGCCGATCTCGCCGGGCGCGAGGAGGGCGTGGAATGCTTCGGTCCCATCGGCCTCGCCTGCGATCTCGGTGGCGGCGCGCTCTACGTCGGTGAGCCAGCCGTCCGGGATCGGTTGTTCCGCCCAGTCCCAGATCACCGTCCGCATCTTGTAGTCGGTGTGGAAGCAGAGTCCGTGGTCGATTCCCCAGATCCGGCCCTGCTCGTCGAGCAGGCAGTGACCGCCCTTGCGGTCGGCGTTGTTCGCGACGAGGTCAAAAACCGCCATCCGCTGGAGCTGAGGGACGAACTGCGGGTCATCCCGCTGCTCGAAGAAGTGCGACGCCTGGTCGTGGGGGACGTAGAGCTGGAGCGAGCCCACGCCCTGCGGCCCTTCGCGAACGACCGTAGGTGGGACGAAGTGCCAGCCCAGCATCTCGGAAAGTTGGTAGGCCGCCACTTCGCGGTCGTAAAGGGTGCCCGTGGGGAAGTCCCAGAGGGGACTCTCGCCGGACTCGGGCTTGTAGACGGCCGCGAGCTCCTCACCGCCGCTCGCGCAGAGCTTTGCCAGGTAGACGTAGTTGCTGGACGACCAAAGGAGCTGCAGATCCTCGAACTCCGCCTCCTGCAGCAGTTGCTCCGCTCCAGCGAAGTCCACCTCGCGGCTCATCGAGGCAGGGTAGCAGAGCGATCGATACGGGCCCGGCAGCGGTGCTAGACAGTGATAGTGCCGCGTAGGACCGTGACGGCGCTGCCCGCGATCCGCACGACGGTGGGTTCGTCGCCCTCGGCTTCGATTTCGACCTCGACCAGGCCCGGGCGCCCGATGATGTGCCCCTGCTCGACGACGTACTGGGGCTCGCGGAGTAACCCATAGCGCCACAAATACGCGGCCATTGCGCCCGTGGCGCTTCCAGTCACCGGGTCTTCGGGGACGCCGGCCGAAGCGGCGAAGTGTCGCGAGTGTGCGCGGTTCGGCGCCTCGTACGCTTCGAGCGCGAAGACGTGCGTGCTGAAGTATTCCCCGATCTCTTCCAGATCGCTGAGGTGCTGGAGGTCCGGCTTCAGTCGTTCGAGCACGGACAGCGATTTCACGGGCACCATCGCCTGGGGGGTGCCGGTGCTGACGACCTGCACCGGCGCGTCGTCGACGATGTCGGTGGCGGCAATGCCGAGGGCCTGCGCATAGACGTTGCGATCCAGGCGCCGCTGGAACTGCGGCGGCGCCTGCGTCATCACGATCCGCGGGTGGCCGTCCTGGCGTCGCTCGATATCGACTGGCAGGACGCCGATGCTGAGCTCTTGGACTACCCGTCGCGCGCCCTCCCCGAGCTCGATGCGTCCCTCCTCCACGAGCGTGTGCATCGTCGCAATCGTCGGGTGGCCGGCGAGCGGGATCTCTTTCGTAGGCGTGAAGAACTGCACGCGAAAGTCGGCCACGCGGGACGGCGTGACGAACGACGTCTCGCTCAGATTCAGCTCCCTCGCGATCGCCTGCATCTGGGTGTTCGTCAGCCCTTCCGCGCTGGTGATCACGCCACAGGGATTACCGGCGTAGCGTGTTGTCGTGAACGCGTCGGCGATCTTGACCTCGTAATCGGGCATGCGCGCAGATTAGCATTCGTGCATGCCCATTCGTGACAACGATCCGCTCGCCGCTCGCGTCGGTGAGCTGCTTCTGTCGCGCGAAGCGCACATAGCGCTCGCCGAGAGCACGGCCGGCGGCCTCATCTCGGCGAGGCTCCTGAGCGTGCCCGGTGCTTCGCGTTGGTTCGAACGCGGCATCGTGGCCTACTCGATGAGTTCGAAGCCAGACGCCCTGGGGGTCGACCTCGACTTGCTCCGCGAGCACGGTGCCGTCAGCATGCAAGCCGTCGAGGCCATCGCCCGCGCCCTCCAGGAGCGGGCCGGGGTCGACTACGCGGTCGCTGAGAGTGGGATGGCGGGGCCGATCCGGGGCCGCTCACCGAAGCCGGTGGGCGCGGTCGCCTTCGCCCTCGCAGGCCCGGACGGCGTCAGCTCCGAGGAAGCGCAGTTCGAGGGCTCACGGGTCGCGATCATGGAGCAGATCGCAGAACACGCGCTGGAGATGGTCGTCACGGCGCTCAGTGTCTAGGGCCTAGCTTGCGGGCGAGCTAAGGTGGAGTCCCACCCGCGCAGCCAGCGCGAGAACGGAGTGCCATGCCCGCCCCCGACCTCGATACGATCGTCTCTCTCGCCAAGCGCCGCGGTTTCGTCTTCCCCTCGGCCGAGATCTACGGCGGCTTTGCGAACACCTACGACTACGGCCCCCTAGGGGTCGAGCTGAAGCGCAACATCCGTGAAGCCTGGTGGCGCGCGATGGTTCGGGAGCGCGATGACGTCGTCGGGCTCGACGCGGCCATGCTCACGAACCCGCAGGTTTGGGTCGCGAGCGGCCACACCGAGACGTTCCACGACCCCCTCGTCGATTGCCGCGAGTGCCGCCGGCGGTTCCGACCGGACCACCTCGAGGAGGGCGAGTACGGCGAGATCGCACGCGACGATCAGGGACGCATCCGCTGCCCGAACTGTGGCGGTGAGCTCACCGAGCCCCGCCTCTTCAACCTCATGTTCCAGACGCAGGTCGGCACGGTCGCCGACGAAGGCTCCACGGCGTACCTCCCGCCCGAGACTGCGCAGGGCATGTTCATCAACTTCGAGAACGTTTTGAGCAGCATGCGTCGAAAGCTCCCTTTCGGCATCGCTCAGACGCGGGTGAGCTTCCGCAACGAGATCACGCCGGGCCGCTTCGTCTTTCGCACGCTCGAGTTTGAGCAGATGGAGATGGAGTACTTTTGCCGCCCCGATACCGCTCCCGAGTGGCATGCGTATTGGATCACCGAGCGCGAGCGCTGGTATACGGACGTTATTGGCATCGACCCGGCCCGCCTCCGCATCCGCGCCCACGAGACCGAGGAGCTCTCGCACTACAGCGCGGGCACGAGCGACATCGAATACGAGTTCCCGTGGGGTTGGGGCGAGCTCGAGGGCGTGGCCAACCGGACGGATTACGACCTCAAGGCACATAGCCGCGCGAGCGGGCAAGACCTGACGTATTTCGACGAGGAAGCGAACGCGCACATTACGCCCTACGTGATTGAGCCTGCGGCCGGCCTCACGCGCACGATCGCTGTAGCGATGCTCGAGGCTTACACCGTCGAGCAGGACGAGAAGGGCGACGACCGTGTCGTCCTGAAGTTCCCCTCGGCGATCGCGCCGATCAAAGTCGCGATTCTCCCGCTCTCGAAAAAGGACACGCTCGCGCCCACGGCCCACCGCATCCACCAGCTGCTCCGGCCGCATTGGATGACGCAGTACGACGAGACGCAGTCGATCGGCAGGCGCTACCGGCGCCAGGACGAGATCGGCACACCCCTTTGCGTCACCGTCGACTTCGAAACGCTGGAAGACGAAGCGGTCACGATTCGCGACCGCGACAGCCAGGCGCAGGTGCGGGTGCCGATCGTTGGCCTGGTCGACGCCCTGCGAGAGCGCCTCCCGGGGCTCTAACCCGACCAGCACCTACGCTACGGCGTACCGCCGGCCGGCATCGCTATCGCTACTCCGCGTACTCCCGGCAGGCGATCGCGCGCCCGATCTCGTCGATCGATTCGCGCAGCATTCGCTGAAGCACCGCGTGTTCGTCGGGAGTTGCGTCCAGCAGCGCCTGCGCACGGCGAACGGTGTCGCGCTCGATCCGGTAGCTAGGGAAGAGGCCACCGTAGAACACCGTCGCGAACTCGCGGTCCCGGTTCGCGAAGACGCCGGGGGCCTCCGCGAAGAATTCGTCTACGTACCCCCGCAACAGATCGGCCTGGTGGGTCCAGTTGAAGCCGCTCATCGCCGCCTGATTCAGGTAGCGCGAGCCGTGGCCCTCGCCCAGGAACAGCCGCCAGGCGTTGGCTTTCACATCCGCATTGGGGACGGCGGTGTCGCACCGCAGCCGCGCGCGTTGTCCACGGTCGGAGGGGTCACGCTCGGTCTCCGCGAGCACGCGCGCCGCGGCACCGGGGAGGTCGAAACCCGCGTACCTTGCGGCGATGCCCCAGCGCATGTCCTGGTCAAGTTCGAAGCCCAGGACCCGTTCTTCATCGTCCGCGAGCCGGCCCAGGTACTCGAGGTCGGCCCGCTCTACCCCAAAGCCAACAAGCGCGCGCGCCCAGATGATGCGGGTGTCCGGATCGGCTGCTACAGCGAGTCCTGCGCGCGCCGTGGCGAACATGCGGTGGGCCTCGGCATCGCGAAGGGCAGCGGGCACGTACCGGGTCTGGGCTCCCGCCGCGTGGCCCAGCACCGCGTCGACGAGTTCGAGGTTGGTCTCGAAGCCGATCTTGGAACGCACGATATCGAGAAAGTCGGTCGATTTCAGCTGCTGGTCCCGCACCATGCTCCACAGCGTCGACCAAAGCTGCTGACGGAGCAGATCATCGTCGACCTGCTCGATGTGGTCTCGTGCCCAGGCTACCGACGCGTCGTCCAGGGCGACCTTGGCGTAGGCGTGATCGTTGAGGTTTGGGAACACGAGTGAGGGTCGCGCACTCCCGCGCGCATCGTCGACTTCCACGCTCGCGTCCTCGAGCACGGCCGGAATCGCTTCGATGGTGTTCGTTCCGTCGCGCTCAGTGAGCAGGCCGATCTCTAGGTGGTGCGGCCGGATGGTCGGATACTCCGAAGGGGCCGTCTGATTGAGGGCCAATCGCGTGACGCGGTCGCCGTCGCTCTCCCAGTTCGCAGCGATCGTGTTCAGTGAAGCGGTCTCCAACCAGAGCTTCGACCACTCCCGCAGCTCGCGGCCGCTCCCCACCTCGAGAGCGCCAAGGAAGTCGTGCAGCGAAGCATTCCTGTAGTCGTAGGTCTGGAAATAGTGCCGCATGCCGCTGCGGAAGCCATCGATGCCGATGTTCGCGACGAGCTGCTTGAGCACCGATGCTCCCTTGCCGTAGGTGATGCCGTCAAAGTTGAGGAAGGTCTCGTCGGTGTCGTTCACCGTGCCAGCGATCGGGTGCGTCGTCACGAGCTGGTCCTGTCTATAGGCCCAGTTCTTGATGCCATTGTTGAAGTCCTGCCACCCGGACTGGAACCGCGTCGCGCCCTCCATCGCGAGGAATGACATATACGTCGCGAAGCTCTCGTTGAGCCAGAGGTCGTTCCACCAGCGCATCGTCACGAGATTCCCGAACCACATATGCGCCATCTCATGGAGGATCACTTCGGCTCGCCGGCGTCGCTGGTTCTCGGTTGGCGGGTCGCGGTAGACCATTGACTCGTTGAAGGTCACGGCGCCCACGTTTTCCATCGCCCCGTGATTGAACTCCGGCACGAAGATCTGGTCGTACTTTCCGAAGGCGTAGGGGTAAGCAAAGAACTTTCCGAAGAAGTCCAAGCCTTGGCGCGTGATCGTGAACAGCTCGTCCGTATCGAGGTAGCGCGCCATCGACCGCCGGCAGAGCAGGCCGAGCGGGATTCCCCGGTGTTCGTCCCGAGCAACGTGGTACGGCCCTGCGATCAGCGCGAAAAGGTAGGTGCTAAACGGCGGCGTCTCCCCGTAGGCACGCCGCGCGCGCCCATCGCCCTGGGGCTCCGATGAGAACTCAGTCGCGTTCGTGGTCAGTTCCCAGTCGGTGGGCGCGGTCGCGGTGAGCTTGAAGCGCGCTTTGATATCGGGCTGATCGAAGCAAGGGAAGAGCCGATGTGCGTCGAAAGGCTCGAAGTTCGTGTAGAGATACTCGGCCCCGTCTTCCGGATCGATGAACTGGTGAAATCCGTCGCCGCCGTGGTCATACTCGTTCTCGTACTGGATTCGAAGCGTGTTGGAGGGCTGTAGCGCCGCCTCAGACAGGGTCAGCCGACGATCGCTCCAGTCATAGCTGACGGCTTCGCCGTTGAGCTCGAGCAGCTCGATCGTTTTTCCCCGGAAGTTGAGCACGAGGTCGCCTCCGCTCACGGCGTCGAACGCCAAGAGGACATTGCCGCGGTAGGTTGCCGCGCCTTCCACCAGATCGAGATCGAGTTCATAGCGGCAATTCGAGATTCGGTCGGCGCGGCTCTCCGCCTCTGTCTGCGTGAGGATGTCGCGCTCCTGCGCGGGGGTGGGCTCAGTCATGTCGATGCTCTCTTCCCGTTTTCCGAGGTTGGCTGGGGCCAGGGCAGTTGGGTCCTGCGGGTTCTGTCCCGCGTTCGTGACGAAGGGTACAATCCTCGCAGTTCAGCCTCCGCGAGGTACCGCCGACCCAATGAGTAATCGCGACATCGTGGACGCGCTCGTCACCGCGATCAACTACGACCGCTTCGATGAGATCCAGGCACTGCACGATCCCGGCGTGATCTTCCATTCGTTCCGCGGGCCGACACTCAGAGACAGTGTCGCCCTCCGCGATTGGCATCACGCGTTCCTCGAGCAGTACGCCGACTGCACCTATAGCGAGGTCGAGACGGTGGCAGAGGGCGATGCCGTGGCCATGCGCTCGACGATCGAAGCCAAGGGCTACGACTGGCGGGCCTTTAGCCAGCGCGTCCTCGAAATCGCTCGCTTCGAAGGCGACCTCATCGTCGATCGCCGCCTCTACGGAATGATTCGGGACATCGAGCTCGACAAACCGGCGCTGGCGGCTCTGGACGCAGCCCACGACTTCCAAAGCGCCTCAGCGAGCGGCGCGAAGAAGGTGGTCGAAGGCTTTTATGGGAGCCTGCTCGCATCAGAACGGGACGAGGCGGCGGCTTCCCTTGACGAAGCGGTCACCTTGATCGACTCGGTGTATGGCATTACCTCGGGCGTGGACGGCGTTCTCGATCTCCTCGAAGCCACTCCGAGCCCCGCTTTTGGCTGCGCCCGCGTGACGGCGGTTGTCGCCGGCGAGAAGGACATCGCTGTTGAGATGGCAATCGAGCCCGCACGCCCGCGAATGGCCGACTGGGTCCGTGTCGTCGAGGGCAAGATCCTCGTGATCGAGCGCTACTGGATGCTCCGCGAGATCGGAATCAACCCGTTTGTGGAGTACAGTCGCGATCGGCATCGCCGCCAGGTGATCCTGCCCAAGTAACCCCCGTTGCTCCCTCCGGCGCAGCACAAGGAGACTCATCCCATGGCCACCATGTACTACGACGACGATGCTGATCTGTCGCTCCTCAAGGACCGAAAGATCGCGGTTATTGGTTTCGGGTCGCAAGGACACGCACACGCCCTCAACCTCAAAGACTCGGGGCTTGATGTGAGCGTTGGGCTTTACGCGGGCTCCCGCTCGTGGAAGTCCGCCGAAGACTCAGGGCTCCGCGTCGCGACCGTGGAAGACGCCTCCCGCGAAGCTGACGTGATCATGATGCTCGTCCCCGATCATCTTCAGCGGCAGGTCTATGAGAAGGCGATCGAGCCCAACTTGGCCGAGGGCAAGATGCTCATGTTCGCTCACGGCTTCAATATCCATTTCCAGCAGATCGACCCACCCAAGTTTGTGGACGTCACGATGGTGGCCCCGAAAGGGCCCGGCCACCTCGTCCGGAGGGTATTCACAGAAGGTGGCGGGGTTCCCTGCCTGTTAGCCGTCCACCAGGACGCGAGCGAAGTCGCGAAGCAGCTCGGGCTCGCCTATGCGAAGGGCATCGGCGGTACACGTGGCGGCGTCCTCGAAACGACTTTCCTGGAGGAGACCGAGACCGACCTCTTCGGCGAGCAGGTCATCCTCTGCGGCGGGCTCTCGTCTCTGATCAAGGCATCGTTCGAGACGCTGGTCGAGGCCGGCTATCAGCCGGAGAGCGCTTTCTTCGAGACCATGCATGAGCTCAAGCTGATCGTCGATCTCATCTATGAAGGCGGCCTCTCAGGAATGCGTTACTCGATCAGCGATACCGCCGAGTACGGTGACTACACCCGCGGGCCGCGCATCATCACCGACGAGACCCGTGCGGAGATGAAGCGGATCCTCGCGGAGATTCAGTCGGGGAGCTTCGCAAAGGAGTTCATCCTCGAGAACATGTCGGGCCGCGCCAGCTTCCTCGCGAATCGGCGACGGGATGCCGAGCATCCCGTCGAGCAGGTGGGGGCGGAGATGCGAGGCATGATGTCCTGGCTCAACGACGGGAAGTAGCGGACTCAGGCGGTCAAGCAGCAACGTTCCAACGGCGCGCTCGTTCCTTGCGCAGCCGCCCGGTCAGCAGTGACTCGGCTCGTGAACTGACGCGAGTCGCGGGTAGCTGCGACCTCCCCCTGCGGGACGATCGATAAAGGGACTTGCCAGAGGCAAGTCCCTTTATCGATCGTGCGGTGACGGCTCGCGTTAGACCCGGTGACACCAGACCCAGTGCTCGTTAGCGGCCGTGCCCACGTTGCGCCATTCGGGAACGCGGGTACGACACTCGTCGATTGCGATTGGGCACCGAGTGTTGAAGACGCAGCCGGGCGGCGGAGCGAGCGGGCTAGGGACATCCCCCAGGAGAATGATGCGCTCGCGTTCGCGCTCCACCGCCGGATCGGGAATCGGCACTGCGGAGAGTAGCGCCTTCGTATACGGGTGGAGCGGATTCGCGAAGATCGAATCCCGGTCGGTGATCTCCATGATGTGCCCGAGATACATCACGGCGACCCGGTCGCTGATATGGCGGACCACGGAGAGATCGTGGGCGATGAAGAGGTAGGTGAGGTTGAACTCCTGCTGCAGGTCCTGTAGCAGGTTGATGATCTGCGCCTGGATGGAAACATCGAGCGCGGATACGGGCTCGTCGCAGACAATGAAGTCGGGCTCAACCGCGAGCGCGCGGGCGATCCCGATACGTTGGCGCTGGCCGCCCGAGAACTCGTGCGGATAGCGACTCGCGAAGTACGGGTTGAGCCCAACCGTCTGGAGCAAGCTGTGGACCCGATCGCGCTTCTCTTTGCCCCGCGCGAGGCCATGGATCGTAATCGGCTCCGACACGATCGAGCCGACCGACATACGCGGGTTCAGGCTCGCGTACGGGTCCTGGAAGATCATCTGCATTCGCCGCCGATAGCCGCGAAGCGCGCGCCCTTTGACCTTCGTGAGGTCGGTACCCTCGAAGGTGACCGACCCGGCCGTCGGGCGGTTCAGCTGGAGGATCGCCTTGCCGGTCGTGCTCTTGCCGCACCCGGACTCGCCGACCAGACCAAGGGTTTCGCCGCGTTTTACCTTGAACGAGACGCCGTCGACGGCTTTTACGTCCGCAACGCGACGCTGGAAGACGAGGCCGGCCGTTACCGGGAAATAGACTTTGAGGTCTTCGACATCGAGGAGGGCCTCGTCGCCCGCCCCTTGCATCGGCTGCATTTCTGCGGTGCTAGTTTGCTGCGACAACTGGATTCTCCCTCTTCACACGCTCCCACTCCCAGCAGGCGACCTCATGTTCGCCCTCAACCTGGGTGGTGGGCGGAAACTCGGTGAGGCAGCGATCGGTTCGCCAGTCACAGCGCGGATAGAAGCTGCACCCCGGGGGCAGATGGGCGAGATCGGGGGGCAGCCCCTCGATTGGTATCAGCTTGTCTGTGCGCGTCTCGTCCAGGCGCGGAACGGAGTTCAGCAGCCCGACCGTGTATGGGTGGCGAGGGTTTGCGTACAGTTCACTCGCCTCGGCTCGCTCGATAACCCGGCCGGCGTACATCACGTTCACCCGGTCCGCGTAGCGAGCAACGACGCCCAGATTGTGGGTAATGATGATGACGGCCGTTCCGAACTCACGGCTCAGGCGAGCCATAACCTCAAGAATCTGCGCCTGAATCGTGACGTCCAGCGCGGTCGTAGGCTCGTCTGCGAGAAGGATCTTCGGGTTACAGCTCATCGCCATCGCGATCATCACGCGCTGACGCATGCCACCGGAGAACTGATGCGGGTAGTCGTCGAGCCGGCCGCGTGCGGCGGGAATGTCGACGAGCTCCAAGAGCTCAATCGCTCGCTCGCGGCTCGCCCTCCCGTGCAGGTCTTGGTGCAGCTCAAGTGATTCCGTGATTTGGCGGCCGATTGTGAGAACCGGGTTGAGCGAGGTCATCGGCTC
>CAUYXJ010000036.1:0-28160 GCA_963577065.1 Dehalococcoidia bacterium | reverse complement strand
GACCACGGGCGCGGCCCAGATCTTGCCGTCGAGCCGCCGGCCATCGCGCGGCCAGAACGGCACCGAGCCGCCGCCAGCGGTGCTGCGGACGTAGAGGCGCTCTGTCGTGGTCCCGAAGATGAGGCGCTCTCCCGCGAGCACCCCGCCACCGACGATATTCCCCTTGATATCGTCCTGGCGCCAGCTGCCGCTCTCCGGCGAGAAGCGGCCCTCCTGCGTAATCGCGACGATTTCGCCCGAGAACCCCGTCAGGATGATGAGATCGCCGAGGAACAACGGCGGGCCGTAGACCGCCTCGAGGTCGATATCCTTCTCCGCTTCGAGATCGCCGTCGGGGAAGGTCCAGAGCGCCTCGCCACCGAAGTCATCGAGACGGACAGCGGTGAGCTCATCGCGATCAAGGAACAGATAGGCGAGATCAGACTCAACGAGCGGCGGGGCCCATCCTCGCGGCGAGGAGAAGCCAGCGCAGGCGGTCGACAGGAACGCCGTCGCCAAAACGAGGAGCGCGAAGCGCTGTGCAGGACGCACTACAGGTATCGTAGCAGCAACCTCGGCCCAGGGAAGCGACGAGCGCGCAGGCAGCATCTTCGAGACAGCGCGGCGCGGTCGGCGTCCGCGGGGGCGGGCGATTGGCGGGCCCCAGGGCGACAACGGGGCGTTTCACGTGAAACGTTCCCCGGCCCCAGTTCCTGTGTGGCAGCCCGGGTTCGTGCCCCCCACCGCGCCCTCCCAGGGCACGCGTTTCACGTGAAACGTTCGGGCTGCGCTCAGCCGCCAGCTTCCGACTCTAGCCCTGCGGCGAAGCGCGGCCCTGCGTCCTAGCTTCACGTCAAACGCGCCGGCATGCCTCACGGGCTGGGCGTGTCCCCGCCCGCACAGCCCGTCGCTCCGGCCGAGGGAGTACGCGAGTGGGCCCAACGGGATCCGCACGAGCCGTGGCGGTTCCTCGCCGCCGGCTGGCGTGGGGAGCGCTCCCCCTCGCCCCCATCGCGCTAGGTAGCAGGCTGCCCCACTGGCGCCCCGGCACGAGCCGTCGCCGCGCCGCCAGCGCGGGCTAGCCGCTCGGGTCCTCGTGCTCCGTCCCCGGCACCGCGTCGTAGCCAAGGCCGACGCCCGGGCGGCAGCGCGTGAGCCTCCGAGACGTCAGCCACGAGCCCCGCAACGAGCCATGGCGTCGCGGGGCCTCCTCCGCGTACCGTGAACAACTCGGCTCAAACCGGCAGGTACCCCGGAATAGCAGCGCGAACGTCACCCGGTAGAACGGCACGAGCCGTCGCCGCGCCGCCAGCGCAGGCTAGCCGCTCGGGTCCTCGTCCTCCGTCCCCGCACCGGGTCGTAGCCAAGCCCGCCCCCCGGCCGGCAGCGCGTGAGCCGCCGGAACGTCAGCCACGAGCGCCGCGGTGAGCAGCGCAGGCTAGCCGCTCGGGTCCTCGTGCTCCGTCCCCGGCACCGGGTCGTAGCCAAGCCCGCCCCCCGGCCGGCAGCGCGTGAGCCGCCGAAACGTCAGCCAGGAGCCCCGCAATGCGCCGCGGCGTCGCAGGGCCTCCTCCGCATACCGTGAACAACTCGGCTCAAACCGGCAGGTACCCCGCCATACCAGCGCCAGCGTCATCCGGTAGAAGCGCACAAGCCGTCGCCGGCCTGCCAGCCCAGGCTAGCCGCGCGGGTCCTCGTGCTCCATCTCCGGCACCGGGTCGTAGCCAACCCCGCCGCCCGGCCGGCAGCGCGTGAGCCGCCGAAACGTCAGCCACGAACCCCGCAACGACCCATGGCGTCGCAGGGCCTCCTCCGCATACCGTGAACAACTCGGCTCAAACCGACAGCTACCCCGGAATAGCAGCGCGAACGTCATCCGATAGAACCGCACCAGCCCAATCAGGAGCCAGCTCACGGCTCGGCGTCTCCAGCCATAAGACCCGCACGCTCGAATACATCCTGCAACGCTGCTCGCAGCTGCCTCGAGTCGAGCGAGAGGCTTCGCGGTCGCGCCAGCACCACAACGTCGTAGCCCGCGCCCACCGGCAGGAGCCGCAACGCTTCTCGGAGCCGCCTGCGGATCCGGTTGCGCACAACAGCGCGCCGGTCGAGGCGCTTCCCTGCGGTAATCCCGACGCGCGTCGGCCCCTCACTTCGTGAGCGGACGCGGAGGGCGACAGCGGAGCCCGAAACCGACCGTCCCTCTGCGAAAACGAGCTCGAAATCCGCGCGGCGGCGGAGGTGCTCCACCAGCGGCGCCTAGCTAGGTAACAGCGAGCCGCCTTCGCCCCTTCAGGCGTCGCGACTTCAAGACGGCTCGCCCGCCCCGTGACATCATCCGACGGCGGAACCCATGCACCCGCAGACGGGGCCGCCGGTGAGGCTGGTAGGTTCGCTTGGGGGACACGGCTCGCTCCTCGCTCCGTCACGCTACGACGTCAGAACGCTAGCGGCCAGCCTGCCCTGCGGAGCCGTACAGAGCCTGGTACGCCGCGTAGTGCCCAATCACCGCCTCGACATAACCTCTCGTCTCTGGGAACTCGATCGCTTCCACGAACTCGGCTGGCGGCCACGCCGCGACCGCAGCCCACCGCACGACGTTCGACGGCCCCCCGTTGTAGGCCGCCAGCGCCAGGTGGACATCGCCGAACCTCCCCATCTGTCCCGCCACGTAGTACGCGCCGAACTCCAGCGCGACCGCCGGCCGGAAGAGATCGCCAGTCTCGAAGTCCGGCCGGCCCAGGGCAGCGGCGATCCCCGCGGCCGTCTCGGGAATCACCTGGGTCAGCCCCAGTGCCCCCGCAATCGAGACGGCCTCGGCATCCCAGAGGCTTTCCTGCAACACGAGCGCCGCGAGCAGCAGAGGGTCGACGCCCCGCTCCCGGCCCTCCCTCTCCAGTAACACGACATAATCGAGCGGGTACCTGAGCACCGCCACGGACTCGGGCAGCTGGCTCGTAGCGATACCTAGTCTCAGCTGGAGCCGGAACGCGATCCGTACGACCTCGTTCGGCAGGGCCACTTCGTAAGCGACCCGTGCGAGCGCAAGCAACGCCCACGGGTCGTCGACCCCCACGAGAGCCAGCCTGAGAACATCGCCGGCCGCCCCCCGCAGCCCCACCGCCGCCAACTCCGCCACCTCGGGTGCGATCACGGTCGGGGGTTCGCCAACGGCGAGCTCCGCGACCCAGGCCTCGATTGCCTCCCAATCGGGCGAGGCGGGCGCCACCAGCGGGCGGTAGAGCCCGTCGGTCGTGACGACGCCACCGAGCGCGCGATTCGCCTGCACGCCGTAGAAGGAGCGCGCCTCCTGGGCAACGGCCGCTTCGAAGGACGCGCGCGCACCCAACCCATCGCCGAGCTGCTCCTGGGCCCGCCCCAGCCAGTACAGCGTGCGCGCCTCGGCAGCGGGGAGGACCGCCCAGGCCGCGACCGCACCAGCCGAGTCGCCCGTGCGGAACCGGACGAAGCCACCGCGGAAACCCGCCTCCTCCGTGAACTCGCCCGCGGGCACCGCGGCGTAGAGCTCGTCGTAGCGAAGGGCGGCAGCAGCATGATCGCCAGCGCCCTCGAGGGAGCGTGCCGCCCAGTACCGTGCCCGGTGCCGGTAGACACCGCCCCCCTCGAGCGCCACCACTGAGTCGTACAACGGCACCGCTTCCACGTAGAGACCGGCGTCATCGTGGGCCGCCGCGAGGTAGTAGGTCCGGAAGGCTCGATCGGCCTCGGTCAGTCCCGGCTCTGCCGCCGCCACACCGAGGACGGAACGCGCCTCGGCGTACGCTCGGTGCCGGTAGAGCACGTACCCCTCTTCCCCCGCGTCGACAGCGAAGCCGGCGGTGCGCAGGTCCCCAATCGCAAGCACCGCCTCCCGCGTTGACGGGCGCTCAGCGATGACCAGTCGCAACTGCTCGGCGAACGTGGCGCTGTCGCCGAGGGTGAAGGCAAGTCCCGCGAGTTCGTACCGGGCGCGATGATCGCGCGTGAGCGCCACGAGCTCCCCGAGCGAGGCCGCCGCCGCGGCCAGGTCGCCGAGGGCGCGCGCATGGTCGCCACGCTCCCGGAGAATCGTGGCCCGCAGGTGGTCGCCCGTCGCTTCGTTCGCGAGCAATTCGTCCCACGCTTCGGCGGCTCCAGCCGCGTCGCCACTGGCCGCCAGCGCGCTCGCGTACTCAGCAGCGATGTAGGGATCGAGCGCGCCACCCCCGGGCGCGACGGCGTGGGGTGCGAGCACCCCTGCGGCCTCCGCGAACGCCCCTGATTCGTTCAAGCGCACGCCCAGGAGGTAGACGGCCCGAGCCTGCTCCAGCGAGTCCGGCGGCGCCGCATCCAGGGCCAACCGCAGGAGCCGCACCGCCACCTCGGCGTCGCCCGCCTCGTAGGCGGCGATCGCCTGGCCGAGGCGCGCCCGCGAGCCGATCGCGGGCTCAGTGGATCCGGCCGCAACGTTCGCGAAGCCGGCGGCCGCCTCCGCGTACTGCCCCGCCCGCAAGAGCGCATCTGCCTCAGCCAATGTTGCGGCGAGCGGCCCTCGCACCTCAACCACCGGCGTCGGCGCGCCCTGCGGTGTCTCGGTGGGCACGACCGTTGGCGCGAGCCTGACCGGCGTGCGCGCGGGCCGATCACCGCCGCCACAAGCACCGCACCAGAGGAGCACGAGCGCCGCCGCCAGTAGACCCAGCGACCTCATGCCTCGCGGGGTTTTGGGGGGCCGGTTGCGTCTGGCGCCCACCGCACCGATGCTAGGCTCGTTCTCGGGGACGGGTCAAAGCAGGCTTCGTCTCGGGAAAGGAACCGGCTTGTCGGCGAAGACCCCCCGACCCGCCTCGCCCCAGCCCCTCACCTCCGCTACTGCCGCGCTCAACGCCTGGATCGAGGTCGATCTCGACGCGATCACGGACAACCTGCAGGCCCTCCGCAGCGCAATCGGCGCGCCTGAGATCTTCGCCGTGGTCAAGGCGAACGCCTACGGCCACGGCGCCGCGCTCGTCGCGCCCGCCCTCGAAAGCGCAGGCGTCGAGCGCTTCGCGGTGGTCTCCGTGGGCGAAGCGATTGCCCTCCGCGCGGCCGGGGTCACCCGCCCGGTTCTCATCCTCGGCCACTCCTTCCCCGCAGACGCAGGGGCGGCCATTGCGCACGACCTCGCGCTCACGGTCGATTCGCGCGCACTCGCCGAAGCCCTGGCCACGGCCGCCGCCGAGGCCCCCGGAAGCACCGCTCGCGCACACGTCAAAGTCGATACGGGCCTCCACCGCTTCGGCCTCGCACCCGCCGAAGCCGTACGGCTCGCGGAACGAATACACGCACTGCCGGGCGTCACGCTCGAGGGCTTCTGGACCCACGTAGCGAACGCCGATGAAGGCGATGACACGTTCTCCGCGGACCAGGCGGCCACCTTCGAGGCGGCCCTCGCACGCCTCGGACCGGTGCCCCTCCGCCATGCCGCCAACACTTCAACGGCGCTACGCCGCCCGGAGCTGCGCTACGACGCGGTCCGCCTGGGGCTAGGGCTCTACGGCATCCTGCCGGACAACACCCCAGGCCCGCGCCTCACACCTCTGCTCTGCCTGAAGGCACGCCTGGCCCGGGTTTCTGATATCGCGCGGGGTGAGGGAGTCAGCTACGGCCTCACCTGGCGAGCGCAGCGGCGGTCGCGGATCGCCCTCGTTCCCGTCGGCTACGCCGATGGCTGGCCCCGCTCGCTCGGGAACCGCGGCCAGGTGCTCGTGGGCGGCAGGCGTTGCGCGATCATCGGCCGCGTCTGCATGGACCACTTCGTCGTGGACGTGACCGACGTGCCTGCAGCCGTCGCTGGGGACGAAGCGGTCCTGATCGGCACGCAGCGCGACGATTCCATCTCCGTCAACGAGGTCGCGACCGCTGCCGAGACGATCAGCTGGGACATCCTCGCCTCGCTCGGCACCCGTCTCCCCCGGCTCGCCCACCGCGCCGGCCTCCTCGAGGGGACCGGCTGACCTGCGACCCTAGGCGGGTCTCCGGCGAAGGAGGACGGACACGCGCGGCACTGGCGGGAGCGCGTATGGCCCAAGCTCGACGAGATCGATCGCATCGAAGCCGCATTCCGTGAACAGCGCGGCGAGGCGCCCCCAGCCGCGCAGGTCCACCTGAGCGCAGCCACCGGCAAGGATGCGCCCGTGAAGCTCGTCAAGCGCCCGCCAGCGGACGGGTGCGAACTCGACCACGAGCGCGGCACTGCCGGGCGCGAGCAGGCGCGCGAGTTCCTCCGCAAAGGCGTGTACCGCATCGTCATCCAGGCCGCGCAGCACATGGAAAGCGGTGATCGCGTCAAAGGTGCCATCCCGAAAGGGCAGCCGCTCCGGCCAGGCGAGCACATCGGGCCGCCCCTCGCGGGCGGTAACGTCCAGGAGGATCGGCGCCGTGGCCATGCCGGCGCGGGCCGAGAGGAGCTCGGCAAAGGCGCCCGTCCCGAATCCGACATCGAGGTAGCGGCTAGTGCGTCCGAGCTCGAGCAGTTCAATCATGCGAGCGGCCCGGGGGAAGAGCGCCGCCATTCCCGCCTGAGACTCGATCGCGGTCGCGAGCCGCCGCTGGGGCCCCGCGAGCCAGCGCTCGCGCGCCCTGATCGCCTCTCGACGGCGGCGGATCACAGCTCGTAGGTCAAGCGCACGCGCCCACCGGCGGCCGCCGCGGGCGCGATCGTTGCGAGTGCCGCCGCAGCCTCCCCAGCGAGTTCGCTCGCCTCCGCGCGGCGGGCGAGCGCGGCGGCGCGCTCGTCGGTGGCGAGGGCTTCGCCCAGGGCCGCGAGCGATGCCGCCAGGGGGGCCGCTGCCTGCCAGGCGCGTTCCAGATTCGCCTCGTCAATCGCGTCCTCGGCGGTCCGCTCGTAGAACGTCGTGAGCGGTCCCAGCCGCACCCCGAGCTCGGCGACCCGTTCGGAGAGCGTGATCAGGGGATGGCGCGCACCGAAGCCGCGCACCCCCGCAAAAGACATGAATGCGACGAGGTTCGCCCCGCCACCGGGCAGCCGGGGAACGGCCGCCTGCCCCTCGATCTCGACCTCCAGCTGCATGCCCACAGCCTGGACGCTAAAAGCCATTGCTGCCATCGATGAAGCGGAGCCCGTCGACGAGGATGCCGTGGACCGACATCTCCCAGTGCAGATGCGCCCCCGTCGAGAGCCCGGTGCTGCCTACGAAGGCGATGAGTTGCCCGGCGTCGACGAGCTGGCCCTCAGCGACCGCGAACGTGCTCAGATGCGCGTAGCCGGAGAGCACGCCGCCACCGTGGTCGATGATGACCATGTTCCCGCGCACGGCCAGCTGGCGCGCCACGACGACGCGGCCGCCGCTGGTCGCGATCACGGGTGCGCCCTCGTCCGCGGCGTAATCGGTGCCGCCGTGGTGGCCGCCGACGGGCCCGCCGTTGAACGAACGCTGCTCACCGAAGCGGCCCGAGAGCACGCCCTGGACGGGCTGCAGCCAAGCGCCAGCCCACAGCTTTTCGAGCGTCTCCAGCGCAAGCGTCTCGGCGAGGAGCGCCGCCTCGTCGGCGCGCGCCTGGGGGTCGAGGATGGGGTCGCCCTCGCTCGCGACGAACTCGATGTAGTCGACGGTCCATTCGGTCGGTAGCACCGTGATATCGCGGGCGAACGTCCTCGTCGAGCCGTCGGGCAGCACGAGCGTCACGGTGACGGGGTACACCCCCGTCGGATCGGCCACGCCCACGCCGAGCAGGGTGTACTTGCTCCGCGCGCCCTGGATTAGCCCGTAGGTGCGCCCCAGGAACTCCGCCGTCCCCGCCTCCACCCCTCCCGTGATCGACACCAGGAGCGTCCCTCCCTGAAACAGCTCCGTCGCCGAGAGCACGAGCTCCGGTTCCTCGACGGGAGTCGCGGTGGCCGTCGGCTCCGGAACGGGGGTGGCCGTTGCCGTCGGCGGGACCGGCGTCACGAGCCGTACCTGGATCGACCGGCTTTGAGCGTCGCCGCCATCGGCACAACCGGCGATCAGCAGGATCACCGCGAGACCAAATAGGCCGAAGCGACTGCGGAGCGGCACCTCCCAAGGGTGCGACAGCTAGCCCTCGCCGTCGACCGGCCCTGCGCTACACTCGGGCCATGGATTCGACCTCCCTCGACGCGCTCCTGGAGGCCGTCGCTGCCGGCCACGTCGGCCCTGCGGAGGCGGCCGAACGGCTGCGCGTCGACCCCGCGGAAGAGCTCGGCTTCGCCACGCTCGACCACCACCGCGCCCTCCGCGATGGCCTGCCTGAGGTCGTGCTCGCGATCGGCAAGACGCCGGCCCAGGTCGCCACGATCGGCGAGCGCATCTTCGCCCAAGCGCGGCGCCTGCTCGTGACCCGCATCGACGACGCCCAGCTTCACGCCCTCCGGGAGGCACTGCCCGCGATAGAGCACGACGAGCATGGGCGCTGCGCCTGGCTCGACCCCAACCCGCTCCCCGCCTGCGGGAGCGTCGCCATCGTCACCGCCGGCACCGCCGATTTGCCGGCGGCCGAAGAGGCCGCGATCACGGCCCGGATGATGGGCGCGCAGGTCACGCGTCATTACGACATCGGCGTGGCGGGCCTGCACCGGCTCCTGAAGCAGCTCCCCGCGCTGCGCTGCGCGAACGCGATCGTGGTTGCCGCGGGGATGGACGGCGCCCTCCCCAGTGTGCTCGGTGGGCTCGTCGCGAACCCCGTGATCGCCCTGCCGACGTCGATCGGCTACGGGGCCGCGTTCGAAGGGCTGGGAGCCCTCCTCACGATGCTGAACAGCTGCGCCACGGGCGTAAGCGTCGTCAACATCGACAACGGCTTCGGGGCCGGCTATCTCGCGGCGACGATCAACCGGCTCGCGCTCACCGCACCGTGAGCCCGCGGCGGGCGCTCTTCGACTGCTTCTCCGGCATCGCCGGCGACATGACGCTGGCGGCGCTCTTCGACGCGGGCGCCTCCCAGGAGCGCGTCCTCGAAGGGCTCCAGCGGCTCGGCTTGCCCCCATTCAGGTTACGCAGCGAGCGCGTTCAACGGGCCGGGCTCGAAGCGCTCCACGTGGACGTCGTGGTCTCGGAGGAGCACACGTTCCAGCCTCCAGAGATCGAGGCGCTCATCGTCGAAGCCGGCCTGCCGGAGCGCGTCACCGAACGCTCCCTCGCGGCTGTCGCCGCGCTTGCCGCGGGCGAAGCCAGCGCTCATCGCACGGAAACGCCCGCGCTCCACGAGGCGGGCGGTGTCGATGCCGTGATCGACATCGTCGGAACGATGCTCGCCCTCGAGGACCTCGACATCGCCGAGGCTCACTGTCCCGTCGTGACCGTCGGGGCGGGCACGATCACGCGTTCGGCCCACGGCGCCATCCCCGCCAGCCCCGGCCCCGCGGCCGCCGCCATCCTCGAACGCGCGTGTTTCGCGCTGCGCTTCGTCGAGGCGGCCCACGAGTTCGTCACGCCCACGGGAGCCGCGATCCTCGCCGCCGTGGCCGCGCCCGGCCCCACCACCATCACCCCCCGCCGCCACGGCGTCGGCGCCGGCCGCTTCGACCCCGCCGATCGCCCCAACGCCCTCCGCATCTTCGTCGGCGAGGTACCTGAGGACGCCGGGGCTGTGCCCTCAACCCGCGCGCTGACCCTGCTCGAGGCGAACATCGACGACATGCCCGCGACCCTGATCGCGCTCGCTCGCGAGCGCCTGCTCGGGGCGGGCGCGCGCGACGCCTGGACCGAATCGATCGGGATGAAGAAGGCGCGCCCTGCGACGAAGCTCTGCGCGCTCGTGGCGGCGGGCGAAGAAGCCCGCTTCGCCGCAATCTTCGCGCAGGAGACGACGACGCTGGGCGTGCGCACCACCCCCTACGAACGCTTCGAGGCGGACCGCACGATTGAGCCCTTCGCCTCCTCGCTCGGCAGCGTGCGGGTGAAGCGCAGCAGCTGGTTCGGCGTCGCGCGAGCGACCCCCGAGCCCGACGACATTGCCGCCCTCGCGCAGCGCCACGGCCGCGCGGCCCTCGAAGTCCAGCGCCAGCTGGAACGCGAGTTGGCGGACGCGGCTCGCCCCCCCGACGGCGCTTGAAGGCCCTAGCGAGCCACCCCCGAACGGGGCAGACTCCGAGGCGGGCGATCAGGGCATCGCCCTTCGCACGACAGAACCAACGGGTGAGACGTATGACCGAAGCAGGCACAGGCACGACAGAAACGGTCGAGGAGGACGGCTTCTCCCTCCGGCGGCACCTGCCCTACGACATGCTCGAAGCGCAGACCCGCACGCGTGAAGCGCTGCACGAGCAGGGATTCGAAATCCTCTCGACTATCGATCTCGGCGCCACGCTGCACGCGAAGCTCGGCGAGACGCTGGAGCCGTTCGTGATCCTCGGCGCCTGCCACCCGCCGCTCGCCCATCGCGCCCTCGAAGCCAACCGCGAGATCGGCCTCCTCACGCCCTACAACGTGGTCATCCGCGAGACCGCGGACGGCGTCCTCGTCGAGGCCGTAGACCCCGTGGCGCTGCTCAACATCATCGACGAACCGGAGCTGAAGGCCGTCGCCAAGGAGGCCCGCGCAGGGCTCGCGAAGGCGCTCAGCCGCCTCCCGGGGCGGCTCTCGGGCAGCTAACTCGAATCTAGTCCGCGGGACTGGGGACCGCAGCAATTGCGCACCAAGTCCACAGGCCCGAAGCATTCGGACCGGGCACCGCCGCCGGTCCGCACATCAACAAGCAAAAGGGGCTGGTCGGGGTGCCCAGATTTGAACTGGGGACCTCTTCGTCCCGAACGAAGCACTCTACCAGGCTGAGCTACACCCCGACCGAGCCCACAGGATACCTCCGGCCCCCGGCCCGCGGAACTCGCCCGCTAGACTCGTGCCCGTGGCCGGCTACTCCGGGACGCCCCTGCCGAAGAAGCTCGGCATCAAGGAGGGGCACGCCCTCTGCCTGCTCGGCGCTCCCGACGACTTCGACGCCACCCTCGGCGAACTGCCGCTGGGCGTGCGGCGTGCGCCCCTCGCCAGCCCACCCCTCGACGTCATCGTCTTCTTCACGAAAGAGGCGCACCTCCTGGAAGGGCGGTTCGCTGCGCTGAAGGCGGCGCTGGACTTCGCCGGCGGGCTCTGGATCGCCTGGCCCAAGAAGGCCTCCGGGGTCGCGACGGACCTGCATGAGGGGCTCGTACGGGAGTGCGGCCTCAGCCAGGGGCTCGTCGACAACAAGGTCTGTGCGATCGACGAGACCTGGTCGGGCCTGCGCTTCGTCTATCGGCGCGAAGACCGCCCGAAGACGCGGAAGCGTTAGCGGGGCGCCGAGGCCATCCGCGCCACCATCAACTCCGCGAGCCGCCCGACGTCGGCGACACGGAAACCGTCCGCGACCCCGACGACGATGAGGTTGCCCACGTAGGGACCTTCGCGGAACACGATGAACGCGAAGGCAAACTTCCCGAAGCGGGTCTCTCCGCGCGCTATGAGCGCGACTCCGCCCTCACCCACCTCCAACTCGATCCGCTCCGACTCGAGCTCGGTCTGCGTGAGTCCCTCCTCCGCGAACGCCGCCCCGAACACGACTTCAACGGCGTCCTCGGACGCGAAAAGCGAATCGATGGTGGTCAGGAAGACGAGGGACTCGGCTTCGGACGCGAAGAGGATCGCCCCGCTCTGGATCGTCGCGATGCGGCTCGTCCCGATCTCGACTGAACCGCTCTCTGCCTCGAAGTCGCGGACGTATTCGGCCTCGCCCGACGGATCCGAGTCGTAACCCTCCCGATCCAGGACGAAGCCCGCGGGCAGGTCGTCTGCGCCGAGAACGAGGGACGAGAGATCGGGAACGCCGGGCGGGGGGTCGGCCGTGGTGACGTCGTGGCCGCCGTCGTCCTCCTCGGGAATCGGCACAACGGTAGCCGCGATCTCGCCCAGCAGCACGGCCCGAATGTGGGTCTCCAGCCGTTCCGCGAGCACCTTCGCGTCGGCCGTGCGATCGGCGTCATCGAGGCTCGTGATGCTGACGCTCGCCCCGAGCCTGCCGATCCGAAACGCGATCAAGATCCCGTAGACGCGGATGTCGGTATCGGGGACGGCCACTTCGAGCGTCAGGCCGACCCGGCGATCGCCGCGCTCGCCCGCGTCGAACTCGGCCGATCCGATGAACTCCGCGCCATCCACAACCTCGCCTCGGAAGCGCTCCACGTCCTCGATCAACTTGTCCAGCGCTTCGTCCACCCCTCCGGCGTCGTCGTACAGCACCACCGAGCTCTCGACCTGGAAAACCCCGTCCTCGGGTATTGGTTGAGCCTCGAGCGCCAATTCGTAGCCGGCGATATGGCCCCTTGCCTTGACGTCGGCGGCCGTGTCGTCCGGATCGAGGGTGCCGTCGGCGGACTCGGCGGCCGTCTCGGGGCCCGAGGCGGGATCGATGACGAATCCCTCCGCGATCTCACCAAGCTGATCGGGCGGCAGCACGAGGACGGAGAGGCCCGCGGCCGTGAGCTCCTCGAGGGCGACCTCCAACTCGCTCTGGCCTCCCCCACCGCAGGCGACGAAGGCCGCCGCCACGACTACGATCATCAGAGCTGCCACTGCGCGCATCGCTCGCCTCCGGGGGCTGTCTCGGACGTAGACTACGGGCCTGTCCGCGAAGGAGCCCACAGCGGTTCCGCAGGCGACCAACGGGAGATTAGACCTATGAACGACCGCTTCGAGGGCAAAGTCGTCGTCATCACCGGGGCGGCGGGCGGCATCGGCCGCGCCACCGCCGAGCGCTTCGCCAGCGAGGGCGCGCGCGTCGTTGCCGTCGACCTGCCGAACAGCCCCCTCGACGAAACCGTGGCCGCCGTCGAGTCAGCCGGGGGCGAAGCCCTCGCGGTCGGCGCCGACGTGACCGTCTGGGCCGATCATGAGCGCTATGTGCAGGAGGCGCTGGAGCGCTTCCGCGGCATCGATTGTTTCTTCAACAACGCCGGCATCGAAGGTTGGGTCGGGCCGCTCGTGGACTACCCCGAGGACGTGTTCGACCAGGTCATCGCCGTCAACCTCAAGGGCGTGTGGCTCGGCCTGAAGGCGGTCGCCCCGGCGATGCGTCAACGCGGGGCTGGCGCGATCGTGAACACCGCCTCGACGGCAGGCTTGGGCGCGACCCCGTCGCTCGTCGCCTACGGGGCGAGTAAGCACGCCGTCATCGGCATCACCCGTTCGGCGGCGATTGAGTTCGCCGCGGACAAGATCCGCGTCAACGCGATCTGCCCCGCCCCGATCGAGACCCGCATGATGCGCTCGATTGAACGGGGCGGCGATCCCGACGATCCCGAAGGCCGCCGCCAGACGATCGCCGCCGGCCTGCCCCTCGGGCGCTACGGCGAACCGCACGAAGTGGCCGCCCTCGTCGCCTTCCTCTGCAGTGATGAGGCGGGCTTCATCACGGGCAGCTTCTACCCGATCGACGGCGGCTCAAAGGCCCGCTGATGGCGATCGAAGAGCCGCTCGCGCAGCCGGTGCCGGCCCGGCGGCGCATCGGGGCACCCGTCGTTCTTGGCGCGCTGATCCTCACGCTCCTCGTCGGCGGCGGGATCGCCGCCTTCGTCGTCTCGAAGTCGGCGGGGAGCGACGCCCCACCCCGCCCGGGCGAGTTCGTCGTCCCAGACGTAGCGCGCCCAGTGGCCCTCTTCGACGTGCGCGAGGCAGACGGGCAGGAGTTAACCCTCCTCCCCGCGAACACCGAGGCGGACGCGCTCACGGTGGTCCTCGCTGCCGGCACCACGATCGAGGCGCTCGTGCCGACGACCGCCGACGTGATCGCTCCCGGGCACTGGCTCACGATCCTGGGCAACAGCGATCCAGTCCGGAACTTCGTCATCCGGCACATCATTTTGCTGCAGGAACCGAGCGCGCCGGCCGCGGATGGCCTGGCCCGCTCCCCAGCGGGCTTCGTCGGCGACGAAGTCATCCCCGACAAGACCTGGCTGCCAATCATCTGGGGCCTCGTCGAGACGGTCGCCCCGGGGGAGATCGAAGGCGCAACGCTGGTAACCCTCAACGGCCCGGACGGCCCGATCTCCGTACAGGTCTTCGCCGGGGTGACACTTTCGCGCGTCGCGTCCTACACCACCGCGATCGCGAGCGGCGACCGCATCGCCACACGCGCTCGGCCCGGCACGAGCCCGGCCGCGGCGAGCGCGGTGCTGGTCTCGCCGCAAGGCGCGCGTTAGGCGCTATTCGGTACGGAGGACCTGCGCGTCGGTGGTCCGGTCCATAAACCGGACCGCGGCAACGAGCGCGGCGGCGAAGATCAAGGCCACCGCAGCGGCGCCGATGGCGACGAAGGCCCATTCGGTCTCGAGCACGAATCCCGGCTCGACCGGCCGCCCCGCTTCGGTGACATCGAGGAACGAAAGCATCCTGCGGCCCACGATCTGCCCGACGACGATCCCCGCCACCACGCCAACCGCTCCCACGATGGCGTACTCGAGCGCGAGTACGCTCAGGACCTGCCGCCGCGTGAGGCCGATGGCACCCAGCACCGCGAACTCCACCCGGCGGCGCTGCACGGCCATCCAGAGCGAGACGAGCAGGGCGACGGCGACCAATCCGAGCACCGCGACGAAGGAGATCGTGAGGATGCCCGTGCCGCTGGCGGCGATGAGCGGGTTCGATTCGACCGACGCCAGCGTGGCCTGCTGATCCACGAAGCGCCGTAGACCGACCTCCTCAAAGGCCTCGGTCAGCAACTCGCGGTCCGCTCCCGGCTCCAGGCCCAACCAGATCTCATTCGCCCGGGCAAGCCTGCCGCCGCCCGAGCGCACCATTCGCGCCCAACGCAGCAGGTGATCGCGGTCGAAGATGACTGAGGCGCCATCGACGGAGAGCAGCGTCGGGAAACGCTCGTACTCGTCGCGAACGACGAACGGGACGATCATTCCATCGATTTCGAGGAGCCCCTCTCGCCCAACTTCGAGGGCGTTCTGGAGGAGGAAGGCCTCGCTCGCGATCATCGGCAGGGGCACGTTGCGGTCCCTCGGAAAGAGCCCCCGCGCCTCCCCCGAGGTGCCGCGCCGGAACCCGATCCGCGCCGATTGGGAACCCGTGCGGGGGAGTTCGGAATTCAGCGCGAGGTCGTCGACATCTATCTCGGCGCTCGGGATCGCGTCCCACTGCCTGATCCCTTCGAACCCCTCGATCAGCGTGAGCCCCCCCTGCGCGTCGATGCCGCCGAAGTCGTCGAGGAAGACGGCCGCATCGCTCGTGTTGAACTGGTTTGGGGGCTCGGTGAGGATGAGCGCCACGAGCACGAGGGGCTCGACGAGTTGGCGCGGTCCCGAGATTTCTACGGGCCGGCGCAGCTCGCGCCAACCTGTGAAGTCCAGCTTTGCGAAGTCGAGCAGCTCGTGCCTCCCGGTCGCATCGCGGACCCGCGCCCAGAGGGTGACGGCGTTGCGGGATTCCTCGGGATTCGCCCAGATCACCAGCTCCGTCGTACCGGGCGGGATGGGGAGGCCGGGAAGGATCACCCCCGTATCGAGCCGCCCAATGAGAGCGTCGAAGGAGCTGCCGGCGAAGTCGTCACGCCACCAGAGCAGCGCGCTCGCCTCCTGCGAAATCCCGAGGACGTTCACCTCTGGACCGGAGCGGGCGGCAGTGGCCCGATTGCCGTCTAGGCGCAGAACCGCCGCTGCCGCATCGACGCCCTCCAGGCCGAGCAACTCGGCCTCGACGAGAGCGGGATCGCTCGGCAGCCCCGTCACGTCGCTGCCGCTGGCGCGGAGCTCGACGCCGGTCTCGAAGAGCGCGCGCTCCTCATACGAGCGCTCCGTCGTGCTGGTGTAGCTGGCGGCGAAGGTACCGACGGCCACGGCCATCATGAGCAGCACCGCGAGCTGGGCGTACGGACCGGGGCGGCGCACCACCTGCCAGAGCCCCATCGCTACCGTCACCCCCACGAGCGGCACGACGGCCCGCGCGATCACCCGCAGCACCAGGGGATAGATGCGCGCGAGCGCCGCGGCCGTGGCGGCGATGATGATCGCCGGCGCCATGAGCAGGAGCGGGTCCGTCGTCACGCCGCCAGTGGACGAGGGGGTGTAGACCGAGTCGCGCTCGTTCAGCTCCCAGAGCGCGAGCAGGGCAAAGCCAACGAGCACGACATCGAGGTAGTAGCGCTGGATGACGGAGACTCCGGGGCGGGCCATCGCGCGGCGCTGGCCCGCGGGGCCACGCCGTGAGACGACGAACGCGGGAACGGCCAGCGCGACGATCGAGAGCAGCGCGCCCAGCGCCGCTAAGGGGAAGGCGAGCGGCTGGAAGGTGATCGGCAGGAGCTCGCCGTCAGAGATACCGCTGAAGACCGGGGTGAGCCCCAACAGCGCCGTTGCGCCACCGGCAATGAAGGGCGCGACGAGGATGGCCGGCAGCGCCAGCACGATTCCCTCGAGCGCGTAGAGCGCGACGACCTGCCCGTTGCTCGATCCCCGTGCGCGCAAGAGCGCGATCTCCTCGGCCTGACGCTCGACCACCGCAAACGAGATCAGGACCACGTAGAACAGCGCGATCGCAGAGATCTCCACGAGCAGAATCGTCAGCGGCGCCTGCTGAAAATCCGCCCGCCGGCCGAACGCATCGAGCGTGATGATGAGCTGGCTCGAGGCGAAGCCGTTGAAGTTGCGCACGTCCTCGTTCAGCGCCCGGATATCGTCGCGGGCACGCTCGAAGTTGCCCCGATCGAGCCGGTCCACATCCGCGAACACGTTCCAGCTGATGTTGAGCCGCTGCGCGGGGTAGCGCGCCGCGAGGTCGCCCAGAACCGCATCCACGTGGGCGATGACCGGGAGGACCACAGCCGAGTCGACGAGGGGCGGCGTGGGCGTAACGAAGCGGGCGCTACCGGAGGCCCAGAAGGACGCGTCCGGGTCCTCGACCGCGATTACCCCCGCGAGCAACGCTGGGATCGAGTAGCGAACGACGCTCGCGAGGTCGCAGGGCAGCTGCGGCTGGAGGCCCGCGGGAATGATCCGGGCGCAGTTGTCGAACTCCTCGATCAGAAGAAAGGACTCGCCCACGGCCAGCCCTGCGAGCGCCGCAGCGCGCTCACTCATCGCCACCTCGAGGGGACCGTCGACGCCCGTGGGCACGGGCAGCCGGCCCTCCACGAGCATCACGTGGGGCTCGTACCCCTCGATCGCGTAGAGCACGGCCAGAGGCGAACCGGCGCGGGGCTCGGTCCCGTCCGCACCCAACGTCAACCGCGCCGATTCGAGGACCTTCGAACGCCGTAGCTCGAACCAGCCGATCCGCTCATCGATCCGCTGCGACACGCCCTCGCGCACCGCGAGGGTGTCGGGCGTACCCAGGGCCTGAGCCTCGATCCCGACCCGGATCGAAGGCTCGTCCCGGAGCTCATCGCGGACGGTGAAATCGAGCCCGAGGTCGGCCATCGCGCGCGCATAGATGGGCGCGCTGGCTAGGAGCACCGAGGCCACGAGCACGCCCAGGCCGAGCACCGCCAGCATGCGCCAGCTCGCGGCGCTGTGACGGAGGAGGAGGGCCCAGACGGCGGCGAGGCTGCGCATGGCAGTGCCCAAGGGTAGCGCTCGCAGGCGGTGCCCGCTCAGCGGCGTGCAGCCAGGGTCAAGGGCCCGGCCGGCACGCTAGAAGGGAGTCCGTCCGCCTGCTAGGCTCGCACCTCCCGATGCAGAGCCTCGCCGCACTCTTGCGGATCGTCGCGCAGCGCAGCAGAGCCAACTGGCGCCTGCTCTTGACGGTGATCCTCGGGATGGTGCTCGCCGCCGGATTGATGTCCAGCGTCGTCCTTTACTCCGACGCGGTACGAGATCTGGGCCTGAGCTTCACCCTCCGCCAAGAGGACCCGCTGGACCTCGACCTCAAGGTGCTCAGCAACAGCCAGAACGGCGAGCCAACGCTCTACGCGGAACGGCGCAATACCACCACCGAACTGCTCCTCCGGCACGGAGGCGAGCTCATCGAGGGGCTGGGCTTCTACGGCCGCTCTTCCACCTTCTTCCTGACCGACCCGGGGTTACCGGTCAGGCGCGATGACGAGCTCCGCCCGCGCGCCCACTTCCTCTTCTTCGCCGACATCGAGGATCACGTTGCACTCGTCGCGGGCACGCCCCGGACGCCCGCCCCGAAGACGACCGATCCCAGCCGGCGGCCGAGCTTCGAGACCTGGATCAGCGCCACCGCCGCCGCCGACCTCGGCGTCTCCATCGGCGACACGTTCGAGCTGCATCCGTTCTGGCGCGACGATGTCGCGCCGCTCGAGGTGACGGTCGTCGGCCTCATCGAGCCCCTCGATCCGGCAGAGGAGTACTGGTTCCGCGCCGCCGAACGGCTGGTGGTCGGCACCACGCGCTGGCCCACGTACCCGCTGATTATCGACGAACGCACCTACATCGAAGTGATCGCGCCGTATCTGCCCTCCATCGACGGCACGTTCGAGACGTACGCCTTCCTCGACAGCGAGCGCATCAACAGCCGCAATGCGGAGTCGGTCGAGCGCAACCTGCTGGCGCTCAAGGCCTCGGTGCGCACGCAGCTGGAGCTTTCGTCGGTCCAGTCCGTGCTCGCCGAGGTGATCGCCGAGTACCAGGAGAAGCTCTTCTTCACACGTCTGCCCCTGTTCGCGTTGATGCTCCTGATTGTCGGCATCGCGCTCTACTACCTCGTCCTCGTGGTGACGATGGTGGTCGAGCGCCAAGCGGGCGAGATCGCGCTGCTCAAGAGCCGCGGTGCCGACCTCGGCCAGATCATGACGGTCTACCTGATCGAGGGGCTGGCGCTGAGCGCGATCGCCGTGATCCTCGGCCCGCTTCTGGCCGCGGGCGTGATCCGCCTGCTTGGCCCCACACCGCCTTTCGCCGATCTGAGCGACGGCGGTTTCCTGAACGTCACGCTCTCGATCGAGGCGTTCGGCATGGCCCTGCTCGGCGCTGCGCTGGCCCTCGTGGCTCTCCTCTGGCCAGCCTACCGCGCATCGCGTTCGAGCATGGTGCACTACAAGCAGAGCCTCGCCCGGCCGGACCGGCAGCCACTCTTCTTGCGCTACTACCTCGATCTCGTCCTCGTGGGCGTGGGTGCGTTCCTTTTCTATCAGCTCCGTCAGCGCGGCTCGCTGGTGACGGAAAACCTATTCGGCGATCTCTCCGCCGATCCCCTGCTGCTCGTTTCGCCGGCCCTCTTCATGTTGATGATCGCGCTTGTCTTTCTGCGACTCTTCCCCTTGGTTCTGCGCGTCGTCTCTTGGGCGCTCCGGGGCCTGGGTGGGGCGACGATCCTTCTCAGCCTCTGGCGCATGGTCCGAAGCCCGCTGCACTACAGCCGCCTGATCCTGCTGCTGCTGCTCGCCACCTCGGTGGGCATGTTCGCTGCAGGTTTCCGGGCGACTCTCGATCGGAGCTACGAGGATCGCGCCGCCTACGCCGCCGGCGCGGCCGGCCGTGTGGTCGACATCCGCGAGCCCAGCCGCATCTCGGCGACGCAGCTCGAGAACGCGTTCGAGGCCATAGACGGCCTGGACGGCGCCACCGCCGTCGCCCGCCTGGACGTGACCTACATCCCGGCTATCGGGCGATCTTCGACAACAGAACTGCTCGGCGTCGGCGACGGCTTCGTCGACGCCGCCTTCTGGCGCGACGACTTCGGGGGATCGCTGGAAGGGCTGCTCGCGCGCCTCGAACCGCTAGCCGAGGCGGACCTCCCCGGCGGGGCGATGATCCCCCCCGGATCGCGTGCCCTGGGCATCTGGACACGCATCTCCCTGCCCGGTCGCGCCGCCCGGCCCGCGATTCGGCTGCGCGACGACCGGGGCCTCTTTTACGAATACATCTTCTTCGAGGACGCCGTCGCCGAGGACGACGACGGCTGGCTCCTCTACGTCGTCGACCTCGAGCGGCCGTTGACGCCCCGGGACCGCCCGCCACGGCTGGATCAACCGCTCGAAGTGGAGTCCGTGTTCCTCAGCGTGCGCCGCTTAGCGGCCGCACCGGGCCGCGTGACCGCGCTCCTGGACGACATCATCGCCTACCCCCCTGAAGCCTTCGAGGAGCAGGACATCGATGGCGGCACGGTCGTCGAGACGTTCGAGTCGCTCGACCGCTACCAGTCCATCACGGGCGCCTCCGCCGGCAACGAAACGACGATCACGCGGGCCGAGATCCCGAGCGATCGCGGCCAGTACGCTGCGCAGGTGACATTCACCTACGACGCCTTTGCCCCGAGCGCCGTGGGCGTGCGCCTGCGGCGCTCGAGCGCGCCCCTGCGGGTGCTCGCAAGCGAGGGTTTCCTGGAGTCCACCGGCACCGGCGTGGGCGATGTGCTCGCCTTCCGGCTCAACCGGCAGGCGGTGAACCTTGAGGTCGTCGGCCAGTTCGAGCTGTTCCCAGGCTTCTTCCCCGGCGGCCGTCGCGACTTGGTCGTCGCCAATCTGGAGGCGCTCCAGGCGGCAGGCAGCGGCTCCCCTCGCATCGCCGGCAGTATCGCCGCGAACGAGATCTGGCTCGCTGAGGTCGGCGGCCTCACGTTGACCATGGAATTCCTCGAGGAGAACGGGTTCCGCGCCAGCCGCGCCTTCGATCGCGCGGCCCTCCTCGCGCAGGAGTCCTCCGACCCGCTGGTCGCGGCCAGCTGGGAGGGCATCCTCTTCCTCTCCTTCGGGGCCGTGCTGATCCTCACGGCGCTCGGCTTCATCGTGTTCTCGTACCTCGCGGCGCAGACGCGCTCCCTCGAGTTCGCCATTCTCCGCACGATGGGTTTCTCCGGCCGCCAGATCGTCGGCGTCGTGGCCTTCGAGCAGCTCTTCGTGATCGTCGCCGGCGTGGCCGCGGGCACCGCCCTTGGGTTCCCGCTCGGACGCTTGATGATCGGCGCCATCAGCCTCACGGAGGACGGCAGCGATGTGGTGCCACCGCTTCTCTCGCAGGTAAGCTGGACCACCGTGCTCACCGTCTATGGGCTCCTCGCCCTCGTCTTCATTGCTACCGTGGCCGCGCTGGTGCGGCTCTACTCCCGTCTCGCGCTGCACCGCGCCTTGCGCATCGGCGAGCTGTAGGCGTGCAGTGACAGCACAGCCCTCCGAGAGCGAGCCCGACGCCCCGTACATCGTCTGCGAAGATCTCTTCAAGATTTACAAGAGCGACGAGCTCGAAGTCGTCGCGCTCCGCGGCCTCGACCTGAAGGTCCGCCACGCGGAGTTGATGGCGATCGTGGGCGCTTCGGGCTCCGGGAAGAGCACCCTCCTGAACATCCTCGCGGGGCTGGACCAGCCCAGCGCCGGCCGCGCCTTTGTCGGTGGCCGCGACCTGCTCACCATGTCCGAAGGGGAGATGGTCCGCTATCGCCGGAGCGCTGTCGGCTTCGTCTGGCAGCAGACCGGGCGCAACCTCATCCCCTACCTGACCGCGACCCAGAACGTGGAGCTGCCGCTGATGCTCGACGGCATGGAGGGCGGCCAGGCGCGTGAGCGCGCGCTCGAGCTATTGGACGCTGTCAACCTCGGCGACCGCCTCGACCACCGCCCCGAGCAGCTCAGCGGCGGTGAGCAACAACGCGTATCGATCGCCGTGGCGCTCGCGAACAGGCCTCCCTTGCTCCTCGCGGACGAACCCACTGGGGAGCTCGACGCGATCGGCGCGGACACCGTCTACCAGGTGCTGGGCGATCTCAACTCGCGCTTCGGCGTGACCGTCATCATCGTCACCCACGACCCCGAGATCGCTTCGCGCGTGAACCGCGTGGTCGCCATCCGCGATGGCCGCACGAGCATGGAGATCTTTCGCAAGGTCGAGCAGCTGGGCGGCGTCACGCACATCGTTCACGACGAGTACGTGCTCGTCGACTCGGCGGGCCGCCTCCAGGTCCCCCGTGAGTTCCTCGACCGGCTCAGCATCGGCGATCGGGCCAAGCTGATCCTCGGCGAAGGTCGCATTGAAGTGTTGCCCGACACGATCCGGCGCGTGCCCGCGGAGGAGCGCTGATGGCTGGGGCCGCCATCGAGCTCCGTAACGTCTCTCGCCTCTTCCGCCTCGGCTCGGAGGAGGTTTGGGCCGTGCGTGACGTCACCCTCTCGGTCGAGCCGGGCGAGTTCCTCGCCCTGATCGGCCGCTCCGGCTCCGGCAAGACCACCCTTCTCAACTCGATCGCCGGCCTCGACCGCCCGACTGAGGGTGAGGTCACCATCGACGGCGATCGCGTCGACACGATGAACGAGGGGCAGTTGATCGAGCTGCGCCGCAAGAAGCTCGGCTTCATCTTCCAGTCGTTCGGACTGCTGCCCCTCCTCTCGGCTCAGGAGAACATCGAGCTGCCCCTGCGTATCGCCGGGATGAAGGGCTCACGTTCGACCCGCGCCCGCGAGGTGATCGAGTTGGTGGGGCTCGAGCGGCGGGCGCAGCACCGGCCTTACGAGCTCTCGGGAGGCGAGCAGCAGCGGGTCGCGATCGCGCGCGCGCTGGTCACCGAGCCGACCCTGGTCCTCGCCGACGAGCCCACGGGCGAGCTCGACTCCGCCACGGCCACGGCCGTGTTCACCCTGATCCGCGATATCTGCCGCGAGCGCGGCGTCACCATCGTTACCTGCACGCACGATCGTCTCGTGATGGAGCTGGCGGACCGGGTCGAGGAGCTCGAGGACGGCCGCCTCGTGACGGGCCAGAAGGGCGATGTCTGGGGCCGCGTACAGTCCCGCGAACGCAGCCCCTTCGCTGCGCCCGAAGGCGAGGGCAGCGAGAGCCAATCCCTCCCCTCCCTCATCGGGGGGGACCCGCGCGCTTTCGGCACACGCACGAGCTCAGACGCCGAGGCGGAAGACGAGCGCCCCGAGCCGGCGGCTCCTGAGGAGGTCGAGCCTGAGTCTGGCGAGAAGTGGGCGCGGCCTGAATAGACGAGATCACGGGGGGCTCACCGCCGACGCGCTCAGCGAGCTCCCGCGCGCGAGGGCCACCCGCACCGCGCCCCAACCCACCCCATGATCCCCATCGCCGATAGTCCGAGCCGCGGCATCAGGCCGTGGGTCAACTACACCCTGATCGCGCTGAACCTGGTGGCCTTCATCTGGCTGCTCACGCTCTCAACTGGCTTCACCGGCACCTTCCGCAGCGCCCAGCAGGACGCGCGCGACCAGGCGGCCGGCGCCTGCTACACCCTCCTCACCCCACCCACCGAGCGGAATGGGGCCTACTGCGATTTCGGCTTCCAGCCCCGCGAGTTCTTCGACGTCGTCTCCGGCGACAACCTGCTCGTCGCGAGCCCCAACCGGCTCCTGATCGTGTTCTCGATCCTGACCGCCCTCTTCATCCACGGCGGCTGGCTGCACATCGCCGGCAACATGATCTTTCTCTGGGTCTTCGGCGATAACGTCGAGGACCGGCTCGGCCACCGCACGTATTTCGTCTTCTATCTCGCGGCGGGTGTCGTCGCCGCGCTCGTGCAGGGCGCCGTCGAGCCCAACAGTGTCATCCCAGTTGTGGGGGCGAGCGGCTCGGTCGCAGGCGTGCTCGGGGCCTACCTGCTCTTCTATCCCAAGGCCACGGTCTACGTGGTCATCCCCTTTTTCCTGCTGATCTTCATCCCCATCCCCCTCCCTGCTGTCGTGATGATCGGCTTCTGGTTCCTGCAGAACCTCCTCGCGGGCGTCGCCTCGCTCGGGGACGCCGCCAACCCCGACACCGGGGTCGCCTGGTTCGCGCATCTCGGCGGCTTCGCCTTTGGCCTGCTCAGCGCGCTCGCCTTCCGCAACCGGCGCCGCCCAGTGCCCGCGCGCACTTGACGGACTAGCGCCGCGGCCGCGTAGCCGGGCCAGAAGGCGCTCGCTAGACTCCTCGGCGGAGGCTTCGTGCCCGTCTTTTCCTCGGTCGAGTGGTTCCAAGAGGCCGCCGACCGCCTCAACCGCTCCGACAGCTTTGCGCGGCTTGGCACGTGCGACGCCAGCATGGGCGTCCAGGTGGGCGATTCCTGCTTTGCCATCGTCTTCGCCGCCTTCGCCATCACCAGCGTCGACGAGATCGACTGCGCTGCGGCGGGCGACCTCGACTTCACGCTCGTGCAACCGCCCGACGAGTGGCGCGCGATGATCGAGAACATCAAAGCGAACGGCGCCGCGCAGTCGGTCTATACGCTGAACTCCCTCGACCTCCAGACCGAGGACGGGTTCGCCCTCGGGGCGGATTACACCCGCCGCGACCTCTTCTATCGCTACAACCAGACCTTCCAGGACTACTTCGATACTTCCGCGGAGATGGAGACCACGTTCGCCTAGGGCCGAGCCCGCTGTTTCTGTCTCCAGCGCCGGCTGGTCCGAGCCGTGCGACCTGCGGGGTTCGGCGTCGGCCCGATCCTCTCGAGCCCTTCCAGGAGCAGGGGGTGGAGCGCCACCATCGCGCTGGTCACCTCCCCCGCAACCTCGTGCGCGAGCTCCGCGCTCAAGCGCACGAACGGGAAGGGGCGATGCAGTCGCCGCCAGGACGCCGTCCACTCCTCGAGTTCCCAAGCCGGCCCCAGCTCACCGAGGATATCGTCGGCGTGCGCGGCGAGGAGCTCGACCCAGGCATCGTTCGTCTCCGCCGGGCCCTCGAAATGAAGCCCCGCCTCCACGACCCCACGACTCATCTGCGGCTGCAACTCGAAATGGACACGCTCGTCGCCGAAGTGGAGCTGCAGCGTCGTCCACATCACGCGGCGCTCGGGTGCCGGGAAATCGCTCGGCAGACGCGTGAGGATCTGGTCCTCGCAGAGGAAGACGAACTCGCGCGCCTTGAGGGAGCCGTCCGGTTTCGGCATCGCGCCCAACTCTAGCGCCGGCGGCGCGTAGACACCGTGTGCGCTCGACTGTTGCGCCTTTGCGGCCTCAGGGCCGCCGCGGCTCCACGCTCGCTCGGCGTCTGTCGACCGCTCGTGGTCCCCGCGGGACGCCTACACTGACAGCGTGCGATCGGGCGATCCGAATCGGCCGCGAAATACACGGCTCCCGACCCCCAGCGGTGGCCCCAGGGACAGCGGCAGGTGACCAGCGACGCTGAAGACGGGGGCGCAACGGTCGTCGCGGAGGCGCCGGACATCGGCCAGGCGCGCATCTGGATCGACGCCCTGCGCAATGATGGCATCAGGGCCACCTACTTCGAGCGCGGGCCGAGCGGGGCCTTCGGTGGGGCGAGCCTGCCGCTGACATCGTTCTCCGTGCTCGTCGGCCGGCACCAGGTCGGCCAGGCCCGGAGCATCATTGCCGACCTCGGCGGGACGAGCGCGCTCGTCCCCTTCAGCAGTCTCGAGGACGAACGTGAACGCTCGCAGCGGGTCTTAGGGATGCTGGTCGGCGGCGTGCTGCTCGTCGGCGCCGGGGCGATCGCCCTGCGGGTCATCTTCGGCTAACCGCCAAGGGTGATAGACATGGCGATCCGCGGCTAATCGCCGAGGGTTATAGACATGGTGATCCGCGGCTAATCGCCGGGATCAACGACAGGGTGATCCCCTCTGAACTTTGAACCCTGAACTCCCACCGCGGCTAGTCCCCGAGGATCAACGAGAGCACGCGCGCCCGCGTCCCGCGCGGCATCGCGAGCGTGAGGCGGTCGCCGGAACGCAGCAGCGAGTCCCCGGCGGGCACCGAGATGCGACCCCGACGCTCCATGGTCAGTACGCGCACGCCCGGCGGCAGGGCCGCTTCCGCGAGCGTCTTGCCCGCAACGGGTGAACCGGAGGCCACGGTCAGCTCGATCGTGCCGATCTCAGAATCCACCGGCGTCAGGGGCCGGACCTGCTGCTGTACCGCCCGCCGGTACGCGCGTACGAGAGCGCGCGCGTCGATCGCGCCGAGTACCGGCCCGTCCTCCCCATCGAGCACTGGCAGCCAGCGGCGTTCGTAGCTGGCGAGGCGATCGAGCGCCTCATCGAGGGGCGTATCGGCAAGCACCACCGCCGGGATCTCGCCGGCGTACTCATCCACTCTCGCACCGGCGTCTGCGACGGCCCGGAGCGACTCGCTGCTTACCTCGCCCACGAGCCGGCCCTGCCCGTCGACCACCACGCCCTGCGTGCTCGCCTCCGCCTCGAGGCTCGCCAGCGCCTGCGCGACGGTGCTCCCCTGGCGAATCACGGGGAGGGTATCACCGCGCGTTGAGCCGGCAGCGCATCGAGGAGTGGGACGGCGAAGCGGTGGCGGTGGGCGGTCGAGTCGGCGCGGGTGGCGACCTGGCTGCGGTAGATCGTCGTGTCCCCCACGAGCAGCGTGGCCACCGCGACCGCCACCATCGCGGGCGCAAGCAAGGAGAGGTTACCGGTCATCTCGCCGACCATGAGCATCATCGCGAGGGGCGCATGGGCGATGCTCCCAAAGACCGCGATCATCCTGATGATGACCAACGGGCCCGGCTCCGCGGGGAAGCCAGGGAGGTCGTGGAACAGCCGCCAGAAGAGCGCACCCGTCATGCCGCCCGCCACCATCCCCGGTGCGAAGATGCCGCCCGCCGCACCCGAGCCCACGGTAAGGGCGGCGGCACCGATCCGAAGGAACGGCAGCGAGATGAGGAGCCAGAAGGAGAAGTCGGTTACCTGTTCGGGCGTCAATGAGCGCTGAACCCAGCCATAGCCGACGTGGATGGCCTCCGGCGCCGCCATGCCGATCGCGCCGACCATCACACCACCGATGGCGGGCTTCACCCAGCGCGGGCCGGTGATCCGCTGGAAGAAAACCTGCGCACCCTCGAGCCCACGCGCGTAGAGGATGCCCAAGAGGCCACAGGCGATGCCCAGCAGGAGGTAGTAGGGCAGTTCCTCCGCGTTGATGAAGGAGAAGCCGGCCGCGCCCCCGAAGATCGGTTCGTAGCTGAACCAGGCGCCGTACAGCGAGAACGCAACGATCGAGGCGATCAGCGAGAGCAGGATCGCGTCGGCCTCGAAGTCGTGGCGGTAGAGCGCCTCCGCCGCCATCATCGCGCCGCCCAGGGGGGCCCGGAAGATCGCACCGATGCCCGCACCCATCCCCGCCACGAGCGCACGCCTGCGCTCGATCGCCCCCAGCCCCAGGCGGTCGGCGATGAGCGAGCCGAAGCCACCCCCGATTTGCGCCGTCGGTCCCTCGCGACCGGCCGCCCCCCCCCGCTCCCGATCGTGAACGTCGAGGCCAGCAGCTTCACCGGAATCACGCGCCAGCCCACGCGGCCGCCACGCTGGTGGAAGGCGTCGATCACCTGGTCGGCGCCCGCGCCCTCGGCCGCGGGAGCGAACGTGAACACGAGAATTCCGGAGACGAGGCCACCCAGCCCGAGGACGATAGGCAGGGCCCAACTGCGGGTTGGGCCAGAAGTCTCCGCGCTCCCCTCGCCGAGCGGCTGGGGCGGCACGTAGCCGGTAAGATCAGTGAGGATGTGCTCGGTCGCGAACTCGATCGCTTCGAAGAAGACGATGGCGGCGCCGCCCGCCACGAGCCCGATCAGGAGCCCGAGCCAGAGCGCGCGCACCACCTCCTGCGTCGTGAAGCGCCCCAAGCGGCGGCGCAGCGGCGCTGCCGGCTCGCCGCCGCCAGCGCCGCTTGAGCACGGCTGAATCGTACAGCCCCCACCGTCATCGGCTCCGCGACAGAACCTCCCGCGGCCGGGGCGCGTACATTTGGGAGCGATGACAGCGTTCGGTCCGAAGCTGATCCGCGTGGCCGCGGCGGCAGTCGTTGGGGGCCTGCTCCTGCTCGGCGCCGGTGCGACCGGCGCGGACGACGAAACGGTCTCTGTCTTCACCTTCGGCTTCAGCGGCGCGGTGATCACGATCGATAGCGGGGACACCGTGACCTGGCGCTGGGACGGCCAACCCCACACCTCATCCTCACACGGTGGACAAGCGGAATCGTGGCACTCGGGGACGCTCTCGATCGGTGGGACCTTCTCCCGCACCTTCACGCAGCCGGGTGAGTACACGTACCAATGCAACCTCCACCCGTCCTCTATGCAGGGCCGCGTGATCGTGCGGGCCCAAGCAGCAACACCGACGACCGCGCCGACTGCCACGACCGCCCCTCCGACCGCCACGGCCACCGCCCCCGCACCGACGGCGACCACCACCCCTGAGGCGACGCCCACCGAAGCCCCGACGCCCACCGAGGCAGCCACCGCCCAACCGACCAGTAGCCCCACCGAAGAGGCGTCAACGGCGACCCCAACGACAGCCCCGACCGAGACACCCCCCCCCGCTGACACCCCGACCGCGGAGCCGACGCCGCCCCCTACA
>CAUYXJ010000035.1:0-28515 GCA_963577065.1 Dehalococcoidia bacterium | reverse complement strand
ATTGACGATCGCGTAGGCAGTCCCCCCTTCGGGCGACCCGATCATTGCGACGAAGCCGGAGGAGTCCGCGAGCCAGCGCGTTCTCTCGATCCGATCGCCATAGTTCCCGTAGGCGCCGCGCAAGCGGAAGACCGGGCGCGCGGTAGCGGTTTCGGCGACGAGCATTGTCGCCGCGCCCGCGTAGCGTCCGTCGTCGAGCAGTTCTGGTGGTTGCGTGATCTGATCGCCGACGATGAGGCTTCCGTCAGGCGAGGGGAAGGTCGAGCCGATCGAGATCGGAACCCGCGACAGCGGGTCACCTTCCCACGAGTAGCGCGTGAGAAGAGAGCGGCCGGCGGCGAGCTCTCCGCCGAGCCGCCCCCAGGGCAGGAGCGCGAGCGTGACGAGGACCGCACTCCCGTCTCGCGCCGCTGTCAGGGGGCCGCTGAAGGGACGGAACCTGCTCGTCCCCGAGGCGAGTGTGAGCGTTCGCTGGACGCGCGACGAGGGTACGTCGAAGAGAGCGACGGCGGGCACGCCCCACGGGTCGGTTAGCGCGAGGTAGATGCGGGTGCCGGAGGTCGAGAAGAGGGGCGCCGGTCCCCCTCCGACGTCCGCTGAGGTCTCGAAGCTGGCGATCGGCTGGAGCTCTGCATCGGTCACGTGGTAGCGGCCGGAGGGCTCGCTGACGCCGGCGCGGCCGTCGTCGAGCTCGGCAAAGAGCAGGCGCTCGTCGGAGAGTCCGCGCAGCCAGAGCTTGTCCTCAGGTCAGATGAACTGCTGGCCCGTACTTCGGTCCACGAGCGTATTGCTGCCCGTCACGAAGCGCCGTCGCGGGCTCACGCGATAGCGGCTGGGTGGGGTCTCGCCGACCTGCCGCCAGCCTTCCACTGCTGCGCCTTCGGACTCCGCAGTGGGGGTGAAGAAGATCCCGTGGTCGGCCTCGATCCGGGCACCTGATGCGTACGTGAGCCGTTCGAAGGCGTCGCCGGTCCTTTGCGCCAGTGCGAGCGGCGAGGGCGTGGGCGGGATCGCCGTCGGCACCGGGCGCAGACTCCGTTCTGGCTCGGCCGCGATCTTCCGCGTGGGTCGGGTCGCAAGAAGTCCACCGCCGGCCAGGGACAGCGCCGCTCCTGCCGCGACGCCCAGCAGCGCTCGTCGTGAGATGCGGCGGGGTTCGCCGGGTGGCGCCTCGTCGGTGGCCACTCGCTGGTTTTCGGGGGCCGCGGAAGTGCTACCTGGCTCGCTGGCGCGAGGCAAGCTTGGGAGCGCAGGAGCGCGGCTCCGGGCGAGTGGCTCGGGCGGCTCGCCCCGAGCGGCCGCCACGCGCCGTCTCGCGTCCGCAACCGAGAGGCCGAGCCGGACTGCGATCTCTGCGTCCGGGAGACCCTGCTCGACGAACGCGCGCACGCGTGCGTCACCAGGTCGGTGAGCGCGCGGCTCGGGGAAGTGGGGCACCGGCATCTGCTTCCCTGAACGGTAGCAGATGCCTATCGCCGCCAGCCCCTCAGGGCGGCGGCCTCGGACCGCGCCATCAGCGTTGTAGAGCTGCCAGGCATCGGCGGGGCTTGCCACCGAGAACCAGAAGCTGTTGTGTCCCGGCAGGCGGACGCGCTCCTCGCCCACTTTTTTGCTCGCTGCGCTCGCCCCGCCTCCCGCCTCCCCAGCCGCCGCTCGACTGCTCCGCCTCCACGGCCGCTGGCCGCTCCGTGTCCGCGCTCGCTCTTGGTTTCGATCTCGCTGCGCTCGACCCACCCGCCCCTGCCCCACCCGCGCTCAACTGCTCCCCTTCCGCGGCCTGCGGCCGGCTTCGTGTTCGCGCTCGCTTTGTCGCGCACCGAGCGCGCCGGGGCGGAAGCCATCGGCAGAAGCGGCTTCAGGCGTCGTGCGTGAGACCCTGGATCGGCTCCTGCACCTCGCTCTGTTTGAACACCTGGACGATTTGGCCGTTCTTCATGAGCCGAATGATCCGCTCGCCAGCTTCGTCGACGGTGTCGATGCGCGAGTCCGCTTCGACCACGAGTTCGCGGCCGTCGGTGAGCGTGACCTTCATCGCCAGCAGCCCCACCCCTAGCCCTCGCGCGGGTCGGGCACGTTCACCACGATGCCCTCCATAGTGTTCCTGGCCAGGACAAACACGGCCTCATGGTCGCGCGCGAGATTCTCCTCAAGATGGACTTCGAACGGCGGGACGAAGACGAAGTCCCCCGGCTCCGTGTCGACCATATGCTCGAGCGACTCGCCCCAGCGAAAGCGGAGGTGCCCTTCGAGGACGAAGATGCCTGACTCGCTCTCGCCGTGGTGGTGGACGCCGGAGATGCCCGCAGGCTCGTTCTTGCCCACACCCATCCAAAGCCCTTTCGCATCTGTGAGCGCGCCCGAAACGCCGGCTTCCCGCCGCATCCCGGGGGTCTGCGTCGTGCCTGCGTCCCGCTCCGACGGTCGAATGACGGTGACCATTCTGCGATTCTACGGCGAATCCCAGTGAGCGCGGGGGGCCGCCTCCGACTGGGGCGGCGAATCCGCTAGGATTGTCCGAGCACCGCGCGAGCCCGCTCCGCCCTGGAGGCCGCATGACGATCCCGCCCGGCGCCGCGGATGCCATCCTCAGCTACGTTCGCAAGAAAGCCGCCGAATGGACTCCGGAGGAGGTGGCGATCCGGATCTCGGCGGCGGTTTCGGAGCTGGAGACTGCCGCTCGCGCGGTGGCCCCCGAGCTCCTCGACGTGCGCGCTGCCGGTCAGGAGTGGAGCCCGCTCGAGTGCCTGCGGCATGCGGCTGAGGTGAATACCGGCACGGCCGCCCGTGTCCGCGGCGTTGTTACCGACGGCCGCATCCCAGATGAGGTCCCTTCCGTGCCGAAGGCTCGTGAGGCGATCCTCGAAGCGCAGGCCTCGGTCATCGCGGGTGCAACCGCGGCGGTGCGCGAGGGGCACGGCGATCCCGAGGCGGCCATCACGTGGCTGCACCCGTTCCTCGGCGAACTCAACTGGCGGGAGTGGTTTCTTACGATCCGCGTGCACTCCCTCGATCACGCGCGCCAGCTGCCGGCCCTGCAGCGGGCTGGCTCTTAGGGCGCGCGTTGGGTCAGGCTGAGCCAGCCGACGCCCTCCGCTTTCTCGACATTCTCACAACCGCCTCGAGCATCGCGCGCTCGCGTGGTGCAGACGCGGTCGCGGCGGTTCACGTGCTGGATGCGATCGCCGTGCTGGCCGGCGTCGCCGTTGCTGATGACGTCTCTGGATCCGTCTCCCCGCTCGCGCGGGCGGGCGCTGGCTTGGCGGTCGAGGCGAGGGTGCAGGTACTCACGCAACGCTGGTTCGCTCGGCTTGGAAACGAGGCGGGCGCTCAGCTCGAGGGCAAACAGCTCGGGGAACTTCGCCGCGAACTCGAGGCGCTCGCCGGCGAGACATCCCGGCCTAAGTCGTAATGGGTCGGGCCTGGAGCAGGTAGAACCGATCGGCGTCGTCGTAGGCGAACTCGATGTCGACCGGTGATCCGTATTCCCGCTCGACCGCGCGCGCGGCCTCGGCAACGGCCAAGGCCTGAGCGTCGCTCAGCGACGCCGCGGCGAGCAGCTCCGGTGGCGTAGGGGCGCGCTCGGTACCGCCGGGGACGAGCGCAGCCCATTCGTGCTTTTCGGCGATCGCCTTCTCGATGAGGGTGCCGTCGATCCCGACGATGAACGAGTCTGGCGTGACATAACCAGAAACGACCGCCTCGCCAAGCCCCCAGGAGGCGTTGATGAACACTTCGTCGCTCGCGCCGGTGACGGGGTTTTTCGTGAACGCCACGCCGCTCGCTTTTGCGGGCACGACCTCCATCACGACCACCGCCATCGCCTCGCCCGCGTGCGCGATGCCGCGAAACGTGCGGTAGTGGGCGGCGCGTTCATCCCAGACGCAGCGGTAGCAGTCGAGCACCGCTGCCAGGATTGCCTCATCTCCGCGAAGGTTGATGAAGCTCTCGTAGAGACCCGCGAAGGAGTTTCCGGCACCGTCCTCGTTGAGTCCGCTCGAACGCACCGCAAAGGTCGCCTGCGGTGTGGTTCGATCCTCGAGTTCCGCATATGCCCCCGAAACGGCGGCGCGCGCGGTCTCGTCGAGCGCCGCACCCTGCAGTCGCTCCGACACGGGCACCAGCGCCTCGCGGATCTCGGACAGTGGGGTGGTCGCGCTAAGCCCGGCGAGAGGCTCCGTCAACGCCCCCAGACCGTGAGCGTCCGCGAAGGACTCGTAGGCCTCGGCTGTCACGACGAAACCCGGCGGCACGGGGAAGCCGGCGGCCGACAGGCGTGCGAGGCCGGCTCCCTTCCCGCCGATCCGACGCCCAGCGGCCTCGCGGTCGTCCAGCCACGCGATCAGTTCGCTCACTTCGCCGAGTGTAGCGATCCGTCTGACCGCGGGGTAGCCGAAGCGCCTCCCGAGAGCAGGACGGCGACGCGCACCGGTGCCGGCCTCTCGACGCCACCCTGAAATATAGTGAGACCGTGGACTGGCTCCCGGCGATCTTCGCGGGAGTCGCGGCAGCCGCCTTCGGCTGGCTCGCGGCGGGCTGGCAGCACTACCTCTACCGTGAGGACGAGTTCCGCCAGAACCCGGCGCGGGGGAGCCGCTTGGTGGCGTTCCGCCTCGGGCTCGGAGCGGCCGCTGGTGCGGTTTCGTTCCTGGCGCTACGGCCCGACCACTACGACGCAGGCGCGGCGGCGGCGACGGCCGCGTTCGCCGTGGCGCTGATGCTCCTCGCGAGCACGGATTTCGAGCGAAAGCGCATCCCCAACGTCGTCTCCTACCCTGCGATCCTCGCTGCGGGCGCCGTCTGCTGGGTCTGGCCAGACCGCAGCGTCGCTGAGATTTGGTTAGGGGCGGGTATCGGGCTCGGTGCTGCCGCGGTGCTCACGCTGGGGGGCGTGGCGGTCGGCTTGGCTATGCGCGTGCGCCAAGCCGCCTTCGGCCTTGGCGACGCGAAACTGATCGTGCTGCTCGGCCTGCTGCTGGGTTGGCCCGCCCTCCTCCTCGGCCTGTTCCTGGGGATGATCGCGGCCGGCGTCCCGGCGCTCGCCCTGATGGTGCTCGGCCGCAGCCGGAGCGTTTTTAGCTACGGGCCATTCCTGGCGTTTGGCGGCGTGGTCGCGCTGCTCTGGCCCGAGCGCTTCGTCTAGAAGCCGTCCTTGAGCGCCAACATCGCGGGCCCGCCGATGACCAATCCGATTGACGGGAAGATGAAGAACACGAGCGGGAAAACCATCTTGATCGGCGCTTTGAAGGCCTGCTCCTCGGCGCGTTGGCGCCGCTTCACACGCATCACACCGGTCTGCACGCGGATAACACCGCCGATGGAGATGCCCATGGCCTCAGCCTGCACGATCGAATTAACGAGCGAGCGCAGGTCCTCGACGCCGGTCCGCTCGACGAGGTCCATCAGCGCCTCGCGGCGCGCGCGACCCATGCTGATCTCGCGCATCGTCCGCGAGAGCTCGGCGGCGAATGGGCCCTTGACCTTCTCGATGACCCGCTGGAAGGCGGCGTCGATACCCAGTCCCGCCTCCACGGATGCCGTGATCAGATCGAAGGCGTCGGGCAGCGACTTCTGGATCTCCTTCTGCCTCGCCTTGATCCGCCCGAGCAGCCACATCCGCGGTCCGTAAACGCCGAAGGCGGTCGCGGCTCCCCAAATCATCAGGAGGCTCTTCCCGCTTGCCCCGTTGCTCGCCATCATGAAGAGGAGGAGGAGCGGGAGGACGCCGGCGAGGACCGCCACGACGATAATGAGCTGACCCGCTGGGATTCGCAGCCCGGCCTGGGTGATGGCGCCCTCCAGGCGCTGGGTAATCGTCGAAGGCAAGATGCCGTTTGCGCGCCGCGATAGGGCCCGCATGAGCGGTCGCAGGACGCGCACGGAGAACGCGGCTTCGGGGTCGGGCAGCTCTTCGCGATTCGGCTTTTCGTAGCGAAGACCGCCGAGACGGGCGTCCATCACGTCGTTCCCACGCCCGCGGTAGAAGAGCCCGTACACGGTGAGCGTGACGGTGATGAAGGTCCCCAAGGCGACGATGAAAGCCATTGTCTAAACCTCGATGTCGACGATCTTCTTGATGACGAAGAAGCCCACGATCTCCATGACGACGGCTGCGCCGAGGAGCATCCGTCCCAATGAGTCCGTGATCAGCGGCGCGATGTAGTCCGGGCTGACCACGATGAAGTAGAGCGCCAGCGCCACGGGGATGCCTGCGATCACGAACCCGGTCAACCGTTGCTGCGAGGTGAGCGTCTGGATTTCGCCGCGAATCCGCTCCCGCATTGTGTGGGCGACGGTGTCGAGAATCTCGGCAAGGTTCCCGCCCACGGCGCGCTGGATCATGATCGCGGTGATGACGATGTCGAAGTCGCCGCTGTCGACGCGGTTGTTGAGCGCCTCGAGCGCTTGCTCGAGACTTGCGCCAACCGCCGTATCACGCAGCGTGCGCCGAATCTCGACGGAGAGCGGGGCGGGGATCTGCTCCGCAGCTGATTCCAGCGCCTGGTTCAGGCCAAAGCCTGCGCGCAGGCCGCTGGCGAGCATCTGCAGCAGCTCGACGAGCTGTGCCTCCAACTTCTTGCGGCGTGAGACCGCGCGCCGCTTGATCCAGACGCCGACGCCGACGAAGCCGACCGGGGCGACGAGGAGGCCGATCCAGGGGAACGGCTGAGCCATCGTCACAGCGGTGCCGAGGCCGAGGCTGACCACGATCCGGAGGATGAAGTACTCCTTCACCGTGAGGGTCAGGCCAGCCTGCTCCAGCTGCGCTGCCCACTGCCCGGCAAGCCGTGTGGACACGAGGTTCATGCCGCCGAGGCTGACGCTCGCTCGGCGGCGCAGGCCGATGCCTGCGTTCTTGGTCGAATCGCGATCGTCGGTCATCGCCTGGCCTTTGAGCCGGCTCAGGCGCATGCCTGTCTCCACCGCCTGCGTGCGGTAGCCGAAGACAAACAGAACCAACGTAAACCCGAAGGCACCCACCATTACGGCCGCGGTCACGAGTAGCAGCATCTACCAGTCCTTGCCCTCGTCGAACATCCCGTCCGGCAGTGTGATTCCCGCGAGCAGGAACTTTTCGACGAAGCCGGGACGGACGCCACTCGCGCGAAGGTCACCTACGACCCGGCCGTCGGCTGCGACTTCGTCCAGCTTGAAGCGGAAGATGTCCTGGAGGGTGATCGTCTCGCCCTCCATGCCGCTCACCTCCGTCACGTGGGTGACCTTGCGGGTGCCGTCCTGCATACGCTGGATCTGGATGAAGACCTCGATCGCGGAGGCAACCTGCTCGCGGATCGCCCGCGCCGGCAGCTCCATGCCCGCCATCAGCACCATGTTCTCGAGGCGGGCGACGGCGTCACGGGGCGTATTCGCGTGAATGGTCGAGATCGAGCCTTCGTGGCCGGTGTTCATCGCCTGGAGCATGTCGAAGGCCTCGGAGCCACGGACCTCGCCGACGATGATGCGGTCGGGGCGCATACGCAGGCTGTTGCGAACCAGGTCTCGCTGCAGCACGGCGTTCTTGCCTTCGATGCTGGGGGGCCGTGCCTCCATGGTGAGCACGTGCTCCTGCTGCAGTCGCAGTTCCGAGGGATCCTCGATCGTCACGATTCGCTCGGTATTCGGGATGAAGCCCGAGAGCGCATTGAGCAGGGTCGTTTTCCCCGTGCCCGTGCCGCCGCTGACGATGATGTTGAGCTTCGCTCGCACGCACATGCCGAGGAACTCGGCCGTCGCTTCGCTCATCGAGCCAACGGCCACGAGGTCGGCGATGCGCATCTTGTCCGCCCGGAACTTGCGGATGGTGATGCTGGGCGAGAACGGCGAGACCGGGGGAATGGTGATGTTGACGCGCGAGCCATCGGGGAGACGGGCGTCTACCATCGGGCTTGATTCGTCGATCCGGCGCCCGAGAGGCGCCACGATGCGCTCGACGATGCGCATCACGTGCCCCACATCGCGGAACCGCGCGGGACTGCGGAAGAGCCGCCCGTCCTGCTCGTAGTAGATCTTATCGACGTCGTTGACCATGACCTCGGAGACCGTTGGGTCGCGGAGGAGGGGCTCGAGCGGCCCGAGGCCGAGGACCTCGTCCGCCACCGACTCGATGAGCTCGTCACGGACGGTCCCACCGAGCTGGATGTCCTCCTGCAAGAGGAGTTCACGCGCTGCGCGCAGTACTGCCTCGCGCTGTTTGTCAGGAGCCAGCCCGTCGAGGGCTCCGTGCTCGAGCTCCTCGATCAGCAGCTCATGGAGACGGGTCTTCGCGGCTTCGTTCTGCTGCGCGCCCGAGCCAGCGCGGCCCCCAGCAGGCCGCCGCACCGATGGCCCGGCCGGCGTCCCGGCACGCGGTTGCGGCTTCTCGCCCTCCGCTTCCGCCTGCTCAGCTCCTTCATCCGTAGCTGACGCAGCCGGCGCGGCTGGGGGCTGCTCCTCTGCGAGGCCCCAGGCGCGTTCGTTGTCGTCATGGCGTGAGGGCCGGAGTTTGCGCGGCGCGCGTCCCGCCCCGCGGGGAGGGTTCGGCGCGTCGCCCGAGTTCGGGGCGAGCCTCTTGCGCGCGGCGGACCGCCCGAAGGCTTGCTTCGACTGATCAGCCTCGTTGCCGTCTGGTTGCTGCTCTTCTGCTGACACGTGTCCCTCCCTCCTTTCGTCTCGTCCTGGGCCCTTAGGCCGACTTCCGCGCGAACGGCCAGAGCATGCGTGCGAGGCCGCCAGCGGATCGCTTCTGGGCACCGTGCGTACTGACCCCGGCGATGACTCGCGCCATTTCGCGGAGCTGCACCGAGGCACGCCCATTCGGGCGGCTCATGACGATCGGCCGCCCGAGCTGGGCTGCCTTCATCACCTCGTTGTCCTGAGGGATGCGCCACCACAGCGGCGAATCGAGCGTGTTCGCGACGTCGTCCTCGTTCACGCCGGTATCCATTCCCGCGCGATTGAGCACGATCTTCATCCGCTGTTCGTCTTCGCCGAAACGCTCGTTGAGCATCTCCAGGGCCAGCACGGTGTCCTTGATGCTGGCCATGTCCAACGTGGTGATGAGCAGAATCATGGTGCCGATTTCGAGCGCCGCCGCGACCTGCTCGTTGAACGTCCCGGGTGTATCCAGGATTACGAAGTCGTGGGTTTGCGCGAGCACGTCGACGACATCCCGTATCTGGCGGTAGCCCAAGCCCCGCCAGTCGTTCGGGCGGGTGGGTGCGGGCAGAATCCGCACTCCCGACTCGTGCTCGACCAGGTAGTCGCGGAGTGATTCCCGATCGATGTTCTCCAGGTTGCGGGCGAGGTCGGCGATCGAACGTTCAACGGGAATGTCCATGGTGATCGCGACATCCCCGAAGCGCGTGTCCATGTCCACCAGAGCGACGCTTTGCGCGGCGTCGGTTGAGAGCGAGATGGCGAGGTTCGAAGCGATCGTGGTCTTCCCGATGCCGCCCTTTGCCCCAAACACCGTGATGACGGTGCCCTGCGGTACGGGGTCCTCGATCTCGCCCCGGCGGCGCTGGGCCTCTCGCTCCTTGCGCTCGAGGACGCGCATCACCGCGCCCTCTGTCTCCTGCTCGCTGAGCGGTTCTTCAAGGAAGTCCCAGGCGCCGGAGATCATCGCTTGGCGCATGAGATGGACGTTCGCCTCCCAGTAGGTGTTGGCGTACTGCGCAGCGAGGGTGGTGCTGGGGAGGCTCTGCGCGGCCGCGAGGGCGGCCGCGTCGACCGCCGATTGCATCTGTGTCCGCGCCCAGACGTAGCGCCCGACATCGATACTGAAGGCGACCAGGCCCAGGAACGTAACGAGGCCGGCGGCCATCAGCACGAGTGCTTGGCCGTTCTCGGCATCGAGGGTGCGTCGTCTACGTTTTGGTGGCGAAGGCATGGCGTTCTCCGGTGGCGCGGCTACTCGAGTCGCATCGACGCGTGACTCGTGATCGTGGGCTCAGCCAGACTGCCGCCGCCGATCAGGGTCATGAAGTCGCCGATTGGGGTGACGAAATCAAAGTCGTAGCTCAGGTCCACCTCGACGGGTTCGCCCCGGGGGCCCTGAACGTTCGTGAGGGTGATGGTCAGATCGGCCAGATCGAGGACACCCATCGAATCGTTGATGCGGGTGGTCACCGACGCCTGCGATCCTTGCGTTGCGCCCACGCGGGCGCCTTCGCGAGCAGCATTCGTCACGACCAACCACGTATGGAAGGCGCGGCCGAAATCGACCAGGGAGAAGATCAGCAGGAGCATGAAGGGAAGGACGAGTGCGAACTCCACCAAGGTCTGGCCGCGTTCGTTCCGACAGATCCGGCGGACGCAGCGCTGCAGGAGCGTTCGGGGCTCACTGGTGGGTTGGTGGTTGCCGCTCATCTTTGATGCTCCCCCGCCGCGACCAGGCCGCGGTGCGTAGATGTGCCGAGGGCGGGCCGAGGAGTTCCCTCCTCGGCCCGCCCTCGGCGGACTGAACGAGGGGTGGGGCCTAGAGGCTCCCGCCGATGCTGGTCAGCGTGCTGTTGATGCCCGTGGACAGGGTGCCCAAGGCAAGCACGGCGAGGACGCCGACGAGTGCCAGAATCAGGCCGTACTCGGCCAGGCCCTGGCCCTCTTCGCGGTCCTGCAGCTCGACATACTTGCGAATCGCCCAGTTGTGAATCTTCGTCATGTGGTTCCTACCTCTTCCGTGTTCGGGTGGTCCCCGATGTATTGCCGCCTGTCTTGTGCGTGTCGCCTCCGTTTGGATGCGGTGCGCGCTCGGCAAGTCAGCTACATGGAGGTTCGGCGGGTCCGCTCGCCCCTAAAGGTCATCCCTAAGGGATTCACGCGATGTCCACGCTTTCGTCCCTAGGGGCGGCCCGTCCGCTCGGCGATGCCACGTCTACAGATTCGACGCTCCCTGCCGAATCTGAAGAGAGGGGGCCTGACATGGAACATGCGCGCGCCGCGTCGAGGTCAGCCAAGAGTGTGGATCCGTGGAAGCGCCGCGCGTCCTACCTCCAGGACGCGATCCTGGTGGTGGTGTCCGCCGTGTTCCTCTATGTGCACGCGCGCCACGTCTTCGTGGACGGTTCGATCACGAGTGTCGGCTTCGCGCTCGAGCAGGCCGTCCTGGTCGGGATTTTCCTTTTCCGGCGGCGGAGCCAGGCGACCTCCACCCGCCCCTCCGATTGGCTCGTCGCGGCCGTGGGCGGCTGGTTGTCCTTCGCGTTTCAGCCCCAGACCGGGGCGCCCCTCGCGCTGGGCGCGACCGGGACCGCAGTCCAGTTCGCGGGTCTGCTCATGGCGGCCGGCGGCTTCCTTTACCTGGGGCGGAGCTTTGGGATCGTGGCTGCGAACCGGGGGCTGAAGGTGCGCGGGCCGTACCGCCTCGTGCGCCACCCCATCTACCTCGCTCACCTCGTAACGAGCACTGGCTTCCTCATCGCGAACTTCCATCCGATCAATCTGGCGCTCTACACGATCGTCCTGGTCGCCCAGCTCCTTCGGATCCGGGCCGAGGAGCGGGTCCTCACCGAGACGGCGGAGTACGACGCCTACCGCGCGACCACGCGTTGGCGAATCATTCCCGGGCTCTACTAGAGGGCACACCCCAGGTGAGGTCTCGCCGTAAGATCCCGGCGTGAGCGACCCCCCCCAGCCCGACCTCGTGCGACTCGATGGTGGGACGCTGCGTATGGGCAGCGAATCTGGGCGGCCGGACGAGCGACCCGTCCATACGCTCGAAATCGCCCCATTGCGCGTCGCGATCGCACCGGTGACGAATCGCGAGTACGCGGCGTTTCTGGGGACCGGCCACGAGCTCCCTCGGTTCTGGGCCGAAGAGCGCTTCAACGCCCCCGAGCAGCCGGTAGTCGGCGTCAACTGGTTCGATGCCGTCGCCTACTGCCAGTGGCTCGCGGGTGGGACTGGCGTGAACTACCGCCTACCGACCGAGGGCGAACGCGAATACGCGTCCCTGGGCGGCCTGCAAGCGGTGGACTGGCCCTGGCCGGGTAGCCGCTGGCAAGACCACCCCAGCGCGACGGAGCTCGCCGGCGGGGACCGCCCCCACGCGCCTACGCCCAACTGTGCGAACGGCTACGGCCTGCGCTGCGTGGCGGAGAACGTGCACGAGTGGTGTCGCGACTGGTACCACGCGGATGGCTACGAACGCGGCCCCCTCAGCGGCGATCAGGAACCGCTCGAACGGGCGCGGAGAGTGAGTCGCGGGGGCAGCTGGCGGCATGCGGTGAAATTCACCCGCCTAACGGCCCGCGCGAGCCTCGCCCCTGAGCGGCGCTACAACGACTTCGGCTTTCGCCTCTACGCCGATGCCTGACATCGAGTTCCGCGTTCGCGGAGCGCTCATCGCCACCGAGGCCATTCGGGCGTGCGGGTGGCGCTACGACCCGCCCTACGATGTTTACGACGGCGATGAATCGCCGGAGTACTTCCTCGACCCCGCGAACCGCTACGCCGCCATCGTCACCCAGACGGGAGATTTTGCCGGCTACCTCTGTGTCGGTGAGGAGGCGCGGGTACCCCCGGGAAACTACGACCCGGGCGAACCCGAGGTGCTGGATCTGGGCGCCGGGATGCGGCCCGATCTCGCCGGGCGAGGCCTCGGCCGAGCGTTCCTCGGCGCTGCGATCGAGTTCTGCCTCACCCGTCACCAGCCAGCGGTGCTGCGCGTGACCGTGGCGTCCTTCAACGGCCGCTCGCGCCAGCTGCACCGGAGCCTCGGCTTCGTCGACGGCGACGAATTCACGAGCCGGGGCGGCCTCGATTTCGTGATCGCGACGCTTTCGGTCGACGGGCAAGGCCTAGCTGCAGGTTTGGCTGCGGAGCGGCGCTAGGCGCCTGCCGCTTCGCGGATCTGGGCGGAGTGCTCTGTGAGGTGCTTCAGGTTCATCGCCATGATCTCTTCGACCGTCCCGAAGCGCTCGTGCACCTTGGCGAGATCTTCCTGCGTGAGGTTTTTCAGCTTGGCGTTGCAGTTGTTCACGACGGCGTCGAACTCGTCCAGCGCCTCGGTCGAAGAGGCGCAATCCGGCCGTACGACATCGACCCCGGGGTAGCCGCAGGCATCGCACATCGCGGTCGTGAAGAGCGCCTCGACCTCGATCACGTGCTCGGTGGTCTGCTGAGCGCTCCAGGCGTCGCCACCGGCGGTTGCCCGCCAGGCCATCTCTGCGGCCTCGATCGCCTCCCGCATCGCGGTGCGGCCTTGATCCAGCGCTGCTCGCAGCTCGTCGGGTGTCGCCATGGTGCCCTCCTGTGGGGTTTGATCGATGTAACCCCGTGTCTACGCCGAAGTCCGGCAACCGTCGACACCCCAGCCGGCCAGCGGGTATTGAAGCAGGCGACCAGCGTAGATCGGGGTCCTCGCAACCCGCCCGTCCCAGCTCGACGGCGACCGAGCCACCCCCGCGGAGGCCGCAGAGCCCAATCGGCGCAGATCTTGGGGTAAGGAACAGTCGTGGCGGCCTTAGAATACGGGCGTGGAGCTGCGGAATCTGGGCCGGACGGGTGTGCAGGTATCGAGCCTCTGCCTGGGCTGCATGATGTTCGGGCGGCGCACTGAGCCCGAGGAGTCCTACGCCATCATCGACCGCGCCCTTGATGGCGGCATCAACTTCCTCGATACGGCGAACGTCTACGCTGCCGGCCGGAGCGAAGAGATCACCGGTGAAGCGCTCAAGCGGAACGGCCGCCGCCAGCACGTCGTACTCGCGACGAAGGTGCATGGGAGCATGGACGCCGACGATCCGAACGCTCGCGGCAACAGCTGGCGCCACATCATCGAGCAGTGCGAGGCGAGCCTCCGCCGGCTCCAGACCGACTACATCGATCTCTACCAGCTCCACCGCCCCCAGGCCGATATCCCCATCGATGAGACTCTCCGCGCCCTCGACGACCTGGTGCGCGCGGGCAAGGTGCGCTACATCGGCACCAGCACCTTCGCCGCCTGGGAGATCGTGGAGTCGCTGTGGGCGGCGAAGGAGTTCGGCCTCAACCGTGTGGTCTGTGAGCAGCCGCCGTACAACCTCCTCGACCGCCGGGCCGAACGCGAGCTCCTGCCCATGACGCAAACCTTCGGGATTGGTGTCATCCCCTGGGGGCCGCTCGGCGGCGGTCTCCTCACCGGGAAGTACCGCCGCGGCCAGCCGCTGCCTGAGGATGCCCGCTATGCGACCAACCCCCAGCAGGCCCGGCGTCTGACCGAGGGCGTCTATGACGTCGTCGAAGGCCTCGAGCCGATCGCTGCCGACAAGGGCTGCACGCTCTCGCAGCTGGCACTCGCCTGGTGCGAGCAGCAGCCCGGCGTCACCAGTCCGATCATCGGGCCGCGCACCCTCGAGCAGATCGAGGACAACCTCGGGGCGGGCGAGGTCACGATCACCGACGAGGACCGAGAGCGCATCGACGCCGTGATCGCGCCGGGGCGCACGGTCTCGCCCTACTACGAGGCCGGCTGGCGCCCGCACGAGTACCGGATCCTCTAGCGGCGTGCCAGCGGGCGCGTGGCCTAGCGGCGCTAAGCCACGCAGCCAGCGCGAGACGGGCGCCGGTAGGGCCGCCGGGTGGGGGCGAGCGAAGCGAGGGAGCAGACGCACGCATGGTGCAGACGAACGAGGGCACAGGAACCATCGGCGCCCCTGAGGGCGGCGAGCGCGCCGTTGCAGCGCTCGAAGGTGTGACCGTGCTCGATCTGACCGCGCATATCGCCGGGCCCTACGCCACGAAGCTCCTCGCCGACCTGGGTGCGCGCGTGATCAAGATCGAGCGCCCCGGTGGCGATCCCGCGCGCGCCTTCGGGCCGTGGCTGGGCGACGAGCCGGGCATCGAGCGCAGCGGCACCTATCAGTTCCTGAACACGAACAAGCAGTCGGTCGTTCTCGATCTCAAGAGCGCGGCGGGCCGCGCGGTTCTCGCTCGCCTCGTCCCTCTGGCGGATCTCGTTGTCGTGGGCCAGCCACCAGCCGTCGCCGAACGCCTGCACACGACGCCGGAGGCGTTGCGCGAGGTCGCGGACGTGAACGTGCTCTCGCTGACGAACTTCGGCTGGACGGGCCCCTACCGCGACTATTCGTTGTCGGAGACGGTGCTGTACGCGATGGGCGGGGAGATGTTCTCGCATGGCCTGGCGGGGCGCGAGCCGCTCAAGCTGGGCGGCACCGCTTCGCTCATCCAGTGCGGGGCGATGGCGGCGATCGCCGCGTTGGGCGCGGTCCACGCGAGCGAGGTCCACGGCATCAGCCAGCGGATCGATGTCTCCCTCTTCGATGTCCAGCTCAACAGCGTCGACCGGCGCAACTCCGCGATCCTGGCCTACCGCTTCTCCGGCCGCGTGAACTCGCGGCCGGAGGCGGCCGGCCCGGCGGCGGCGGCGGGCGTCGCCGGGGTCTTCCCCTGCGCGGACGGCTACCTCGAGATCACGGCTTCGGCGGGGGCCTACTGGCGGCGGTTCGTCGAGATGCTCGATGAGCCCACGCTGCGTGAGCCGCAGTGGAGCGACCCAGCCTGGTTCGGAACGGCGGAAGCGCGCGCCCAGATCGACGCGGTCCTCTACCCCTGGCTCCTCGATCGCACGCGCCTCGAGATCTGGGAGGCGGCGCGCGGGGCCCGCGCAATCCTCGCTCCGCTCTTCACCGCGAAGGACCTCTACGCGGACGCCGTCTTCCGCGAGCGGGGTCTCTGGGAGCAGGTCGAACACGAGACCCTCGGCACCTTCCCCCTGCTCGGCCGGCCGTACCTGCTCAGCGAGACGCCCTGGTCGATCCGGCGCGCGGCCCCGCGCCTGGGCCAGGACACCGCCGCGGTTCTCGCCGAAGCCGGCTACGACGGCGCGGCGATCGACGACCTCACTCGGTCGGGAGCGGTGGCGTGAGCGCGAATCTCCCCCTGGAAGGCATCCGTATCTGCGATTTCGCCGCGGTCTGGGCGGGCCAGACGGCGACGATGTACCTCGCCGATCTCGGCGCCGACTGCATCAGGGTCGAGAACCCATACGTCTGGAACCCGGCCACGCGCGCTGCCGCCCCCGTCCTCCCCGCCGCCGTGGCTGCGACCCTCCCGCCCTGGATGGGTGGGCACCCGGACGGCGATCCTGGGCCCCGGCCCTGGAACAACAGCCCCGCCTTCATCCACGTCATCCGCAACAAACGTTCCTTCACCGTCGACAGCCGCCGCCCGGAGGGGCTTGCGGTGGTCAAGAGCCTCATCGCGATCAGCGACCTAATCGCGGAAAACCTCGCTCGCGGGACCTTCGAGAAGCTCGGCCTCGACGACGAGACCATCCGCGCGATCCGGCCCGACATCGTCATCCTCCATCTGCCCGCTTACGGACGCACCGGCGCCTACGTCGAGGGGCGCGGCTACGGTGCCCATATCGATGGCGTCGCCGGCTCGACGATCCAGCGCGGCTACCGAGATTCCGCCCCGGAGACGAATGTGCAGACGTTCGCAGGCGACTTCTTCGTGGGCATGCATGCGGCCGTCGCCGCCCTCGCGGCGTTACGGCATCGCCGCCGCACGGGTCGCGGCCAGGTCATCGAACTCGCGCAGGCCGAGTGCTCCGCCTCGATGTTTCCGCAAGCGGCGCTCGATGCCGCCTGGAACAGCCGCTCTGCCGGCTCCCTCGCGAACCGCAGCAGTGAGGGCTTCGCCCCCAACGGTGTCTTCGCCGCGCGGGGTGACGAGCAGTGGCTGGCGATCAGCTGCCGCAGCGATGCGGAGTGGGCCGCGCTCGCGGACTTCCTCGGGCGTCCCGGATGGGCGACCGCGCCCGGCTTGGAGAGCGCCGAAGGACGCTGGGGGGCGCAGGACGAACTCGAAGCCGAGCTGGCGAACTGGGTCGCTACCCGTGACCGCGACGAGCTGTTCCGCGATTTGCAGGAAGCGGGCGTCACCGCCGGGCCCGTCCTCAGCGCCAAAGACGCCACGGAGGACCCGCACGCCCAACAATCTCCGGTCTGGCAGCAATTGCCCGCGACCGCGGACTATCCCGCGACGGAGTTCCCCGCCCCCTCGTTCACGTTCTCCCGCTCCGATATCCGTATTCGTACCGCGCCGGCGCTTCTCGGCGAGCACAACGAGTATGTCTACCGCGAGCTGCTCGGGATCGGCGAGGAGGAGTACGCCAGGCTCGAGGCCGAGGGGCATATCGCCACCACCTACGCTCCCGAGATCCTCGGCCGCTAGCTCGGCAGCCAGCCGGTCAGGCCCAACGCCAGCAGGCCCCCGAGGGCGAGGTGCAGTCGCGCCGTCTCCTTGAGGGTTGCGTTCAACGTGCGGCCCGCCACCCCGCTTGCGACCGCGCGCAGCGGGGCGATGGCGAAGGGCAGGCTCGCGAGCACGAGCAGCGCCCAGGGCTCGGCCCGCGAGGCGGGCCAGAGCGCGATCGCGGAGCCGTAGGCCATCGCGATCAGCAGCAGGTACCAGCCGCGAGTCGCGCGCTCCCCGATGACGACCGCCAGAGTTGTCTTCCCTGCCGCCCGATCACTGGCGATGTCGCGCAGGTTGTTGACGACGAGAACCGCCGTGACGGTGCAGCCGACGGGGATCGCCGCCGCCCAGGCGAAGGCGGGCGCCGCTTCCGCCTGCACGAAGTAGGTTCCAACGACTGCCACCAGCCCGAAGAAGGCGAACGTAAACACGTCGCCGAGGGCGTGGTAGCCGATCGGCCAAGGCCCACCGGTGTAGATGATCGCGGCGAGGATGCTGCCCAGTCCGATCGCGACGACCACCCACCCCGCCACCACCACGAGGTAGACCCCCGCTGCCATCGCTAGAGCAAAGGCGAGCCACATGCCCGCCTTCACTTCCGTGGGCGTGAGCAGGCCCGCCTGCGTCGCCCTCGGTGGGCCCAGCCGATCGCCGGCGTCGGCTCCGCGCTCGAAGTCGAAGACATCGTTCGCGAAGTTGGCCCCGATCTGCAGACAGATGGCGCCGAAGAGGGCAGCCAGGGCCGGGCCTGCGGCGAACGCATCGTCGTGGATGGCGGCGCCGCTCCCCACGAGTACGGGCGTAATCGCGGCGGTGAGTGTGGGCGGCCGGGCGGCCGCTCGCCAGGCCGCGATCTTGCCCATCGCCGGCTCCGCCGCGGCCGCGCTCACGGCCGCACGGCCGTGAGCGCTTGCGCGGCTCCGCCGACATGGCGGCGCTTCGCGATCATGGTGAACCCCGCCTCCCCAAGCATCGCCTCGAGGGCGCGCTGGGGGGGGAGATAGGCCGTCGAGGCGGGGAGATAGCGGTAGGCGCGCCCATCGCTCAGGAGCGCCCCTACCGCGGGCACGACGTGGTTGAAGTAGATGCCGTGGCCGACGCGGAGGGGAGCGAGGTGGGGCGTATCCACTTCCAGCAGCCCCAAACGTCCGCCGGGACGCAGCACGCGCGCCAGCTCGGCGAGGACGGGCGGAATCGCGACGAAGTTCCGCAAGGCGAACCCCGAGACGGCGACGGAGACGCACGCGTCCGCGAGCGGGAGCCTTAGCGCGTCGGCTTGCACGAGCGCGGTGCGCGGGAGCCTCCGCTTCCGCGCGCCCAGGAGCATGGCGCGGGAGAAATCGAGTGCGACGACGCGCGCGCCTCGCGCGGCCGCGAACTCTGCGAAATCGCCCGTCCCGCAGGCGAGGTCGAGCACGGAGTCGTCGGGCCCGACCCTGAGCTCGTCCACGACCGCGCGCCGCCAGCGCTGGTCGAGCCCGAGCGTCATCAGCCGGTTCATGCGGTCGTACGACGGCGCGATCCGATCGAACATCGCCCGCACCACGGCGGCCTTCTCGCTCGGCTCGGGCAGGTGCGCCACGGCCCGATCCTAGGTGCTTGGCTCTCCACGCGCTGTCGGGGCGCTCCCACCTCGGGAGGGTCTACGGCTTCGGTCATGCCCGATAGGTTCTTCCCGCCCGCCGAGGGTGACAATTCGGCAGTTCGGCCGGGGCCGGTGGGCCCGGGTCACTCGTCGCTGCTGCTGATCGGATCACAATCGATCAAGCAAGCAAGCAAGCGGCCGGCCGCTCGGGCGGCCCACCCACGAGCATGGGGTGGGCGACCCTCCTTCAGCGCGGGCAGTGGCCGTGCTCGCCCCCGCCAGGCGATCACCCCGAAGTGCGACCGTCGACGCGCAGCGGGTCGGGGGGCGATTGCGGTCTCGACCTCAGCTGGGGCTCGCGTGATCCCAGCGTTCCGTGCCCTTCCATTCGCGGTCGCGCCACTTGAGGGCTTCGCGCAAACCCTCGTCCTCGACCCGCTCCCGGAAGCCCGGGCGCCCATCGATAAAGGCGGTGTAGACATCGAACTCCGCCGCCGAGTGCAGCGCGGGCACCAGCCCCTGGATTTCCATCCAGCGGTTGACCGAATGCTTGTGGAGGATGTTCACCTCCAGCGGGATGCGCATGATCTTGCGTGCGAAGTGGAGGGTCGCTTCCTCGAGCTCCTCCTCGGGGACGGCCTTGTTCACCATTCCCCACTCCTCCGCGGTCTTACCATCGAGGAGCTCGCCCGTCATGAACAGCTCCTTCGCTCGCCGGTAGCCGACGGTCCAGGGCCACATCGAAAGGGTCCGCAGCGTGCCCATGTGGCGCCCGGCGATGTGGCCGAATTTGGCGGTCTCCGTGCAGACGACGAAGTCGAACATCGAGATCAGCTCGGTTCCGCCGGAGATGCAGTGGCCATGGACCTGCGCGATCGTCGGCTTGCGGGTGTTGAACAGCCGCAAGTAACGATCGACCGAGTCGATCATCGTGCGGCGTGAGCGGCCGACGCTCTGTTCGCGCAGGATGTCGCCGGGGGAGCCTGGCTCCACGGTGCGGCTCGATGCCAGGTCGTAGCCGGCGCAGAACGAGCGCCCTGCCCCCCGCACCAGGAGGACGTAAGCGAGGGGGTCGTCCTCGAAGCGCTCGAGGAAGTCAAAGAATTCGTCGAGCAGATCGGCGGAAAGGGCGTTGAGCGCCTGTGGCCGGTTGAGCGTCACGCGGACAACGCCCTCGGCCTCCTTGAGTGGCTCAGCGATGATGTTCTCGTAGTCAGGGTAGGTCATGGTCTGCCTCCGTTCTCTAGGAGGCCTCGCTGGCGCGCCCGCGCCTCGCGCCAGCAGCTGTCGCGATTGCTGCCGATGGCCCGGGCGCGCTCGCTCGGCCTCGCGCGCAATCTACGCGAATGGTTCGCACGACCGTAGTCACGTGATCGCGCGGGCGGAGCCGAGCACGGGCGACCTACCGCGGCTCGAGCAGAGGCGAGGGCGGAATGCGTGCAGCAGCGCGCAGCCGGCAAGCGGCTGCGCGCTGTGGAGCTCAAAGCTACTTGAAGCGGTAGGTGATCCTGCCTCGCGACGGATCGAAGGGCGAGAGCTCGAGCCTGACGCGGTCGCCCGGCAGAACCTTGACGGCGTGCCGGCGGATGCTGCCGCTCAGGTGCGCGAGCACCTCGTGGCCATCCCCGAGCGCGATCTTGAACATCGCATTGTCGAGGGCGTCAGTCACGACGCCCTCGACCTCGATCGGGCCCTCATCGGCGGAGTCCCTGGGGTAGGGGTCTACCGTGATGCGTCCAGCCCTACCAGTCGCGTCCGCCGCCACCGCCGCCGCCGCCCCCGGCGCCACCGCCGCGCTGTGGCGCGCGTGAGCGGAAGCAATCGCTGCAGTAGACGGGCCGGTCGCCGCGCGGCTGAAACGGCACACGGGCTTCCTTGCCACATTCGGCGCAAGTCGCGCTAAACATCTCGCGGTCGCCGCCGCCGTAGCTGCCGCCACCGCCACCGCCACCGCCACCGCTGCTGTAGCCGCCGCCACCACCGCCGCCGCCGCCTTCGCCGCGGGCTGACTTACGTGCTGACCGGCACTCCGGGCAGCGTCGCGGTTCGTTGGTGAATCCGCGTGATTGGTAGAACTCCTGCTCTCCGACAGTGAATGTGAACTCGGCACTGCAATCTGAGCAGCTCAAAGTCCGATCGACGAACGACGTCATGAAAAAGCCTCCGGGGCTATAAATAGGTTCCGGCGGCAATCGAGCGTGAGTAGGAAATCTCTCATGGGAACGATCGGACCGAGGACCTCTGGCTGCCAGCATAGCACCTACGCGACTTGGTGCCACGCCACTTCTTCCTCCCCACTGAGCGTGCGGCTCCGGGGAACGCCGGGGGGCTGGTATCGGTGAGCGCGGTGCGATGACCGAGTCAGGCGCGGCGCGATAGGCGTGACGAGGCCGTTCCTGGATTCCCCCGGCGGAACGGGAGCGAGGAGACCGTCCGCGCGCTCCTCCACTAGGGCCTCCCGCACCCGGAGATCGCCGTGCGGTTGGGCGTCTCGGTGGTCGACGCGAAGGCGCGATTCGCGCCTTCGCGTGCGCCGTCGGTGGCCACCTCCCGCAGCCCGCAGGCAACGCCCACGGCTCAGAGCCCGACGCCCGACCAACTGCCTGCACCGCCGGCGCCCCGGGGACGCGCGGCCTGCGCCGCCGGCCACGGATGACGGGGCTCAACGCATCTTGCGGCGCCCTCGATCGTCTTGGCCAAGACAGCGACCGGTGAGCCGATCCTGTGCTACGACGCCGCCAACCTCAGCATCGGCGACCAACTCGGCGGTGGTGGCTGGCTCGCCGACGGCTCTGGGTTTGTGGCGGCGCGCCGTGACGAGAGCGGGGCGGCCGGTTTCTGGTACGCCGTATCTACGCGGACGGTTCCGGCTTCGACTGGCTACCGACTCAACCCAACCTCGGAGACGGCTCCTGGCATCACGAGCCGTCGGTGCTGGCCCCTGGTCCGGCCCCCGACGACCTGGACCTGTTCGCCTCTGGCTGCAGCATCCTTTTCGACCGTGGTACCGGGGCCTGGCACGAGGCGGACCTCCCGCGGGCCTGCTCACGCAACCCCCTGGGGCGACACCAGCGAGGAAATGGTGATTGATGCTCCCGCACCAGGGTCACCCGATCCCCGCGGCGCCACGACTCGCGAACGTCGAGAGCACGCGACGGTCGTCGATCTAGGCCAAGCCACCTGCCTGGGCCGGATTTGACGACCCCTGTTCGAGCTGCGAGGGTAAATTGCTCGTTCGCGGACGCCGCCGCCAAAGCGGCGTGGAGCGGGCCCGATCACGCGGCGGAGGTACCCATGGCAGGCGTCGAGGACCACGAAACCGTATCGATCTATCCGCTCGACGAGCAGCAGCTCGAGCAGTTGCTGACGAACGCCGGCGAATGCACCTTCAACTGGGGCACGAAGGATGGCTGGCCGGTGGGCGTGATCATGTCGTTCCTCTGGAAGGACGGCCGCTTCTGGATCACCGCGGGCGCCCATCGCCATCGCCATCGTATCGCCGCCGTCCGCCGCGACCCGCGGGTCTCCGTCGTCGTCAGTGGTGCTGCCGCCGCTCCGGGGACGGCTCCGTTTGGCGCCGCCACGGCGAAAGGCCGCTGCATCATCCACGAGGACCGCGAAACCAAGGACTGGTTTTATCCGGAATTCGCCGCGAAGCTGAATCCGACGAACCCGGAGGCGGCAGCGGGCTTCGCGAGGACGCTCGACTCACCTTTGCGCGTCGTGCTCGAGGTCGTTCCCGAGCAGTGGATCCTCTTCGACGGTGCGAAGTTCGGCGCCGACTCGATGGGGACGCTCGCGGACGACCAGAAGGGCCCGAAGCTGAGCGCGGACGCGGAGCGGATGCCCCGGGAGCTCGCTCGCCGCGGTTTGAGCTAGATCAAGGGGGGGGCCGCCTCGAGCGGCGGCTGCTTGTCGGAGGGCGAGCGATCCCCCCGTCTTCTCTGAACCTCGAACTCTGAACTCCGCCTGCGGCTCGCGGCGTGGCGCGGTACCATCCGGACTCGCGCGGCGCGCCTGCGTCCCAGCCATCCCAGAACCGCCAGGAGAACCCATGAAGCTCGCGAAGCGGGTCGAAGAGCTCCCGCCCTACCTCTTCGCCCAGATCTCCAAGACGATCGCGGCGAAGAAGGCCGAAGGTCACGATGTCGTCACCTTCGGCATCGGCGACCCGGACCTCCCCACGCCCCCCAACATCCTCGGGGCGCTCCATCGCGCCGCGGACGACCCCGCCAACCACCGCTACCCCGAGTCGGAGGGGCTGCCCGAGTTGCGCCAGGCGATCGCGGACTGGTACCAGCGGCGCTTCGAGGTCTCCTTCGATGCCGAGCGCGAGACCCTTGCGCTGATCGGGTCGAAGGAGGGCATCGCGCACATGGCCCTCACCCTGATCGACCCAGGCGACATCGCCCTCGTCACCGACCCCGGCTACCCCGTCTACGAGATCGGCACGATGTTCGCCGGCGGGGTCAGCATCAAACTGCCGCTGACGCGCGAGTCGGGCTGGAAGCCGGACCTCGACGCCATCCCCGAGGACGTCGCCCACAAGGCCCGCGTCCTCTGGCTGAACTACCCCAACAACCCCACCGCCGCGGTCGCGGACTTCGCCTTCTTCGAGAAGGTCGTCGCCTGGGCGAAGGAGCACGACATCTCCATCTGCCACGACAACCCCTACTGTGATGTCGCCTTCGACGGCTACAAGCCGATGTCGATCTTCCAAGTGCCGGGCGCCCGCGATGTCGCGATCGAGTTCAACTCGTGGTCGAAGATCTACAACATGACGGGCTGGCGTATTGGCATGGCCGTGGGCAACGCCGAGCTCATCGACGCCCTGATGCGGGTGAAGTCGAACATCGATAGTGGCATCCCCCAGGCCATCCAGCACATGGCGATCGAAGCCGTCACGGGCCCCCAGGACGTGATCGACGAGCACAACGCCATCTATGAGCACCGCCGCGACCGCATCGTCGAGACGCTGCAGAAGATCGGCCTCGAGGTCGACCCGCCGAAGGCCTCGCTCTACGTCTGGGCGAAGCTGCCGGAAGGCGTGATCAGTGGTGACTTCGCCGCCCGCCTAATCGACGAGTGTGCGGTGGTCGTGACCCCCGGCCGCGGCTACGGCGTCAACGGCGAGGGCTACGTCAGGCTCTCGGTCACGATCGCGGACGATCGCATGGAGGAGGGCCTGCAGCGCATCGAGGCGTGGAACGGGCTCTAAGTAGCGATGAGCATTTCCGAACCTAGGCCAGGAGAAGCCGTCAAGGACGTGTCGGTTACTGAGGACGTGGTCTCCGTCGACCTGGTCGACGGGCGGACTATCGTCGTGCCGCTCGCCTGGTTCCCCCGCCTCCTCCACGCCACCCCCGCCCAGCGTGCGAATTGGCAAATCGCCGGGGGCGGCTTCGGCATCCACTGGCCCGACCTCGACGAAGATCTCAGCACCGAAGGCCTGCTGCGCAGAGCCCCCGCGCCACCCCGCCAGGCCTCTGCGTAGCCGGGTTGCCCGCCGAGGCGGCGGTTAGCTGATGCCCTGGCGATTCCAAGGCGGCTGCAGCTCGCCAATGAGCTTCGCCTCGATAGATGTGCTGTCAGCGGTCGGCACGAACCAAAGGCCCACGCTGTGACCTCCGAGCGCCTCGCCGAGCACGTGCTTGTTCACACGGCAGTTGGTGGGCTGCCCGCCCCTGAAACAGCTCCGGGGTGAGATGTTCCCGTGGCCCGTGTTGAACCTTTTCCGATAGGTCGACAGTCTTGCCGATATATCTGACCTCGCCATCGACGACGAGCGCATAGACCCCGGGCTCGCGCCAATCCCTCGGCACGCGAAAGCGGCAGAACGGGCCAGCCCCATAGGCGTGACGTTGAGCGTCGCGGGCCCGGGCGTAGCGGGGTCCAGGATCGTGGGTCAGCAATGAGCCGCCCGGGTTGCGCTCGGGTTCGATCGCGCGGCGCTCGCGGAGTCCTGCATCGACCAGTCGCTGCACTGTCATCCGGGCACTAGCTTAGAGCGCAAGACTCGGGTCCAAACCTCGATGCTTCTCGCCGTCCGTGCCCTTCCGATCGGCTAAGCTTTCGCAGATGGCGAAGCGCCTCTACTCCACCGCCCCCAAGGCCGACCGCGCTTTTCTTGTCGCTGTCGACTCGCCGGGGGCGGCCCTTCCGGCGAGGGAGTCGCTGGCGGAGCTCGCCGAACTGGCGCGCACCGCCGGTGCGAAGGTCGTCGGTCGCGCGACGCAACGCCGCGGCCGGCCCGTGCCCGCGACCTACATTGGCAGCGGCAAGATGCGCGAGGTCGCGGCCGCCAGCGCCGAGCAGCGCGCGAACGTCGTCATCTTCGATGACGAGCTTTCGCCTTCGCAGCAGCGCAACCTCGAAGAGGCGCTGGAACTGAAGGTCATCGACCGCACGGCCCTCATCCTCGATATCTTCGCGACGCGTGCGAGCACCCGTGAGGGCCGCCTCCAGGTGGAGCTGGCGCAGACCGAGTACCTCCTCCCGCGGCTGCGGGGCCAGTGGGAGCACCTCGAACGGATGGAGGGTGCGATTGGGCTGCGCGGTCCCGGCGAGACCCAGATCGAGACCGACCGCCGCCTCATCCGCCGGCGAATGAGCAAGCTCAAGCGCGATCTCGAGCAGGTGCGGACGCAGCGCGAGCTCTACCGTCGCCAACGGCGCCGCGCGGGCATACCCGTCGTCGCGCTCATCGGCTACACGAACGCGGGCAAGTCCACGCTGATGCGTGCCCTCTCCGGGGCCGACGTGCGCGCCGAGGACAAGCTCTTCGCGACGCTCGACCCCGTGACGCGCCGCCTTCACCTCCCCTCCGGCGGCGACGCTCTGCTGACCGACACGGTCGGTTTTATCCAGAAACTCCCGACCCAGCTCGTGGCTGCCTTCCGGGCCACGCTCGAGGAGCTCGAGGAGGCTGACCTCCTGCTCCACGTCGTCGACGTCTCGCATCCGAGCTCCAGCGTTCATGCGGAAACGGTTGACGACACGCTGCGTGAGCTCGGCGTCCTCGGCCAGCCAACGGTCATCGCGCTGAACAAGATCGATCTGCTCACCGGTGCGGATGGCTCGGCGGTCGAGACGCCGGAGGAGGCGTTCGCACTTCTCGCCGAGGCCGGCCCGGTGCCGGATAACGTGCAGCACCTCTCTGCGCAGCAGCGCTGGGGGCTCGCGGGGCTGCTCGAGACCATCGAGCGGACGCTCGCGGGTCGCTCGGTTGGGGCTCGGTCCGAGGCCGCCGCCCTTGCGCACAGCGGCTGAGCGCCGGTAGAACTCGCGCGTGCCCGAAAGTGCGTCCAGCGTGCCCCGCCCCCATGCCGACGGCCCCCTGAGCGGCTACCGCGTCATCGATCTCGCCGACGAGAAGGGTCAGCTCTGTGCCCGCCTCCTCGGCGAGCTGGGAGCGGACGTGATCAAGGTCGAGCCGCGCGCCGGCCACCCCACTCGCGCGAACGGTCCCTTCTACCGCGACGAGCAGGGGCCGGAGTCGAGCCTCTACTGGTGGGCGATGAATGCGGGCAAGCGCTCGGTGACCTGCGAGATGCGGATCGAGGCGGGGCGCGATCTCTTCCACCGCCTCGTTACCGCGGCCGACGTCGTGATCGAGACGTCGGCACCGGGCTCCGCCGAGGAGCTCGGTGCGGGTCCGCGCGCGCTGGCGAAAGCGAACCCGAACGCGGTCGTCGTCAGCATCACGAACTTCGGCCAGACCGGCCCCTTCCGCAACCTCCCCGCCACGGACATCGTCGGCGCGGCGATGGGCGGCCACATGTATCTGAACGGCAGCGATGAACGCGGCCCCGTCCGCACGACCGCCCCCCAGGCGTACGCCCAGGCGAACGTCCAGGCCGCCGTCGGTACCGTGATCGCGCTCTACTCGCGTGGCGTCAACGATGGCCTTGGCCAGCACGTCGATGTTTCGATGCAGGAGTCCATGGCGAACGCGATGGACAACGCCCAGCAGACCTGGGACATCCTCGGGGTCAACAACCGCGGGCCCGGGGCCGGCCGCATGATCAGCGGCCGGCAGGGGCCGCGCTACGTTTACGAGACGGCCGACGGCTGGGTGGCGGCGCTGTCGTTCGGGGGCCTCATGGGGCCGAGCTCGGAGGCCATGATCGACTGGCTCGACGAGGCCGGCTGCGCGGGCGACCTCGCCTCCCCTGCCTGGCGCGCGCGCCTTGCCGCAGTGGCACCCCTCGAGGAGCGGGAGCAGGAGCCGCTGGTCGCCGCGATGGCCCGCTTCTGCCGAAGCCGCAAGAAGGATGAGCTGGTCGCGGGCGCTCAGGAGCGGGGCGCGGGCTGGGCGCCCGTCTACGGCCCGGGCGATATCGTCGAGTGCGAACAGCTCGCGGCCCGGGACTACTGGATACGGGTTCCGCACGAGGATCTCGGCGAGTCCTTCGTCTACCCAGGAGCGCCCTTCATCCTTGCCAAGACGCCCTGGAAGCAGCGGGGGCGCGCGCCCCACGTCGGGGAGCACAACGAGGCGGTCTACGGTGAGCTGCTCGGCCTCGAGGCGGCGGAGATCGCGCGCCTGCGCCGCACGATGGTGATCTGAGATGCCCAGAAACACCGATCGCAAGAAGCCCTTCGAGGGCTTGCGCGTGGCCGACGTTTCCTGGGTGGGGGTCGGCCCGACGGTGGCCAAGTACCTGGGCGACCACGGCGCCGAGGTCGTCCGCGTCGAGTCCGCCACGCGGCCCGAGGCGCTTCGCCGCGCAGGGCCGTTCCTCGACAACGAGCCCCATCCGGATAACTCCGGCTACTACGCGAACTTCAACAGCTCGAAGCTGGGCGTGACCATCAATCTGAAGCACCCCAAAGGCGTCGAGCTGTTCAAGCGGCTCGTGGCCGCCTCGGATGTCGTCACGGAATCGTTCACGCCGGGGACGATGGCGAAGCTCGGCCTCGACTACGAGGCGCTCCGTGCGGTGCGTCCGGATGTCGTGATGATCTCGATGCCGCTCTTCGGCCAGACCGGCCCGTGGGCGAGCTACATGGGCTACGGCCACGTGCTCCAAGCCGCCTCCGGCTTCAATCACCTCACCGGCTGGCCGGACGAGGAGCCGATCGGGACCGGGGTCGCCTATACGGACTTCCTCGTGCCCCACATCGGCGCGCTCGCGCTCATCGCGGCGCTCGACTACCGCCGCCGGACGGGCGAGGGCCAGTACATCGACTTCTCCCAGTTCGAAGGCGCGATCCACGCGCTCGGCCCGGCGATCCTGGAGTGGACCGCGAATGGGCATGAGCCCGCGCGCCTGGGCAATCGCGATCCGGAGGCAGCTCCGCACGGCGCCTATCGCTGCAAGGACGGTCGCTATGTCGTCATCGCCTGTTTCACGGAGACGCACTGGGAGGGCTTCCGCGCGGCCATCGGCCGGCCCGACTGGGCCGATCTCGAACGCATGCGCCGAAAGTGGTCACGGTTGGCCGAGCAGAAGGAGATCGACCGACACCTCAGCTTTTGGTGCGACGAGCGCAGCGCCGCCCAGGCTTACAAAGTGATGCGCGAGAACGGCGTGCCCTCAGGCATCGTGAAGTCGCCCGAGGAGATGCACCGCGATCCCCAGCTGCGCCATCGCAAGCACTACCGCGTGCTCGAGCACCCAACGATGGGCGAGCGTACCTACGACTCCCCCGCGTTCCGCCTCTCGAAGACGCCGGGCGAGCTGACGAAGGCGGCGCCGCTGCTGGGCGAGGACAACGAGCGTGTCTTCAAAGACACGCTCGGCCTGACG
>CAUYXJ010000034.1:0-28602 GCA_963577065.1 Dehalococcoidia bacterium | reverse complement strand
CGAGGAGGCCGACCACGAGCGGGAGGCGCAGCAGACGAGCGCGGGCGGGGCCTGGGGAGGGGTCCGAGCGAAGCGAGCGATGAAGCCGCGGCCGGGGTCCGCCCTGGAAGGCATTCGTGTCGCCGACTTCTCCTGGTTCGGCGCGGGCCCGATCGGCGGCCAGACGCTCGCCACCTTCGGCGCCGAAGTCGTGCGGGTGGAATCTGAGGTGCGGATCGATTCTCTTCGCATCGTGGAGCCGATCGCGCTCAACGATGATGGCTCGAAGAAGACCGGCACGTACGACGCCTCGGGCTACTTCAACAACTTCAACGCGGGCAAGCTCAGCCTCCTGCTCGACCTCAACGGCGAGCGCGGACAAGAGGTTGCCTACCGGCTGATCGAGCGCTCCGACATCTTCATGACGAACTTCACACCGCGCGTCCTGAAGAAGTGGAACCTCCTCTACGAACAGGTCGCTGCCGTGAATCCACGCATCATCGCCGGCTACGCGCCTATGCAGGGCATGGTCGGGCCGCACTGCGACTTCCTCGGCTTTGGTGCGGTTCTGACGCCGATTACCGGCATCAGCGAGCTCTCCGGCTTCCCCCACCGCGGACCCATCGGCGTCGGTACGAACTATCCGGATTACGTCGTGAATCCGGGGCACCTCGTGACGGGCATGCTCGCCGCGCTGCGTCACCGCGAGCGCACCGGTGAGGGGCAGCTCGTGGAGATGCCGCAGCTCGAGTCGGTGGTGAACGCGCTCGCGCCCGCGGTGCTCGACTACATCGCGAACGGCGTCGTGCAGACGCGCGCGGGCAACCGCAGCCCGATCGCGGCGCCCCACGGCGCCTTCCGCTGCGCCGACGACCCGGAGTCGCTGGGCTCGGAGGAGCGCTGGGTCGCGATCGCCTGTCGCAGCGACGCCCAGTGGGCGGCGCTAGGCGACGCCCTCGGCCACGCCGAGGCTGCGGCCAATGCGCGCTTCGCCACCCACGAAGCGCGCAAGGCGAACGAAGACGCCCTCGAAGCGCTCGTGGGCGAGTGGACGCGCCCGCTCCGGGCGGAGGACGTGATGGAGCGCCTGCAGGCGCGGGGCGTCCCCGCTGGCGTCGTCCAGAACGCGCAGGACATCCTCGAACGCGACCCGCATGTGCAAGCGCGCGGCTACTACCAGTACCTCGACCACCCCGTGACCGGCCACACCGCCTACGACGGCCCCTGCGCCCGCCTCAGCGCCACCCCCGGCCACCACCGCGCCCCCGCCCCGCTCCTCGGCGAGCACACCGAAGAAGTCTGCCGCCGCATCCTCGAACTGAGCGAAGACGAGATCGCGGACCTGCTGGCGGAGGGTGTGCTGGCGTAGGTCGTGCTGGCATAGCCAGCGCTACTGACGTTGGAGCGCGATGCCGGTCAAGAGGGTCTCGTCCCCGTCGAAGATGGCGAAGATGGTGACCACGATGTCCTTTAGGGCGCGTCCTCGGTCTTGGTCATCGGGTAGCGCGATCTCGTCGAGGTCGAGCCTCAGCGTCGCCTCATCTCCGGCCGCCGCGTAGTCTGCCGAGATCCCCGCCCGCGGGAACTGGACCTCTATTCGATACGCGTTCGGGGCCGAGTTCCTCAAGGGCGTAGGCGCGTATCGCTGCAAAGACCTCCGGGCCCAGCGGCTCGTCCGATGTCACCTGTCCCTGAATTCCGTTCCGTCCTACGCCGGTGGACGCGACGAAGCCCTGCTTGGTGAGCGCGCAGTACACGATCCGGGCGCGCACTCCGAGCTCGCCCCTCGTGAACCGTTCGCCACCTTCGATCACGATGTCATCCCCGAGCAGCGGCGCGAGCCAGGCTTCGAGCCCGGCCGTGACCGGGCCCTTGAGCCGAATAACCGTGGGTACCGAGCTCTGGTCCCTGCCGGCCCACGCGTCGGGATACCGCTCCTGGATGAGCGTGCCGATGTGGCGGCCCCGGAGCTGCCGGAGGATCTCCACGTAGATCTCGTCCGGACCCGCGTCCTCGTCTTCGGCGATGATCTCGGCCACTTCGCGGAAGTCCTCCTCCTCGCCCTCGCGCAGCACGAACGGAGGGGGCGGTGAGTCTTCGACGAGCGGTACGGGTAGCAACTCATCGCGCTCTTGGAACGTCGCGAGAGCCTCCGCTTTCTCCTGCTCGTGATACTCACCGGTGCAGGCGGACTCGAACCACTCTTCGGGCGACCCCTGGGACGGGTCGCCCTCGCTGCTCACCAATCGGTCGCCGATGGCAGGAGCCGCCGGCAGAGCTGCCTGCTCGGCCCTTGACGCGGGGTCGCTATCCGCTCCCCCACCGCCGCGCGCCAGGATGATCCCGGTCATGCCGCCGGCGATCGCGGCGGTGATCGCGACAACGACGATCAGCCCGCCCCTGGACCCCCGCAGCATGCGCAGCATGACGACCAGTATGAGCCTCGTGCCAGTGCCGGCGCCTAACGGCTACCCGCGCGTCGGTAGCCCGCCTACGGCGGGTTTGACGCCGCCTAGTGTACGATCGAAGGACCCCGCCGAAGGAGCTCCCATGGGCCTCATCATCATTCTCGTGATCGTCGCCGTCGTCGTTGTCCTCGGGCTGCTCCTGTTCGGGATGTACAACGGGCTCGTGCGGGCGCGCATCCGTGTGCGCGAGGCCTGGGCGGGCATCGATGTCCAGTTGAAGCGTCGATCGAGCCTGATCCCGAACCTCGTCGAAACCGTGAAGGGCTACGCCGCGCATGAGCAGGAGACGTTCGAGAACGTCACCCGCGCGCGGGCCCAGCTCGACAACGCCCAGGGCCCGCGCGAGGCTGCCCAGGCGGACAACTTCCTCCAGAGCACCCTGCGCTCGCTCTTCGCCGTGAGCGAGGCCTACCCCGACCTCAAGGCGAATCAGAACTTCCTCGAACTGCAACGCGAACTGACCGACACCGAGGACAAGATCTCGTTCGCACGACAGTTCTATAACACGAACGTCAGCGGCTATAACCAGCGCATCCAGGTGTTCCCGAACGTCATCCTCGCGCGCAACTTTGGCTTCACCGAAGAGGAGTTCTACGAGGCCGAGGAGGAGGCCCGCGAGGACGTCCAGGTCAGCTTCAGCACGAGCTGAGCGATATCCCCCATCGGCGTTCGAATTCCGCCCTCCTCGAGGTAGCTGTGTGACAGAAGCTGTGGCCCCCGGCAGCGTCCTGGTCTACGACCGTGTGGCTGCGAATAAACGGAACACCTGGTTCCTGCTGTTTGGGTTCTTGCTGTTCACGGGCGGGATCCTCGGGCTGATCGCGTTCGCCTTCGCGGCACCGATCGGGGTGATCGGCATCGCCGGCATCGCCCTCATCATCTATGCGATCTTCAGCTACTACGCCTCCACGAGCATCGTGCTCAACATCTCTGGGGCGAACGAAGTCACGAAGGAGGACGAGTGGGAGTTCGTGCGGCGCGTCGAGAACCTCTCGATCGGCGCGGGCCTGCCGATGCCCCGCACCTGGGTGCTGGAGGACTCTGCCCCGAACGCCTTTGCCACGGGCCGCGACCCAGCGCACTCGCACGTGGTTGTGACGCGCGGGCTGCTGACCAAACTCGAGCCGATCGAGCTCGAGGGCGTGCTCGCGCACGAGCTCTCGCACATCGGCAACTACGACATCCGCACGATGACGGTCGCTACCATCCTCGTCGGCGTGATCGCGCTCGTGGCCGACATCACGCTTCGGCTGACGTTCTTCGGCGCGGGGCGGCGCAGCAGCAACCGCAGCAAGAACGGCGGCGCAGCGACGATCATCATCCTCGTCGTCGCGATCGTCGCGGCGATCCTCGCGCCGATCGCGGCGCAGGCGATCAAGTTCGCGATCAGCCGCCAGCGCGAATACCTCGCCGACGCGAGCGGCGCCCTGCTCACGCGTCACCCGGAAGCGCTCGCTCGCGCCCTCGAGAAGATCAGCAGCGACCACGAGCCCCTCGAGGCGGCCAACAAAGCGACCGCGCACATGTACATCGAGAATCCGCTCAAGGAGCACAAAAGCTGGCTCAACTCGATGTTCGCCAGCCACCCCGATCCCGAGGACCGCATCCGCATCCTCCGCAGCATGTAACTGAGGAGTTCAGAGTCCAGGGTTCAAAGTTCAGAGGGGGACGGGATCTTGAACGCTGAACATTGCGGCACATTGAGAATCCGCTGGAGCAACACGAGTGCTGTCTCGTGCGTTCTTCGCAGTAACCTCGACCCGAGGACCGCATCCGCCGCCAGGAGCTCAGCCGTCAAGGCTCGAATTCAGAGGGGAGCGTCCCTCTCTGAACTCTGAACTCTTACCATGGCGTCCGCCACGGGCCGGGGGCCCACGAACCAAGGATGGGGACACCACCACAGGGGGTACACGATGGGTCTGCGCACGCCGGCCGAATACCTCGAATCGCTGAAGGACGGGCGCACGGTCTACTTCCGGGGGGAGCGCGTCGCCGATGTGACGGCGCACCCGGTGATCGCGAAGGCGGCGAAGCACGCTTGCGTCGACTACGAGATGGCTGAGGACCCGGAGTTCCGCGATCTCACGGTCATCGACGACGAGGGCGAGCCCTACGCACGCTATTTCAAGATCCCGCGGAGCAGCGATGATCTGATCAAGCGCTCGAAGCTGATCGAAGCCTCGACCGCGCGCGGGAAGACGCTCGTGCCGCTGGTGAAGGAGATCGGCAGCGACGCGCTCTTCGGTCTTCTGCGCATCACCCGGGAGGTCGACCGCAAGCACGAGACTTCGTACCGGGACCGCGTGCAGGCCTTCTTCGAGCACTGCCGGGACGACGACCTCACGATGTCCGTCGCGCAGACCGATGTGAAGGGTGACCGCTCGGCCGGTCCCGGGGGCCAATCCCATCCCGACTACTACCTGCGCATCGTCGAGCGACGAGGCGACGGCATCGTGGTGCGCGGAGCGAAGATCCACACGAGCTGCACGACGAACGTGAACGAGGTGATCGTGCTGCCCACGCGGGCGATGTCCGAAGCCGATGCGGACTACGCCGTAGCCTTCGCGATCCCGCCGGACACGCCCGGCCTGAAGCTCGTCGCGAGCCCCTACGGCGCCTCCCCCAAGGGCACCTTCGAAGCGCCCCTCAGCGCCGACCGAAAGATGATGGAGACCACCACCATCTTCGACGACGTGTTCGTGCCGAACGAACGGGTGTTTCTCGCAGGTGAGCACGAGTTCGCCGCGCCCCTCGCCCTGGGCTTTGTCGAGTTCCACCGCTTCACGGCGGTCTCGTACAAGCTCCCACTGGTGGACGCGCTCGTGGGTGCAGGCCAGCTCATGGCCGACCTGAACGGGGTCACGCGCGCGGCCCACGTGCGCGAAAAGCTCGTTTGGCTCGTGAGCTACGCGGAGACGGTGCGCGCCCTGATCGAGATGTCGGCGCTACGGGGCCAGGCCGATGAGGAGGGCATCTACGCGCCCGACGCGATGACGACCAATATCGCCAAGTACCACTTCGCACATCACTACCACGAAGCGTTGCAGCACGTGCAGGACATCGCCGGCGGCATGCTCGTGACGGCCCCGGCCGAGGAGGACTTCGCCAATCCCGAAACGGGCGACCTCCTGCGCCACTATCTCGGCGGTCGCGAAGATGTCGATGGCGAGATGCGGACGCGCGCGATGAACATGGTCAGCGACCTGACGACGGGCGATTTCGGGGGCTACCACGCCGTTCTTGCGATCCATGCCGAGGGCTCGCTGGAGGCGGAAAAACTGATGATCGCGCGCGCCTACGATGGTCGCCGCACCCTCCAGTACGCGAAGGACCTCGCGGGGATCGAGTGACGGCTGAGGTGTGGTCGGGCGGGTCGGGATCCCAGCGCCCGCATGCGGTCATCCGGGTCGCGCCGTAGACTAAGCGACTGCCGTGGCCACGCTCGAGATTCCGCTCTTCCCCCTGCGCACCGTCCTCTTCCCGGGACACGAGCTCCCGCTCCAGATCTTCGAAGAGCGCTATAAGGTGATGGCTCAGGAGCTACTCGAGCACGGCGGCGTATTCGGCGTGCTGTTGATCAAACAGGGACGCGATACCGGCGGTGGTGCAGTCCCTTACGACGCGGGCACCACCGCGGCGATCGAAGAGCATCGCGAACTGGGCGGCGGGCGCCTTCTCCTCGACACGCGCGGGCGTGACCGCTTCCGGCTCGTGCGGATGCTGCCGGCGCGGCCCTATCCCTATGGCGAGATCGAGTTCATGGACGAGTCCTACGACCGTGGCGACGCGCAGCTGCAGGCCGGCTTCGAGACCGCGCGCGCGACCTTCCCCGTCTATCTCCGCCTCGCGCTCGCCCTCACCGACGAGTGGGCCCGCGATCTCACCCTGCCCAAGGATCCCCACGTCTTCGTCAACGCGGTCGGGCCATCGCTCCAGATCGACGAGGAGGCGAAGCAGCGCCTCATCGAGATCGAGCCCGCGGCCGCGCGTCTCGCCCAGCTCGCCGAATACCTCGATGACCTCGTTTCGCGCACACGTGAGCAGGTGGAGCGCCACCACCGGCGGAAGTTCGCGAAATTGAGCGCTATCAGCTAGCGCCCCGGTGGGAGCTCAGCGGTTCCCGAGCCTGACCCTCACGTAGACTCCGAGTTCGTGGAGATCGACGTTGCCCTCAGGGCCGCCGCGGCGATCGCGGGCGCCGCCGCGCTGGGACAGATCCTGAGCCGGCGCTTCCCCATCCCCCTGCCCCTCTTTCTCCTGGGAGCGGGCCTGCTCCTTGGCCGCGACGGCCTCAAAGTCGTCGAGCCTGACGAGATTGCGGAACTCGTCCGTATCGTTGTCGTTCTGGCGGTCGCGCTGATCGTCTTCGAGGGCGGCACGGCCCTCCGGCTCGCGTCGCTGCGGACGCTCGCGCCGGTCGTCCGGAACGTCGTGTTCCTCGGGCTCCTGATCACGCCGGCCGTCGGTGCGGTCGCTGCCCATCTCTTCCTCGATTTCGGTTGGCGCGTGGCCTTCCTCTTTGGCGCCCTCGTGACGGTGACCGGCCCGAGCGTGATCACGCCCCTCCTCCGGTCCTTCCGCGTCGACGATCGCCTGCGCGACATCCTTGCGAGCGAAGGCGTGATCATCGATCCGCTGGGCGCACTCCTCACGCTCTTCCTCCTCCAGATCGCCGTCGCCGAGTCGCTCGATCCCGCGGGGCCGACGCAGTGGGTCCTGGAGCGGCTCCTCATCGGCGGCGGGATCGGCGCCGGGGGTGCGCTCGTCGTCTACCTGCTTTCGCGCTTCGTTGAGCGCCTCAGCAGTCGTGAGGTGGCGCTTCTCGTGATCGGCGGGGCAGTGGCGACGTTCGCTCTCGCGGAGTCGCTCGGCGAGGAGTCAGGGCTCGTCGCGATGGTGGTGATGGCGATCGCGATCGGGAACATCAGTCTTCCCCATCGCGAATCCGTGCACGAGTTCCAAGAGTCGCTTACGGCCTGGCTCATCGCGAGCGTCTATGTGCTTCTCGCCGCAGGGATTCGGATCGACGACCTCACCGCCCTCTGGCCCGAGGGCCTCATCGTCGTCGCGAGCCTCGCGCTCATTGCGCGACCGCTGGTCATCGTCCTGGCGAGTTTCCGTTCGGGGCTGGGCTGGCGTGAGCAGGCCTTCCTCTCGGGGGTAGCGCCGCGGGGCGTCGTGGCAGCATCGCTCGCCGGCATTGTCGCCGTCGAGGCGAGTGCGCTCGCCGGCGGCGGGGATGCGCGGGAGCTCGTCGCGATGGTGTTCGTCGTCATCCTGCTTACCATCGGCATACAATCTGCCTATGCGGGAACCCTCGCCCGCCTCCTCAAGGTCCAGCCGATGACCACCGTGATCGCCGGCGCCGGCGAGGTCGGGCGACGGGCGGCGACACTCCTCGCGGGCGGGGGCGAGCCCGTCCTGGTCGTCGAGACTGACGAAGCTGCGGTCATGCGGGCGCGCGAAGACGGTCTCGAGGTGCTCATCGGGGACATTGCCGATCCCGAGGTACTCGAGCGCGCAGGCGTCGCCGACGCGAAAGCGCTGCTGCTGGCAACGCCCGATGATGCGCAGAACCTGCTCGCGGCGCAGCTCGCTCGCTCGAAGTTCGGCTGCGAATCCGTCTATGTGCGGGTCAACGACGCGGCCAACCTCGAGGCCTTTCAGCAGCTCGGCGTCGTCCCGGTGAGCCAGTCCGAAGCGGTCGCCTCCGAGCTTGCGCACCTGGTCACCGAGCCCATGTTCCACGACATTCTGGCGCAGGTCGCTGAGGACGTGAGCGTTGCCCGGGTGGTGGTGACCGCCGCTTCGGCGCAACGGGAGATCCAGTCGATTCCGCAGCTTCGCGGCACCCTCGTCGTGCTCGTGACGCGCGGCCAGAACTCGGTCATTCCGAACGGCAAGACGGAATTGCTCCTCGGCGACATCGTCACCATCTTTGGGAGCCTCAACGACCTTGCCATCGCCCGTGGTGGGATCTCGGTCGTGCCCCAGGGCCTTCCCGCGACCTAACCCGTGCCCTTCGCGCAAGGGCTACGATAGGCGCATGCGGCTGCTCCTCCTCCTCCTCCTGCCGATGGTCCTCTCGCTTTTCTGGTTGGTCATTCGCCAGTACGTGGCGATGCGCCTGCACGAACGGACGCGCACGATCGAGGCCAAGGTCACCGACGCGCGCTCGTTCCCGCCCGGCGAGCGAGGCGAGGCGCCCACGGACGACGCCCCGGCGGCGAGCCGGCCCGCGGGTTCGAAGGCGAAGTGCGGGCGGCACAACGTGCACCTCTTCCTCCGCCTCGTCGGTAGCGAGGCGAGCTGCCGCCAATGCGCGGTGATCGAGGACGCCGAGCGTGAGGCGGAACTCGCCGCTGCAGTCGACGCGGCCGAGAGCGTGGTGCGTGGCAATCGCAAGCCCCCCGCCCGAGGCTGACCAGCGGCGACGGCGCCGTCGCTCGGCCTCCAACCACCGGTGCTCGAAGCCCCGCGAAGCGTCTTCAGTTCCAGGCCGATAGGTGGTCATGCGCCTGCTCATGCCCCGGCCGCCCGCCACTTCCGCGGAGCCACTGCCGGCGCCTCCGTAACGATCGTGGCGCGTTGCGGTCCGCTATCCTCCGCGGGTGAATACCGACCTGCTGTTGATGCCGTTCGGGGCGACCTATCGCGAGATGCGCGACGCCGCCGTCGCGGCCGAGGCGGCCGGCTTCGAAGGCATTTGGACCTGGGACCACCTCCGCGATGCCGATTCGAATAGCGGCCGCGTTCCCGAGGCGCTGACGACGCTGGCGGGCATCGCTGAGGCGACCTCTCGGGTGATGCTGGGCACGCTCGTCCTGAACGTCGCCAACCACCACCCGGGCACGCTGGCGAACATGGCGGCGACGCTGCAGGAGGTCAGCGGCGATCGCTTCATTCTCGGCATCGGCGCGGGCGGCGGGCCCTCGCTTCCCTACGCCCCCGAGCAGACGATGATCGGCCGTCCCGTTCCGCCGGACCGGGTCCGCGCGGCGCAGGTCGCGGAGGCGGCGCAGGTCCTGCGACTGCTCTGGTCCGGCGAGCGCGCCGACTTCAGCGGCGAGCACTTCGAGCTGCGGGGCGCGCACGGCTACCCCCGCCCCCAGGTGCCGCCCCCGATCGTGGTCGGGGGCTGGGGCCCACGCATGGCTGGCATCGCCGGCCGCCACGGCGACGGCTTCAACACGCAAGCGGGCCACCCCCAGCTCGGCGCCTTCGCCGAGCTGGCCCGCAGCGAGCACGCCGCGGCGGGTCGCGCTCCGGAGGACTTCCTGCTCACGGTCTTCGCCGGACTGAGCGAGTCCTACCTGCGCCCCGGGAGCCCCGCGCGGGCGGCGCTGGAAGCGCAGGGCGTCGCCCGCCTCATCCTGCTCATGGCCCCGCCCTACGACCCGGACGAGATCCGCGCCGCGGGCCGGATGCTCGGTGGCTGAGCGTGTGTCGGGCGTCCGCTGAAGCGACCGGCCGAAATTCGGGATTGGCGCAGGGCTCACGGCCCGAGGGACCGCCATGGATAGCGAAGAGATCGTGGTCAAGCAGGGGAAAGCAGCGCTCCTTGGAGCATTGGCGGGAATTTGACGCTCACGAACACATCGCTGGACTTTCGGCCGCACCGGCTCAACTCCAACCGGAGGCCACTGACCCTTCACCTTCGTGAGGTCGAGAGCGTTCGTGCGGGCTGGACCAAGCTATTCGGATTGGTCCCAATGTGGTTCAACGCCGTTGTCTTGAAGACGATCCATGGCGAGGAGCATCGGCTGACTGTCTTTGGATGCAATCGCTGGGTTGGAGCCATCTCATCCGAGCGAGAGGCACTTCAACCGGCGGGTCAGATGCGCGGTGACTGAGCCCGAGTCGGGTGTGCGCTGGCGCGACCGGCCCCGCTTCGGCCTCGGTGCGGGTGCGCTGATCCTGGATCCAGACGATCGGCTCCTGCTCATCGAGCAGGAGCGCTTCGGCGAGCGCGTGTGGACGGTCCCCGGTGGCGGGCTCGAACTGGGGGAGACGGTCGAAGAGTGCGCCCGCCGCGAAGTCCTCGAGGAGGTCGGTCTGCGCGTCACGCTCGGGCGGCTCGTCGCCGTCGAGCAGTGGGTCACCGCCGGCGGGCTCGTTGGCCTCGGGCTGGAGTTTCTCGCAAGGCCCGAGCCTTGGCCTCAGGAGGTGGTACTCGCCGACGAAGAGGACACCGCGACGTTTCTCGACCACGGCTGGGTCACGCGCGCTGAAGCGCTTCAGCTCCCGAACCTCTGGGTGCGAGACCTCATCTCGGATGCTTGGCCTACGGAGCTGGCCGCACCGATCTTCCGCAAGCACACCCACTTCGAATCGCGGTAGGCGGAAGCCTGCGACACGCCCACGGGCGCGGCGGGCCGGAGATCGGCGCAGCGGCCCTTCGCGCGGGACCGCGCGGTCGAACGCCGTAGTCGCCGGGCGGTCCTCGAAGACTGCGGTCGCTTGATTGACCCCTCTCGGAGCTCAGTCATATGTTTGAATCAAGTGACTGAACGAGGGACGACGACGGCTCTGCTCAATGCGGCAGAGGCGGCTTTTGCCGAGCACGGGATCGACGCGGCGTCTTTGCGTTCGATAATGCGCTCCGCCGGAGCGAACCCTGCGGCTGTGCACTACCACTACGGCTCGCGAGAAGAGCTGGCGGCAGCGGTGCTCGCTCGAGTTCTGGAGCCGATTCAGCGGCGACGACTTGAGCTGCTGTCGACCCTGGAAGAGGCGGCGGTCGATCGACAGCTCGAGTTAGACGAGCTGGTGAACGCGCTGGTGCGGCCGGACTTCGAGGCCGTGGTCGATGTCGCCTCGAGAAGCGCGGCGGCGACCGCCCTCGTAGGGCTGATCTACAGCCGCCCACCGCTCTTTGTGAAGTCGCTCGTCGAGGCCAGCTTCTCGCCCGTCGCCGCGAAGTTCCTCCCGCATCTGCAGGCCTCGCTCCCGGAGATCGGGGTCACCGAAATCGCGTGGAGAATCCGCTGGGGCGTCTTCGGCCTCCTCGGCGCTTTCCTGAGCGACCCGGAGACATCGATCACACCAGAGACAATCGATCGCGAGGTCACGCACATGGTCACCTACCTCACGGGCGCGCTCAGCGCCCATCCCGGCCAGGACGAGTCCCGATGATTGAGGTTCGCGTCTCGATTGACGTCAAACCGCCACCCGATACGGTCTTCGACTTCTGGGCGGACTGGACCAATAACCCCAAGTGGCAACTGGGCCAGAAAAGTTGCACTTGGACGAGTGAGCCGCCGCTGAAGCTCGGCTCAACCTATGACCAGGTCGCGCGCTTCATGGGCCGGCCGATCGTCTCGTCCTTCGAGGTGGTCGAGTACGAACCGGGCAGGAAGCTACGAATCAAGACGTTCAAGAGCACGCTCCCACTGGACATCGCCCGCGAGGTCTTCCCAGGGCCCGACGGCGGAACCACCCTGAACGCGACCATCCGAGGCGCACCAACCGGGCTGATGAAGCTGTTCAATCCGTTCGCGAAGAGGATGGTCGTCCGCAACATCAACCAGGACTACGCCAGGCTCAAGGAGCTGCTCAATGGAAGTGCCTAGGCCCTCCGAGAAAGACAAGGCTCGATTTCGCGCGCTCGTTCCGGACGCCGCCGGCGTCGACGTGAAGCCGATGTTTGGGAACCTCGGCGGCTTCGTGAACGACAACATGTTCATGGGCCTGTTCGGTTCGTCCATCGGCGTGAAGCTGTCCGAGTCCGATGCCGAGGCTCTGCTCCAGGAGCCCGGCGCCGGCCCGTTCGGGCCCGCCGAGCGTCCGATGGGCAGCTACGTGGAGCTTCCTGAAACCTGGGATCCTGCAGCCGCCGCTCCATGGATCGAGAAGGCCGTAGCGCACGTCGGCGCAATGCCACCAAAGCAGAAAAAGCCGAAGAAGAAGAAATAGCGCGGAGCCCGGCGACCTACGGCGGCCGCTTGCGTCGAGGCTAGAACACGGCGATCGGGTTGAGGGGCGAGGCCGTGCCTCGCTCCAGCCGGAGCGGCGCAAGGACGAACAGGAACTCCCAGCGCTCCCGCTCGCGGCAGGCCGCGAGCAGCCGATCGAGCTGCATGTTGTCGATCAGATGGATGCCCATGGAGACGATCGCGATCTGATGGAAGGGCATGGGCCAGCCTGAGATACGGCTCGGCATCAGGTCGCTGGCGCCGTCGCCGCCGAGCACGGCCACGCCTCGCTCGTGCACCCAGGGCAGGCAGTCGGCGTAGAGCCCCGCCAACCCCTCCGGGGGTCCCCATCGCCCCAACCGCGCCCGGCGCGCGTCGCGTCCGGTCGCGACGAGCAGGATGTCACCCTCCTCGACGTGGACACCCTGGCGCGCCTCGGCCTGGCCCAGTTCCTCGACGGTGATCGGATCGCCGGGCTCGAGCCAGTCGATGCCGCGTAACCCGGGGATGTCGAGCAGGACGCCCCGGCTGACGATGCCGTCGCTGCCCGACATGATGCTGTTGCGCTGCGCGCCGTCGGTACGGACTTCGGACTTGTCGTAGCCGTTGTACATCTTGCCCTCGACGAAGATGTGGCAGAGGGCGTCGAGGTGGGTGGTGGCCATGCCGTGGGGGGCAATTGCGAAGTAGTCGCGGGCGATGCCGAAGCGACTCTTCGGGTCCACGGCGTCGCCGCCGCTGACCATGTGGTGGGCCACCGGGGTGGGGTTGTCGGGGGCGGGCGATACGGGGAGGGGCTGCGCGCAGCTGACGGTCACGCCGTCGCGCACGAGAGAGGCTGCATCGGCGCGTTTCGCATCCGTGATCAGGTTGAGCGCGCCGCGCTCGTCCTCGGGGCCCCAGCGGCCCCAGTTGCGCAGTTCGCGCGACATCCGTTCCAGATCGTCAGAGGTCAACTCGGTCGTCGGTTCGGTCATCGCGGTCGCTCCCATCGCGGGCCGCCTCGGTTGGGCGGCTGTCCTGCGCGAGCGGATGATACCCGCCCGCGTTCGCTCGACTTATGCTCCTGAGCGCGCAAGCCTTGGCGTGTAGGATCGAGCGTTGCTGGCGGCGCCCCCGCGCGTGCGTGAGCCGGCCGGCCGATCGTGCCCGGAGGAGTCCCGTGCCCGTCCAGAGTCTGTTGGTCGCCAACCGCGGCGAGATCGCCATTCGCGTGATCCGTGCCGCCGGCGAGCTCGGCATCCGCACCGTCGCCGTGTTCTCCGAGGATGACGCCCAGAACCTGCACACGCGCAAGGCCGACCTGGCCCGTCCCCTCGATGGCCGGGGCGTGCCCGCGTATCTCGATATCGAGCAACTGCTCGCTGTCGCCCGGGAGGCCGGCTGTGACGCCGTCCACCCCGGCTACGGCTTTCTCGCCGAGCGCGCGGATTTCGCCCGTCGCTGCGAAGAGGCGGGGCTCACGTTCGTCGGCCCCCGCCCCGAAACGCTCGCGCTGTTTGGGGCCAAGGTCGAGGCGCGGGCACTGGCCGAGGAGCACGGCGTTGCGGTGGTGCCCGGCGTCTCCGCGGCGGTGAGCGTGGACGAGGCCCGCGAATTCTTCGCGGGCCTCCCCGCGGGCGCGGGCATGCTCATCAAGGCGGTGGGAGGTGGCGGGGGGCGCGGCATGCGCATGGTCGCCGATTCCGCGGAGATCGATGATGCCTACGAGCGCTGTCGCTCGGAGGCGGAGCAGGCGTTCGGCGATCCGCAGCTCTATGTCGAGCGCCTCGTCCCCCGGGCGCGCCACATCGAGGTCCAGATCGCCGGGGACGACCAAGGCGCGATCAGCCACTTCGGCGAGCGCGACTGCAGCATCCAGCGGCGCCACCAGAAGATAATCGAGATCGCGCCCGCCCCGGGGCTCGCCCCGGAGCTGCGAGCGCGCATCACCGAGGCCGCTGTACGCCTCGCAAAGGCCAGCCGCTACCGCAGCCTCGGCACGTTCGAGTTCCTCCTCGACGCCGAACCGGCGGGCGGGGATCCCGAGTTCTGGTTCATCGAAACGAATGCCCGCCTGCAGGTCGAGCACACCGTGACAGAGGAAGTGACGGGGATCGACCTGGTCCAGTTGCAGCTAGAACTGGCGGGCGGGCGCTCGCTCGCGGAGCTGGGTTTGCCGCAGGCGGCGATTCCCGCACCGCGCGGTTTCGCGGTCCAGACGCGGGTCAACATGGAGACGATGGAGGCCGACGGCAGCACCCGGCCGTCGGGCGGGATGCTCACGGCGTTCGAGATCCCATCCGGCCCGGGCGTGCGCACGGATTCCTTCGGCTATGCCGGCTATCGCTCCAGCCCGAGCTTCGACTCGCTCCTGGCGAAGGTCGTGGGGCACTCGCCCTCGCCCGACCTGGGCGACGCCCTCCGACGTACCTACCGCGCGCTCGGCGACTTCAAGATCGAGGGCATCGCCACGAACATCGCCCTCCTGCAGACGCTGCTGGTCCATCCCGACCTCGCCGCGGGTCGCGTCTACACCCGCTTCGTCGATGACCACGTCGCGGCCCTCGTCGATCCCATCAACGCCGACCACCCCCAGCGCTTCTTTTCTCAGCGAACTGGGGCTGCTGCGGTCAGCGGCCAGGCCGGCGCCACCGTCGACACGAGCGACCCCCTCGCGGTGCTCTCGCACGGCAAAGACGGCGCGGCGGCGGCCGCGCCTATCGGCGAGCCCGACCCTCTGGATGCGGCGCTCGAGGGCCCCGAGGGGACGGTGGCGGTGCGCGCGCCGATTCAAGGCACCATCGTGAGCATCGAGATCGCGGCGGGGGAGCCCGTGCGCGAGGGCCAGCTCCTCCTCGTGATGAATGCGATGAAGATGGAGCACGAGGTCCACGCTCGCTCGAGCGGGGTCGTCCGCGAACTCACCGTGGCGGTCGGGGACACCGTCTACGAGGGTCACCCGCTCGCGTTCCTCGACGAGGGCGAAGTCGATGCCGGCGCGGATTTGGTCACGGAGAAGGTCGATCTCGACGCGATTCGGCCCGACCTCGCCGAGGTTCAGGCGCGCCACGCCGCCACCCTCGACTCCGCCCGGCCGGACGCCGTCGAAAAGCGCCGCAAGACGAAGCAGCGTACCGCCCGTGAGAATGTCGACGACCTCTGCGATCCGGGGACGTTTGCGGAGCACGGCTCGCTCGTGCTCACGCCGGGGACCGGGCTGCCTCTCGACGAGGTGATCAGGCGCTTCCCCACCGACGGCATGATCACGGGCGTTGGCTCGGTGAACGGCGAGTTCTTCGACGACGAGGTCGCGCGCACCGTCGTGCTCTCCTACGACTACACGGTCCTCGCCGGCACCCAGGGCGCGGTCAACCATCCGAAGACCGACCGCATGCTCGAGCTCGCGACGAAATGGCGACGGCCGGTCGTGTTCTTCACGGAGGGCGGTGGCGGCCGCGCGGGTACGGGCGGCCGCCGTGAGGGTGGCAGCGATTCCGCGGAGGCGCCTCAGATCGGCGGCTATCGCCCGCTCGACACGCCTACCTTCGCCACGATGGCGAAGCTGAGCGGGCTCGTCCCCGTCATCGGTGTCACCTCCGGGCGCTGCTTTGCCGGGAACGCGGTCCTGCTCGGGTGCTGCGACGTCATCATCGCGACGGCGAACTCGAACATCGGGCTTGGCGGCCCCGCGATGATCGAGGGCGGCGGTCTCGGCGTCTTCACGCCCGAGGAGGTCGGGCCGATGTCGGTCCAGGTCCCGAACGGCGTCGTCGACATTGCCGTTGCGGACGAGGCCGAGGCCGTGCAGGCCGCCAAGCAGTACCTGTCCTACTTCCAGGGGCCCTTGACTGATTGGGATTGCGCCGACCAGCGCGAACTGCGCGCGCTCGTGCCCGAGAACCGGCTTCGTGTATACGACGTGCGCCAGATCATCGAAACGCTCGCCGACACCGACTCGGTGCTGGAGCTGCGCCCCAAGTTCGGCGTGGGCATGGTCACCTCGCTGATCCGGGTCGAGGGCCGGCCCCTGGGCGTGATCGCCAACAATGCGGCCCACCTCGGCGGTGCGGTCGATAGCGACGGCGCGGACAAGGCGGCCCGCTTCATGCAGCTCTGCGACGCCTTCGACCTGCCTATCCTCGTCCTCGCCGACACGCCCGGGATGATGGTCGGTCCCGAGGTCGAGAAGACCGCGTTGGCCCGTCACTCCGCTCGCCTCTTCGTGACCGGGGCGAACCTGAGCGTGCCCCACTTCACGATCTTCCTGCGTAAGGGCTATGGGCTCGGTGCCCAGGCGATGGCCGGCGGCAACACCAAGGAGCCGTTCTTCGCTGTGGCCTGGCCCACGGGCGAGTTCGGCGGCATGGGACTCGAGGGCCAGGTCAAGCTCGGCTACCGCAACGAGCTCGCCGCGATCGACGATCCCCAGGCGCGCATGGAGCGCTACGAGGGGCTGGTGGAGCGGGCCTACGAACGCGGCAAGGCGCTGAACCAGGGCGTCTCCTTCGGCGTCGACGACGTGATCGACCCGATGGACTCGCGCTATTGGATCAGCAGCGCGATGCGCTCGGTGCCCCCGCCCCCTCGGCGTGAGGGGAAGAAGCGCCAGAACATCGATACCTGGTAGGCGGTGAACCCGCTCGTATAGTCGGCCTATGCCGGTGGTGGTGGGTTCGGCGGGGGCGGCGCAGCGCTTCGAGTTCGATGTCGTCGTGGTTGGCGGTGGGATCGCCGGTCTCTCCGCAGCGCTGAGCGCGAAAGGCGCTGAGTCGAACGTGGTCCTGGTGGAGAAGGCGCCCGCTGCCGAACGGGGCGGCAACACCCGTTTCGCGGACGCGCAGATGCGCTTCCCTCACGCCGCGGACGAATTCGGTCCGCGCGACTACTCTGCCGACGAGATGTTCGACGACCTCATGCGCATTTCGAGCGGCCGCGCGAACGCGGACCTCGTGCGGACCCTTTGCGAGCAAGCGGCCGACGCGATCGACTGGCTCACGGACTTCGGCGTCGAGTGGGAGGCGGGGTACCCGCACACCGCGGGCTACCGGCGCATGCCCAAGGCGGGGGGCCAGGGCCTCGTCGACCTGCTCTATCGCCGTCTCGAGGGCTTGAGCGTGCCCGCGAGCTACGAGTCGGCCGCGGCCGACCTCATCCTGGACGAATCGGGAAGCGTGGTGGGTGTGCGCTGCCGCGGTCCGGAAGGCGTGGTCGACCTCATGGCCGGGGGCGGGGTCATCCTCGCCTGCGGCGGCTTCCAGGCGAACGTCGAGATGCGCGTCCGCTACCTCGGCCGCTTCGCCGACTCCCTCATCTTGCGGGGCTCGCGCTTCAACACCGGCGAGGGGCTCGTGATGGCGCTCGCTGCCGGAGCGGCGCCGGCAGGGCAATGGGGCGACTACCACTCAGCGGTCCTGGACGCGCGTTCGCCCCTGATCGAGTGCGGTGTCACCGCGCTCTACAACTACCAGATGGGCATCTTCGTGAACGGGGAAGGGCAGCGCTTCATCGACGAAGGCGAGGACTTCCGCGACCACACCTACGTGAAGTTCAGCAAGCGCATCATCGAGGAAGCGGGGGGCCGCGCCTGGTGCCTCTTCGATCAGCGTGCCTACCAGCGTGAGGAGTTCGCGCGCGCCTGGCGTCCGGTGGGGCCGCCCGTCGAGGCGGGGACGATCGCGGCGCTCGCGCGCGCGATGGATCTGCCGCCGGAGGAGCTGCTGGAGACAGTTGCGAGCTACAACGCCGCCGTCCAAGACGGCGACTACGACCTCGATCGCCTCGACGCTAAGGGCACGCGGGGGATCACGCCGCCGAAGAGCAACTGGGCCCTGCCCCTGGACACGCCTCCGTACCTCGCCATCCCGGTGACCGGCGGGATCACCTTCACCTTCGGTGGGCTCAAGTGCGATCCGCGGGCCCGCGTGTACGACACCGCCGGTCGCCCCATCCCCGGCCTGTACGCAGCGGGCGAGCCGATGGGCGAGTTCTTCTACGACAACTACCCCGGCGCCAGTTCGGTCATCCGCGGCGCGGTCTACGGCCGCATCGCCGGCCGCGAAGCCGCCGCGCGAGCCTTCTAGCGAGCGCGGAGACGGAGTGGCCGAAGGCCGCGGAGGCGCAGCAGTCGAGCGCGGAACTAGGAGCGAGCGCGGAGACCGAGCGGCCAAAGGCCGCGCAGGCGGAGCAATCGAGCGGTGAACTAAGAGCGAGCGCGGAGACGGAGCGGCCAAAGGCCGCATAGGCGGAGCAGTCGAGCGGTCTTTATCAAAAGCGCTCGAGCTGGTCTCCGACTGGCGACTCCGCCAGGCATTCCATGATCTGGCCCGACGCGCCCCTGTGGTAGTCGGCGGTCGAGTAGTGCTGGAACGCCTCCTCGTCGTCAAACGAAAGGAAGAGGACGTACGTGAGGGGGTCATCGATCGCCCGCCGGTACTCGAAGATGCCGCTCGGCTCGTTCGCAGCGACATCGCGCACCAGCTGCGATGTGAGTTCCTCGAACTGAGACTGCTTCTCCGCCGAGACCTTGAGCCGAAAAAGCGTTGTTGGCATCTTGCGCTCCTCACCATGATCTTCACGCGGGGACGCCGTCGACCGCAAGGGCTGGCGACCCGGTGCCCTCGCTGCGTAGGCTAATCTGCGGAGGCCATCACCATGACCGAAGCCACAGCATTACGAGACCCTGGTATCGAGGTGGTTGATGAGGCCGCCGACGAGGATCGGCGGGCCGTCGATGTGCTGCCCAGGTTCGATATCACGTCTTATGGAGCGGACTACCCGGTCGACGCCCTGGTGAAGCGATTCGAAGCGGGCGATATCGAAGTCCCGCAGTGGCAGCGGGGTTTCGTCTGGTCCCGCTCCGATGCGTCGAGGTTCATTGAGTCCCTTCTTCTGGGTCTTCCCGTCCCGGGGATCTTCCTCTACGTTGAGCCAACGTCGAAGAAGCTTCTCGTCGTCGATGGTCAGCAGAGACTCAGGTCTTTGGTGGCGTATTATAACAACGACTTTCAGGGGGGACCTTTTCGCCTCCCTACGAGACAGCTGTCTAAGTACTAGCCCGTCGAGCTAGAGTTCGCAGGGAAGGCTTATAAGGAGCTCCAGGATCTGGACAGACGGGTCCTGGACGATCAGATCATACATGCAACTGTCGTCCGCCAAGAGACCCCCGAGGGGGACTTGAGTGTGTACCATCTGTTCGAGCGTATCAACTCAACTGGAGCTAAGTTGCAGGCCCAAGAAATACGCTCCGTCGTCTATCGAGGGGCGCTTGACCGGCTGTTACAATCCGCAAACCAGAACGAGATCTGGCGTAGAGTCTACGGACCTCCTTCCCCTCGATTAAAGGATCAGGAATTGATCCTGCGGTTCTTCGCCTTATTTGAGCGGACGGATGATTACGAACGGCCGATGACGGAGTTCCTCAACCGGTACATGCGGGACGGGAGGGTGTTTGATGAAGCGAAGATCCAGGTACTGTGCAGTCTCTTCGAACGGACCGTCGCAGCGGTCTCGCATTCCCTCGGCGAGCGCCCCTTCCGCCCTGAGAGGAACCTGAACGCCGCCGTGTTTGACTCGGTCATGGTGGGATTAGCTTGCCGCCTGCTCGAGAAGGATCAGGAACCCGACGCAGCCGCTGTGGACGAGGCGTATAGGGGCCTGCTGGGCCGTAAGGCTTGCCGCGACGCCTACGTGCGGTCGACCTCTGACACGTTGGTCGTCAAGCGCAGAGTTTCCCTCGCTACCAAGGCGTTCGCTAATGTGTAGTCGGAGGTCCGATGCCCGCGCAGCACCGCGAGTCGCGTAGGACGAAGCTCAACGCCGCGTTTACCCTGGCCGAGGAAACAATCAAAGCTAACGGCTGGGAGCCTTCGCTCCAGGCGTTACTGTCCCAACATCTGTGCGTGCTGCTAAGTGGATTTGCTGAGGCGTTCGTCGAGGATGTGCTGAGAGACTACGCCTTGACGCACGGTGATTGGAGGTTGCAGCGAGCAGCCTCGTGGGTGACTGACCGATTCCAGAACCCCAAGGCCGGGCGTCTGGAGGAGTTGCTAGCGACGTTCGACCAGGAGTGGGGGAACGACCTCAAGACCTTCTTCGGCGACGATCCGGCGCGTAGGGACGCGCTCAACTCTGTCGTCGCTAACAAGAACAAGATCGCTCATGGGGAGGACAGCAACGTAAGTTACGTCGTCCTCCGGAGTTGGCGTACATCTCTCCAGGAGACAGCCGCCTTCGTAGAAGGTCTCTGTCTGCCCTAGATCGGCCGGAAGACGGGGATGGGGTAGTCGCCTTCTTCCTGGTCTTCGAACTCGACCTTGACGCGCTGCCCAATCGCGATGTCTTTCGTCGGGTCGTCGACACCGACGACGCTGCTCATCATGCGGAAGCCCTCGTCGAGGTCGACGTAGGCGACGGAGTACGCGCCGAGGTCGATGAAGCCCGGCATGCGGTTCTGGCGCACGACGGAGAACGTGTAGACCGTGCCTTCGCCACTGGAGACGTTCCAGCTGAGGTTCCCGGAGCCGCACTGGGGGCAGTGCTCACGGGGGTAGAACACGACCTCGCGGCAGTCGTCACAGGTCTGGTAGCGAAGTTCACCCTGCTGGGCACCTTCCCAAAAGTGCTCGGTGTTCGCCTCGGGGAATCGCGGTTGGGGTCGTTTCGCCATCGTCCTAGTCCTTCGCCAGAATCACGGTGCCGCCCGTGTGCGTGCCGCCGAGGAGGCCGCCGTTGCCGTGGGCGACGGCGAGCTTCGCCTCCGGCACCTGCGAGGTCGATTCGCCGCGCAGCTGCCGGGCGCCCTCCAACAAGAGGAAGATGCCGCGCATGCCGGGGTGGTTCGAGGAGAGGCCGCCACCATCCGTGTTGAGGGCGGGGCCCTCGCCACTGTCGAAGGCGAGCCGCGCGTCTGCGACGTAGTCGCCAATCTCGCCCTTCTTGCAGAAGCCGAGGTCCTCGAGGCAGACGGCAACCGTGATCGTGAACGAGTCGTAGATCATGGCGATATCGATTTCGTCGGGGCTCACGCCCGCCTCGCCGAACGCGATCGGGCCGCTCTGGGCGCCCGCGCTGGTGGTGATGTCGCCGCCGTTTTCGCGGTACTTCGTCGCTTCGCCCCCGCCGATGAGCCAGACGGGGGGCTTCTTGCAGTTACGCGCCACGTCGGCGGATGCGATCACGACCGCCCCACCACCGTCGCTGATCATGCAGCACTCGAGCAGGTGCAGCGGGTCCGCGACGATGCGGGAGTCGAGCACGTCCGCGGGCGTGATCTCGTTGACGCCGACGAACTCGAGGTCGGTCATCGCCTTCACGGCCTCGGGGTTGCGCATCGCGTGATGGCGGGTCGCCACGGAGATACCGGCGAACTGCTCGTCGGTGGTGCCGTACTCGTGCATATGGCGCTGCTTCACCATCGCGTAGTTGGCGATGAGCGTGGCGCCGTAGGGCGACTCCATGTTGCCTTGCCACGTCGGTGGGCCGCCCACGCCGCGCCCCCCGCCGGTGCCGATGGCGACACGGTTCGAGGCGGACGTTGAGCCGTAGCTGAGGACGGCCACGTTGCACTTGCCGGCGGCGATGTCGCGCATGGCGTGGGCCGCTTGGAATTCGTAGGAGGAGCCGCCGACCTGGGTGGTGTCGAGGACCGTAGGACGCAGGCCGAGGTAGGCGGCGAGTTGGAGACCGCCTCCGATCTCGCCGTCCTGCGCGTCGTAGATCGCGTCGATGTCGCCCCACTTCAGCCCCGCATCGGCGATCGCTGCGCGAATCGAATCGACCTTCACGTTGGTTGCCGAGACTCCGGGAGCGACCCGCAGGGGGTACTCGTGGATCCCGACGATTGCCGCCTTCCGCTCTTGCGCCATAGCTCTCCCTCGCAGTCAGGATCGGATGGGGAGCCGAACCGTCCCCGGCTCCACCGTTTGCGCCGTCGCCCACGCCTCCCGTACGGTTCGCGCGTGCGCGTTGCGCTCATCGCCGACACCCATCTCCCCTCGCTCATTCGACAGCTCGATGAACTCGGGCCGGAGGCGGGCGACTTCCTCGCGACGGCGGACCTGATTCTACACGCCGGGGATGTCACGGCGCCGAGCGTGGTCGAGTGGTGCGAGCAGTTCGCGCCGGTGTTGATCGCCCAGGGGAACAACGACCTCTTCGAGCACCCCTGCATGGCCGATCGCCAGATGCTCGACCTCGAGGGTTGGCGCGTGGGGATGACGCACGAGCTGCGGCCGGAGTCGCGCCCGATCCCGGTCCTGCTCGAGCAGCACCTCGCGGGCGAGCGCGTGGACGTCCTCATCGCCGGCGATACGCATATGGAGCGGCTCGAGTTCCGCGACGACGTCCTGTTCGTCAATCCCGGCAGCCCGACCCTCCCTCACCACAAGGAGTACCGGCTGGGAACGGTGGGCCTGCTCGAAATCGAGCGGGACCGGATCCACGCCGAGATCCGGGTGCTCGGCGAGACCGAGGGTAGCCCCAATCCGGGGACCCCGAGCACGCTCGACATTACCCGGGAAGATGGCCGCGTACGCGTGAAACCGTGACCGATCGCGACATCAGCTGACGGCCCCTTGGGAGACCCTAGCTCGCGGTGAGCGGGCGGAAGGTCAGCCCATGCCCAGTTGGAGCACTGTCGCCGCGCAGGCGCCCGATCTTGCCGTCACGGGGTCGAGGCTTCTCGGCCTCTCGGGCCTCGAAGACGGCCGCCAGGGGGGCCTTGCCTATCTCGCGACCCTCACAGCGTGGGGAGCGCCGCGCCTCCAGCCGATCTCGCCGTGTCTCGTCGACGGGCATCTGTGCCTGGCGGTGATCGCCGGGACTCCGAAGCGCAAGGATCTGAGCCGAGACGGGCGCCTGGCGCTGCATGCGCCCCTGGGCGCGCCGAACGACGAGGAGTTCGTGGTGGTGGGGCGCGCCTTCCGAATCCCTGATCAGGCGCTCGCCGAGCGCGTACGCCGCGCCTCCCCGCTACGGCCCGATGCAGAGCTGGAGTTCTTCGAAGTCGACATCGAGCAGTGCCTCGGGGCCGAGTGGATCGAGACTGATGCTGGTCCGCGGCCGCGCTACTGCCGTTGGCCGGACGCGGTCTAGGCCGCCTCCGCGGGGGACGGCAACGCTTCGAGGCGCTTCAGCGCAGGTGACGTCTGTACTTCCGCGAGAACATCCGTCGCGTAGATCGACTCGAGGTCGTACTGCCAGAGCCGCGCCGATAGCGGGACCTCGTACATCTGCCGGCCGTCGCTCACGGCGATGGCCCCGGGGACGCGCCGCAGGTACGACTGCGCCTGATCCTCGGTGCACTCGTTGAGAAGCACCACGAACTGCGCGTTGCTGAGATAGGCGATGAAGTCGCTGTCACGCGTGATGCGCCGCAGGAGTTCGACCAGCGCGCCGACGGCGCGCTCTGTGAAGTCGTGACCGCGGCGCGCTTGGACTTCGTCCAGCGAGTCGAAGGAAAATTGCAGCAGGATGAACGGCTCGCCTCTGGTCCGGGAGACCGCCATCTCGCGGCGCAGTTCCGCCAGCAGGTAGTTCCGGTTGGGGAGGCCGTAGAGCTCGCTGATGTACCCCGAGCTGAGCATTCGCCCGGAAACCGTGCGCAGCGCACGGTAGTGGGCCCAGCGCCGCAGGCCCCACTGCGCGTGCACGATGGCGAACAGGAGGGCGAAGGTCAGCGCGAGGAGGCCGGCCTCCGAGGAGGGCTCCCGGAGCGCGAACCAGGACATCAGGCCGAGCACGGCGAACCAGAGCGCCACCGTGGTCACACGTACGAACTGAGCCGCGCGGCTTCTCTCCGCGGCCAAGTCGCTCTCGGGCTTCAATTGATTGTCAGCCATCGCTCCCCGCCTTGAAGATCGGCACAGTTGTCCCGCTGCATAGCCCTAGGCGGCTTCGCCTTCGGACAGTTCCTCTTGGCCGACCTCGGTGGCAAACCAGCTGGTTGGGCCACCGGCCACGTGTCGGAGGAACGTGCGCGCCTTTCGCTCAATCGTGGACATACCGCCAGGCAGGCCACTCAGCGCCTCGGTGGCACCCGCGGGCAGGCGATGCCCCATCCGGCGCTCCTCGTCCCGGGTCCAATCGAAGCCGGCGGCGAGGCCGGCACGGTTGCAGGAAAGGTTCGCGGCCGCCACCGCGTCAGCCAACGTTTGTGTCGCATCCAGTCGCGCCGGGGGGTGGTGTCCTCCGATCGCTTCGGCGAGAGCCGCCGGGAACAGCCACTGGCGCGCCAGCAACTCGCCCACGACCTCGTGGGTCACCCCCTCGAACGCTTCACGTTCCGCAGCCCGCGCCGGTGCGCCGTCATCGACGATCCAGCCGACCATTTCGTCGAAGCGGTCGGGCTCGGTCATCAGCATCGCGAGCTTGCCGAGGTCGTGAAGCACGCCTGCGGTGAATGCGTCCTCGGGCCGCGCCACCCGCGTCCGCTTCGCGATGATCTCGGCGGAGAGGCCGACGCAGACGCTGTGGCCCCAGAAGAGGTTTTGGTCGAAGCCGTCGAGCGCAGGCGCGCGCATCGCGTCCATGAGAGAGGTCGCGATCGCGACCGAGCGGACGGTACGCAGCCCCAGGAGGATCACGGCTTCGCGGACGTTACTGATACGGCGCGAATAGCCGTAGTAGGCCGAGTTCGAAAGGCGCAGGAGCTTCGCCGTCAAGGCCTGGTCGGAGCTGATCACATAGGCGAGATCCATGGCCGTCGAGCCCTTGTCCTCCGCCATCGCAATGGTCTTGGTGGCCACGACCTTCAGTGGGGCGAGCTCCCTGGTTCGGGCCACGATCTGCGTGAGGAGGGGGCTCTCGCCGTCCTGCCCGCCGTCGGTCACGCGGCGTCCCCATGGGCTCTCGAGGGCCGGGAGATCACGCGGTTACGACCGCTGCGCTTCGCCATCAGGAGGCGGTCGTCGGCCACGCGGATTGCATCCAGCAGCGAATCCGCGCAGGTAGGAATGGAGGCAACCCCTGCCGAGATCTTCAGCCGGATCTCATGCTCGGCCGCAGCGGCGATGCGCGCGTCACTGACGGCCTGGCGCGCGCGCTCGGCGAAGGCCGCCGTCGCGCCGAGCGTGGCGCCGGGCAGGAACGCGATGAACTCCTCGCCGCCGAAGCGCCCAATGAGATCGCCCTCCCGGACCGCCGCTTCGAGGACGGCGGCGACCGCGTTGAGGACCTCGTCGCCCACGATGTGGCCGTACGAGTCGTTCACGTGCTTGAAGCGGTCGAGGTCGAAGAGCGCCACGCCGAACGGTGCCGTGCCGGCAGCCTTGAGCAGCGCTGCTTCGGCGGCCTCGAACGCGCTGCCCCGATTGAGCAGTCCGGTGAGCTGATCATGGCGAGCTACGTGGCCGAGCTCCTGAACGAGCGAATTGAGACGCGAATTGTTGTCCCGGAGGGTGTCTTCGATCGCGCGCACGCTCGTGTTGTCGCGAACGTAGATCACCGTGGCGAGCTCCTGCCCTGAGCGGTCCCGGATCAGGGACGCGGAGACTGCCACCGGGAAGGCGCGACCCTGGCCGCTGCGCGCCGAGAGCGAGAGGTTCGCCACCATGCCGGCCTGCTCGAGCTGAGTCCTGAGCTCGTGGTAGCCCTCACTCGAAAAGAGCATGCTCGCGCTGCGACTGTGGGCCGCTACGGGCTCGTAGCCGAAAAGCTGTTCGGCCGCGCCCGTGTACAGGATCATGTCACCATCGGGGTCGGTGACGATGACCCCGTCGGGACAGGCCATGAACATCGCGAGCTGCAGGCTCTCGTCCCTCAAGAGGGCCAGGAAATCGACATCCCCACTCACCACAGGGCTCCTCTCGAGGTAGTAGCCTGATCATCGGTATCCTGAGGGCGCCCCTCCAGGACCGACGCGGTTCGGTGAGAGACCTTTGCGGAAGGATTCAGTGACACCACAGACGCGCGTAGTGCAGATCAACATCTCGGATGGTGGCGTGCCGAAGCGGCCGATCGCCGAGGCCGCGGTCGGGCCCCTCGGGGTGAGCGGCGACCGCCAGGCGAATACGGAGCACCACGGTGGACCAGAGCGAGCCCTCTGCCTGTTTTCGTTGGAGCGTCTAGAGGCGCTGCAGGCGGAAGGCCACCCCATCGGCCCCGGCGATGCGGGCGAGAACATCACGATCACCGGCCTCGATTGGGATCAGGTCGCCCCCGGGAGACAGATCCGACTCGGGGACGACGTGGTCATCGAGATCACCGGCTATGCGCAGCCTTGCAGCAAGATCAGCGCGAACTTCCACGATCGTGACTCGAACCGCATCAATCAGGAGACGAACCCCGGCTGGAGCCGCACCTATGCGCGCGTGATCGTGGGCGGAGCGCTTCGTGCCGGCGATGGGGTCGCGCTCCTGAGCGATGCTAGCGCTCACGCCGGCTGAACCAGGTCGGCGGGACGCCCACGGGCAGCATCCCGAAGTCGTTCGCGAGGATCGTCTCGAGTTCACCGGCTGAGCCGATCGCTCGCCGCTCCATCTTCCCCTCACGGGTGGTCATCAGCAGTCCGCGCGAGGCGGTGATGCGTCCCCCACCATCCAACGGCCGGGTCACGATCCACCCCCGCGTGAAGGGCGATTTCAGCGAAGTCGTGTGGAACACACACATCGGCCAAAAGGCTTGCGGCGGGATGGGCGCCGAGCGGAAGAAGTAGATCAGCTCCCGCTCCGCGCCCTCGCTGGCGCGGAACTCCACCTGCCAGGCGGTGGCCGAAGCAGCGAAGGGATCGCCGCCCGGCTGGCCGCCCTCCTGCCGCACGACACGGTAGTCGCCACCTCGCTCCTGGGGTGTCCAACGGCCGTCCCAGGGCAGGGGCCGCTGAAAGGTTTCGCCGTTGCCGACATCCGCAAGCCAGTCCTGACCGGGGAGTCCAACCCGCAAGGTCATGTGGTCGTAGGGCGGGCCGAAGCCCCCTTCGCGCCGCCGCATCTGGCCTTCGAGCAAATCCACGTCGAAGCCCAGAGCGCGGAGCGCAGCCGCCATGAGCAGGTTCAGCTCGTAGCAGAATCCGCCTCGCCTGCGCCCCACCAGCTTCCTCACCAGATGCTCCAGCGCGAATGAGTAGGAGCGCCCGAGATGGAGGTCGAGGTTCTCGAAGGGGAACGTGAAGTGATGGGCGCGCTGGATCGCGCGCAGCCCTTCGGCGTCCACGGTTGGCCGCTCGTGGAGCCCAATGCGCTCGAGATAGGCCTCGAGCTGATCGCTCCTCAGGGCCTCGCCTGGATCTTCCTGCAGGTTGCAAGCCCTCGGTTCAGATAGCGATCATGCTCCGAGACGGGGCGCAGGATTGTCAAACCTCGTGCCTCTGCGCAGGAGCCGGATGCCCCCATCAGCGGTCGACCAGTTCGCCGAGATCAACGGCTTCGAACTGCGCTACCGCCTCCAGGGCGACGCCGGCCAACCCCTGGCGATCATCGGTCACGGTCTGCTCGGCTCGATCGAACAGCTCGGGGACCACCAGTCCGCCTTCGATCTCCTCGCCGAGCGCATCCGGATCCTGCTTTTCGATGCGCGCGGGCACGGCCAATCGGATGGGCCCGAAGATCCGGGCGCCTACTCCTGGGAGACGTTGGGGGAGGACATGATCGCCATCGCCACCCTTGTTGGGGGGTCGCGGCCAATCGTTGGGGGCGCCTCCATGAGTGCGGCAAGCGCGCTCTGGGTTGGTGTGGAGCGGCCGCAGGTGCCGCGCGCCCTGGTGATCATGGCGCCGCCACCGCTCGGCCCTCGCTCGCTGCGCGGCGAAGACGAGCGCCAAGCGCTGCAGATGCTCGACATGCTTGCTACGGCGGTCGAGTCGTTCGGGCTCGACGAAACGGTAGCGATGGCGAAGACGCTTCCTGGCTTCGCCCCCACCGCGGACGAGATCGAGAGCCGTGCGGACTGGCTCCTCTCTCAGAACCCTCGCACCGCCTTCCACATCATTCGGGGACTCTTCAGCGCGCCCGCCCACGAACCGGCCGACTACGGGAAGATCAGCGCCCCCACGATCGTGTTCGCCCATGAAGGCGATCCGCTGCACCCGATTCGTTCCGCGCAGCTGCTCGCGGAGCACGTGCCCGACTGCCGCCTCCACACCGGCCCAGAGCCGAACTACTGGCCGGGCCACCCCGAGGAGTTCGCGCGCGAGGTCCTCGCGTTCCTCGAGGGCGTGAGCTAACCGCGGATAGTAGGAAGGGCGGGCCGGCGCTCTCGCGACCGGCCCGCCCTTCCTGATCGGGCTGCGGTGACCGGGGGCTAAGCGCCCTCGGCGTCGAGCCTGA
>CAUYXJ010000033.1:0-29057 GCA_963577065.1 Dehalococcoidia bacterium | reverse complement strand
CGAACGTCGCGGCCGGGCCGGAGTACTCGCGGCGACGTTGGGGGCGCTCGTCGGGGAGGTTTTCGTCCATCAGCTCACGGTCGCCAGCGCCACCAGCAAGACCGTTGGCGCGCGCCCTACCGTACCAAAGGGCCGCCGGGGGCGGGCGCCGTCGGGCCGGGTTCACCGGCGCGTGGGTGGGCGCGCGGAAGGGTCTCCGGTTCGGGCAGGTGGTGGCGGTCCTCCTCTGCCCCCCAGAGCTGGCCGACGAAACGCAGCACGAAGACGGCAGCGACGCCCAGGGCACCCATGAGCATCAGCGTTTGTCGAATCCCGATCGCGTCCGCGAGGATGCCGATCGGCATCGAAGCGATCCCGAAGAGGCTCCAGGACAGCATCGACAACGACTGCACGCGCCCGTGGTAACGCCCATCACTGAGCGAGATCGAGAGGGCGTTGTTGAGCGACTGGAAGGCGGCCGAGAAGGCGCCTACGACCGCGATCGCAAGGAGCCCCATGACGAAGTTCGAGGCGAACCCGAGCAGTGCGACCGCCGCCCCGAAGCCCAGGGCGAGCACCGGCTGCAGGTGCCAAGCGCGCGGTTGGCTCGCGATTCCGGCGACGATCACGATCGCAATCACCGCCCCCACGGCCTGGATCGACGAGAGCACGCCGAGGCCGCGCGAGCCCGAGTCGTAGATGTCGATGGCGAGGGACGGCAGGAACGACTGGAAGGGGAAGGCGAACGCCGTCAGCGCGAACGAGGTGAGGATCAGGATCGCGACGGAGGGGCGGCTGCGGACGTAACGCAGGCCGTCGACGAGGTCGGCCATCGGTGAGGTGGCCTCGGTTCGTGCTTCCGGCTCACCCGGTGGCAGGCGCAGGGTGGTGTAGATGGCGATGAGGAAGCCCAGGGTCGTCATAAAGTAGACGCCGCCAAGGCCGATGAACCAGATCGAGATGAAGACTCCGGCGAGGGCCGGTCCGACGACGCGCGTTCCGTTCATGCTGAGCTGCTGGAGGACGATGGCGTTGCCGACCGCCTCGCGGCCGACGAGGTTGCCGATGAACGCCTGGCGTGCGGGCCCCATAAAGGCGAAGCCCACGCCCTGGACGAAGCTCGCGACCAGCAGCATCCAGAACTCGATCAGGCCGAGCGCGATCATCAACGCGATCCAGCCCGCGTTCAGACCGATAACGGATTGGGAGACGAGGAGGGTGCGGCGCCGCGGGAGGCGATCGGCGAGCACACCGCCCCAGAGCGTGAATACCAGGCTGGGTATGCCGAAGGCGAGCATCACGGCGCCGAGGGCAGTGTTCCTGCCCGTCAGATCGAAGGCGAGGAACCCCCGCGCGATGATCTGCATCTGCATGCCCAGGAAGGAGAACAGCGTCCCCATCCAGAGCATGCGGTATTGGGCGTTCTCCAGTGAGCAGAACGTCCGCGTGAAGTAGCCCTTCAAGGGCCGGCAACCCTTACGTCTTCGTCAATGTTCCGAAGCGTGGCAGCGGCCCCTACGCGCCGGTTGCGGGGAGGCGGAGGCGGTCCGCCAGCAGCCGCCAAGCGTCTGTCTCCACGGCCTCCGGCGGGCGCGTCGCGTCGAGTTCGACCCACGTCCCCGGGGGCGCCTGCGCGAGCTGCGCGCGGTAGCCCTCGCGCACCCGTTCGTGGAACGCGAGCTGTTCACGTCCCGTCGCCGGTCCTTCGGCGTCGCCCAGCTTCCGCCGCAGGCCGACCTCCGGGGGGACATCGAGGTAGATCGTGAGGTCCGGCACGAGGCCGCTCGTCGCCGAGGCGTTCGCCTCGGCGAGGCGGCGCAGGTCCAGCCCGCGCCCGTACCCCTGGTACGCGATCGTGCTCGCCCGGAAGCGGTCGCAGAGCACGATCGCACCCGCCCCCAGTGCGGGGCCGATGATCTGGCTGACCAGTTCGGCGCGCGCAAGCAGGAACGCGAACGCCTCCGCCCAAGGCGTGAGCTGCTCCGAGAGGAGGTCGCGGACCTGCTCGCCGGCGGGCGTGCCCCCCGGTTCGCGCACTTCGATCGTGTGCACGCCCGCGCGTTCGAGGCGTCGCGCGATGCGGGCGGCGAGCAGGCTCTTGCCAGCGCCCTCGCCGCCCTCGAAGACGATGAAGTGCGCCTCTCTTTCCGGTTCCGAGTTGACCTTCCCGGCGGTCGCGTCGTTGCTCAACGGCCGTTCGAGACCGGCGGCACGGGGAGGATGCGCACGCGGCGGTCTGGCTCTGAGCCGTAGCTTTCGCTGTCCAAATTGAAACGCCCCGCGAGCTCGTGCTGGACGCGGCGGATGTAGCTGTTCGCGGGCGCCAGCTCGAGCGGTCGTCCGTCGGTGAGCACCTGCGCGATGGCGTCCTCGGTCTCGCGATAGGCCTCGGCGATGGGGTCACGCCGGAACTGCTGCCCGCGAAACTGGAGAAGCACCTGCTCCATCTGGAAGAGGGTGTTGCTCTTGATCACGTAAATCGGGAGTGAGCGTTCCTCCGCCTCGCGGATGAGCGCGGGCTTCTTTCGGTACGAATGTCGCAGGGTGATCAGGGCTTCGGCGTTGCGCAGATCGTCAACGAGCTGGACGGGCACGTCCGTCTCCTGAATCGCCTGCTGCAACCGGCCTCGGGACACGCCGAAGGGGAAGAGGCGGAGGCGGTCCTCCTGCGGCTTCGTTTGCCCCCGCTCGACGGCTGCCGGCTGAGAGCGCTCCGGGTCTGCCCGGCCGGTCCGTTCCTGGGGCTCCCACTCCTCCGCCGCCACGACGTCGATCGCGCCTTCGCCGGAGAGCTGCCGTACCTCAGGCGGGGCGGCGAACCCACGCAGCTTCGCGTCGACGGTCGCGGCGACGTCCTCGTGCAGCGCCACGCGATGCCAGCTCTGGATCTCGATCACAGCCTCGAAGGTGGGCGGCGCCTTTCGTTCGAGGATGGATTTCTGGGTGCCCCGGCGGCGCGCCTCCTCGTCGCTGAGGGTGACGGACTGAACGCCGCCGACAAGGTCGGAAAGGGTGGGGTTGGCGACGAGGTTCTCGAGCGTGTTGCCGTGAGCGGTGCCCACGAGCTGCACGCCCCGCTCGGCGATCGTGCGGGCGGCCGTGGCTTCGAGCTCGGTTCCGATCTCGTCGATCACGATGACTTCGGGCATGTGGTTCTCGACCGCTTCGATCATGACGCCGTGCTGGAGCGCAGGGCTCGCAACCTGCATTCGGCGCGCGCCGCCGACAGCGGGGTGGGGGATATCGCCGTCGCCCCCGATCTCGTTCGACGTGTCGACGATGACGACGCGCTTGTTCGCCTCGTCGGCGAGCACGCGCGCGACCTCGCGCAGCATCGTCGTCTTGCCTACGCCGGGGCGGCCGAGCAGGAGGATGCTCTTCCCGCTCATGACGAGCTCTTCGATGATGCGGATCGTTCCGTACACGGCGCGCCCGATACGGCAGGTGAGACCCACGATCTTGCCCCGCCGATTGCGGATGCCGGAGATGCGGTGCAGCGTGCGCTCGATGCCGGCGCGGTTATCGCCGCCGAACTCACCCACACGCTCGATCACGAATTCGAGGTCCTCTTCGGAGACGTCGTTGTGGCTGAGCACCACCTCGCGGGTGGGGTAGCGCGCTTCCGGCAGGCGCCCGAGATCCATGACGACCTCGAGGAGTTCGGCGCGGCCCTCCTCGGCCAGCAGCTTGGACGCGATGTGTGGCGGCAGCGTCTCGATGAGCGCGTCGAGGTCGTCGGTGACGATCCGCTCGGGCAGCGTGGTGGCCGGCTCAGTCATCGCCATACGCTACTGCGGAACGGCGAACGTGTCCGCGAGGGCAACGCGTTCCTCGGCGCGGCGCAACAACGCGAGGCGCCGTCCCAGCACGAGCCGGCGCCCCAGAGGGAGGTAGCGACGCTCCAGCGCGGCCCGCTCGAGGGCTGGCTGGTAGCCGGCCGCGACGAGCGTTCCGCTCTCCCCCAGATGGGCCCCGATACAGGCGAGCGCTTCGCCGGCGAGATCGCCTTCCCCCTCGGAGAGCAGCACGTGCGCTTCGTGGCTCGTGAGCCCGCACCAGACAACGAGGCTGCCACCTTCGTCGCGCACGAATTCGCGCTCGGCCCCGTAGAGATCGTGGACGGCGCGCCATTCCTGCTGGGTGAGCGCTTCCTGCCGCCGGACGGACTCCGGCACAGCGCGGCAGTAGAGGCGGAAGATTCCCGCACCGTCACTTGCCCTCGCCTCCCGAAACGGGCCTGCGCCGCCGGGACTGCTGCCTCCAGGCGGTGGCGCGTAGAGCCGTTCGCTCGTGTACGCCGCGAATCCCGCCTGCGTCGCCCCTGCTTGGTGGGGTGACCCTTCCAGCATTCGCAGGAAGGCCCCCCGGCCTCCCCGCCGGGCGATCTCGCGGGCCGCCTCGTCGAGCAACGTCTGCACGCTGCCGTCGTCCTTCTCGCGGTGGAGGCGCAGTGAGACGACTTCCCAGCTCTGGCCGCCCGCGAGCTCCCGCGCGACGAGAACGCCCCGGTAGCCGAGCCGCTTACGAATGCCGAGGAGGATCGTCCGCGGCATCCGGGGCAGGCGCGTGAGACCCGTCGCCGCGACACCGGCGCGGACGAGCAGGCTCTCGCCGAGGCGGACCGCCGCCACCTCGGTCCCGAGGCGATGGAGTTGCGGCCACAAAGTGGCCGCGTCGATGGGGCTGAGGAGCTCGGCTTGGGCGTCGCTCACGGGCGGCTTCCGCTGGCGCTGCGCGCGCGGGTGCCGATTGTGAGGAAGTACTGGTGCAGACGCGGATCGTTCGTGAGTTCGGGGTGGAACGCCGTCGCGAGCAGATTGCCCTGCTGGGCAGCGACGATTTCGCCGCTCGCCAGGCGGCCGACCACCTCCACGCCGCCCCCCACGGATTCGATCCGCGGTGCCCGAATGAAGACCGCGTGGAAGGGGCCACCGTCGATAGGGGCGATTGTTACGTCGGCCTCGAAGCTGTCCCGCTGGCGCCCGAACGCGTTTCGAGAGACGGCAATGTCCAGCACTTCGAGGCCGGGGCGGTCGAGGTCGTCAACACTACGGGCGAGCAGGATTGCGCCGGCGCACGTGCCCCATACCGGCTTCCCGCTCGCACAGAACTCGCGCAGTGGCGCGGGGAAATCGTAGCGGCGGATGAGCCGGGCAATCGTCGTGCTCTCGCCGCCGGGAATGATGAGCGCATCGCAGTGGCCGAGCTGTTCGGGTCTGCGCACCTCGACCGAGTCCCGTCCGATGCTCGCCAGCATCTCGGCGTGCTCCCGGAAATCGCCCTGCAGGGCGAGGATGCCAACGATCACGGTATTCGCGTCTCGTCCGCTCTCTCGGGGCGCGTTTCGGCTGCGCCGCCGCCCCACGATTGTAGCAGTCGGCCCCGCGCCTCAGGGTCGCCCGGACCGGGTATGCTGCCGCGACGGAGGGCGCACGATGCCTGGAAAGCTCAGCCCAGAAGAGGTGCACGAATTCCTCGACAGCCGCCCCGGCTGGATCACGCTCACGACCATCGGCCGGGACGGCTATCCCCACAGCGTGCCCATCGGCTACTTCCGCGTCGACCACGCGGTCTACCTTGGCTGCCGCGACGCGACGCAGAAGGTGCTCAACGTTCAACGCAACCCCAAGGTCAGCCTTGCCCTCGAGAGCGGGAGCACGATGCAGGACATCAAGGGGGTGCTGGTCCAGGGCGACGCCAGCGTAATTAACGAGCCTGAGGAGATGCTCGAGCTGAGCCGGGAGGCGGCGCGCAGCCGGGGCGTTCCCGAAGCGGATCTCCCCGCTTCGCCCAATCCGGGAGCTGCCTACATCAAGGTGGTGCCGACTCGCGTCATCTCCTGGGATTACTCGCAGGAGAGCTGACCGCCCCTCAGTCCTCGTCCGGCCACCAGCGATAGGCGTGTAGATCCGTGGTGCCGTCCGCACCGAAACGGACACCTTCGTGTTCGAGGAGTGAGCGCTGCAGGTCGGCTTGGGGGCCGCGCCCGCGCAAGCTGATGGCGCCCTTCGCGTTGATCACCCGCCACCAGGGGACATCGGTGTCCGCGGGGAGGACGCGGAGGGCATAGCCGACGGCACGGGCGGCAGCTGGGGCGCCCAGCTCCAGCGCCACCTGGCCATAGGTCACGACCCGTGCGCGCGGCACGAGCCCAACGAACGCCCACACGCGCTCATAGAAGTTCGGTGGCCGCCCGCGAGGATCAGGCGCGGGCGTCATCGCCGCGCTCAGATCGCCGCGGCAGGGCTGCCACTAGGACAGATCCAGCCGCCCGCCGTTGAAAAAGCAGTTGTAGCAGTTCTTCCCATCCTTTCTGGCGAAACTCGTGCTGTACGGGCGTTCCCCAATGACGGGGCCGGCGTGCGGGCCTGACCATCCCACCGTGCCCCGAGGCTGTTCCGGCGGCTGCCGTTCCCACCGCCCGATCGGACAGTGGCTTGGGGGCCCCGAGGGGGCGGGCCTGCTTCCGCAGCGTCTCCCCGCCCGCCCTGGCGCGGGCTCGCCCTTTCGGCTCTTCTCTCCTGAAGCGGTTAAGCGCGCGGTAGCCCGAACCCCCGCGTCGCGATGATGGTACGCATGACCTCGTTTGAGCCGGCCCCGAATGTGGGCATCACCGCTGCCAGGTAGCCCTGTTCGATCCGGCCCCCGAGGGGCGCCCGCTCCGAGCCCGGAGTCAGCTGGCCGTGCGGACCGAGCAATTTCGTCCCGGCCTGCTGGAGGCGCTGCATCAGCTCGGTGCTGAACACCTTCACCTGGCTCGCTTCATGGTTGGGGTGCTCGCCCCGGTTGATCATCCCGAGGTTGCGGTAGGCGAGCATCTGCAGCACCTCGATCTGAACCTTGAAGTCGGCGAGCGTAGTGGCGACCGAGCGCCGGTCAATTGGGCGTGAGCCGGTGACCCCCCCGCTCCCGGGCCCAGCCCAGGAGCGCGTCGAACACCGCTCGCACGCCGGACACGGTGAAGATCGAGACGCGTTCGAAGTCGAGGGCGTGGGCGGCGTAGTACCAGCCGCGGTTCTCTTCGCCCACGAGAGCGTCCGCGGGGATACGCACATCGTCCCAATAGACCTCGTTCGTGCGTGAGCCGGACATCGTCCAGATCGGTTTCACGGTGATGCCGGGGGTGGCTAGGTCGACGAGGAACATGGAGATTCCGCGGTGCTTCGGGGCGGTGGGGTCCGTTCTTGCCGCGAGCCACACGTACTCCGCGCGATGCGCGGCACTGGTGAAGCGCTTGATGCCGTTGAGCACGTAGTCGTCGCCGTCGCGGATTGCGCGGAGCTGCAGGGAAGCGAGGTCGGTACCGGCATCGGGCTCCGTGTAGCCGAGGGCGAACTCGATCTCGCCCCGAGCGATGCGCGGAAGAAACGCGGCTTGCTGCTCCGCGCTGCCGTAGGCCATGAGCGTGGGCCCAACCTGCTGCACGGCGACCGTGGCGGTCGGCGCGCCCACGTAGTTGAGCGCCTCTTGGAAGAGGTACTGCTCCTCGTAGCTGCGTTCCTGGCCGCCGTACTTCTGGGGCCAGGAAAGCGTGAGCCAGCCCCGCTCCGCGAGCTTCGCGCGGAAGCCGCGCTCGAGCTCGTAGCTATCCCCGGTGGCTGCGACCCGCTTCCGCAGGGAGGCGTCCCATTCGCGCGCGAGAAACGCCTGCACCTCGCGCTCGAAGGCGAGCGCTTCCGCAGAGAAGCGAAACTCCATCGCGGCGAGTCTACGCCGGGTCGTCGCGCTCCATGAGCGTCATGCCGCGGGCGATCACGCGGTCGATATCGATCAGGACGGCCTTCCCGAGCTGCTCCTGATCCTGCTGTTGCTCGAGCTCCGGGGCGTTGGCGAAAACCGAAGCGCGTACCTCGGGATCGTCCACGATGCGGGCGCGGCCGTGGAACTGCCAGCCGATCCGGCGCTGCGGGTTGCGGTAGAGGAAGGCCATCCGTGGGCTCGCGGTGAGGCGCTGAAGCAATCCCTCCTCGGGATTCCGCACCCAGATCGCGAGCTGATCGGTGCTGTGGACCTGGGCGGTGCCGTAGAAGGCGATCGTCGGCTGGCCGTTCGCCTCGACGCTCGCAGCGATCACGGGGTTGCCCTCCATGAGAGCGCCTCCGATGTGCGTGCGCATTTCGTCCGTCAGTTCGATCACGCGATCGAGGATAGCGAGCGCCGCTGCTGACCGCCTCGGCGCGGCGGAGATCGCTCTACAGGCCCCGGGTTTGCCGGTAGGCTTGGGCCGCAGGAGGCAGTCATGCAGATGCTGACGAAAGCCCTTTTGGCCGGTGAAGAGGGCCACGCAATAACGCTCCCCGGCGTTCTCCTCTCGGGGGCGGGCGTGATTGTTCTGGTATAACCCAGCTACGCTTATCAAGGCTAGGGGAGCGAGATGTCTGATATCCACCTCAAGAAGCTTTTGAAGTTGGCAGGCGGCATACGCATGTCTCAGGCTGATCGAGAACAGCAGCGACGCAGCTTTGCGTATGGCAATACGAACATTGAGAACCCGAACGTAACTCGCGAGACCGTAGATCGAGCGGCGAAGAACCTTGAGGAAGATGGCAGCGAAGGTGGTTCGGCATAGCCGCTACACAGACCTAGAGCAGCTCCCCTATCTCTAAGACGAGCAGATCAGTGAGAAGGAGGCCGAGAATGGCCTCCTTCAGTTCGACCATGTCGTCGAGCTGATCGAGGAGGCATGCGCCGAGACAATAAGCCCTTTTCGGCTTCGGCCTTCGATGATCCTCGGGCTGCAGCGGCTAGCTGTTGATGGACTGGAGAAACGGCCGGGCAACTACAGAACCGGCCCGATTGAAATCGGCGGGTCTTCCCACGAGCCGCCGCCGTCGAGGGCTGTCCCGCGGCTGGTGGAGGACCTCTGCGATTACGTGAGCTCCGAATGGGAAAGAGCCTCGGCTTTCCACCTCACCGCTTTCGTCATGTGGCGCCTGAACTGGATTCATCCGTTCTCGAACGGCAACGGGCGGACGTCGCGCGCCGTGTCTTATCTCATCCTCTGCGCCAAACTGGGCTACCTGCTTCCTGGGCAAAAGACGGTGCCGGAGCTCATATCAGGAGACAAGGGTCCTTACTACCAAGCGTTGGAGGCGGCCGACGCAGCAGGGCTCGCCGGCTCGTTGGATGTCTCAGCAATGGAACACCTACTGGAGCAGTTGTTAGCCCAGCAGCTCGTGGACATCGTGAGCCAAGCTAGCGATTCCTAGGTTGCCTGTGAGGCGTACGGTAGCCTCGCGCATCCCAATGCCGCGGCGGTCCTCGGCGACTGGGTCTGCCGCGCAGCGCGCCAGCTACTCGCGCTTTCCTGGCAGCTTGGGCGCGAGCCACTCGATGAAGCTATCGGGCGAGCGTGTCTGCATGTAGAAGCGCCCCGGGCCCGTGAGGTTCACGACCAGGCCCTCGCCCCCGAGGAGCGTCGTCTTCCAGCCTCCCGCCTTGCCCACCTTGTAGCCCACCGACTCGTCGAACGCGACCATGTGGCCGGTGTCGACGACGTACGGCTCGCCGGCGTCGAGGTCGATCGGGTGGATGGCGCCGTAGCTCGAGACCCAGATCGTGCCGTGGCCCTCGCACTTGAGGAGGAAGAGTCCTTCCTTCGAGAAGAAGGTCTTCGCACCACCCCACTTCGTGTCGATCGTGATCTCGTCGGTGGCGGCGAGGAACGATCCCGATTGCACCATCAGCGTTTGGCTGGTCAGCTCGAGCGCGACGATGTCGCCCGGCAACGCCGGGGCGACCGTGACCTGTCCCGGCTGCTGCGCCGCGGAGAAGGTGTTGACGAAGAAGCTCTCGCCGCCGAGGACGGAGCGGCGGAGGCCGGAAAGCACGCCGCCGCGGGCGCTCGTCTCCATCTCGATAGTCGAGGACATGCTCACCATCGCACCGGTCTCGGCCTGGATCTTCTCCCCGGCATCCAGATCGATCAGGGCGAGGGCATAGGCGGGGCTGTACTTCACTTCGTGGCGCATGCGAGCTCCTCGTGCTTTCGGTTCGAAGGGCGGCCACGCTACGGGCCGGTCGTCGAGGGGGTCAAGACGCCGACCCGACCAATGCCCGCCTCGTTTGTGACCCCCATGGGCGTGCGGTACCGTAGCGGCGAGGGCGGTCCCGCGCGATCCCCTTCGGGAGGCCCGATGCCGACGCGTTACCGCTACTCGCTGTGGGACGGCACCCAAGAGGTGGCGCCCCTCGATCCCGACCAGGTCCTGGACAACCTCACCGATGACCTGATGAATTTCGGCGACCTCCAGCACGCGCTTCGCAACCTCCTCCAGCGAGGCATGCGCAATCCCGATGGCGAGCGCACCCAGGGGCTCCGCGATCTCCTTCAGCAGCTGCGCCAGCAGCGCCGCCAGCAGCTCGACCGCTTCGATCTCAGCTCCGTCTTCGATCAACTCCGGGAGCAGCTCGACGAGATCCTCGGAATGGAACACGGCACGATCGACCAGAAGCTGCGCGACGCGGGCGTGGCTCCCGAAAGCGGCGCGGATGAGGAAGATGATCAGGAAAACGACGAAGGCGACGGCTCGCCGCCCGCCAACGAGCAGGCCGATGGGCCAGAAGCGGGCCAGCCTGGCGACGCGGGCGAGGCCGGGAGCCGGCAGCGCGGATCGCAGGGGTCCCAGGGGTCCCAGGGGAGCCAATCCGAGGCCGGCCAGCCTCAGGCCGGCGGGCAGCAGGGCAGTGGCGAAGACACGCCGAACGAGTTCGCCGAGATGCTGCGCACCATCGCCAACCGCAAGCAGGACTTCCTTAAGGAGTTGCCCGAAGACACCGCCGGCCAGGTCCGCAAACTGCAGGACTACGAGTTCATGGATCCGGACGCGCAGGCGAAGTTCAACGAGCTGGTTGAGTCGCTGCGCAAGGCGATGATGGACACGTTCTTCAAAGACCTCTCCGGCCAGATCGCGAACATGTCGCCCGAGGACCTCGAGCGCATGAAGAACATGACCAACGACCTCAGCCAGATGCTCCAGGACAAGATGGCCGGCAACGAGCCGGACTTCGACGGCTTCATGGAGCAGTACGGCGATCTCTTCGGGGACAACCCGCCCCAATCCCTCGACGAGCTCATTGCCCAGATGCAGCACCAGATGGGGCAGATGGAGAGCCTGCTGGGGAGCCTCCCTGGCGACATGCGCCAGCAACTCCAGGACCTCCTCTCTGACAAGATCGGCGACCCAGAGCTCCAGCAGGGGATGAACGACCTCGCCCGCAACCTCGAATACCTCTACCCGCTGCGAGATCTGAAGAACCAGTACCCCTTCCGTGGCGAGGAGCAGCTCGACCTCGATGCCGCGATGCAGCTCATGGGGCAGATGCAGTCGATCGACGAGGTCGAGCGCCAGCTTGAGCGCACCCAGTACGGCGGTGAGATCGACGACATCGACGCCGACCAGCTCGAAGAGCTGCTCGGCCCCGAGGCGCGCGAGACGCTCGATGAGCTGCGTAAGTTCCTCGAGATCCTCGAAGAGGCGGGATATGTCCGGAAGAAGGGCTCAGGCTGGGAGCTGACCCCGCGTGGGACCCGCAAGATCGGCCAGCGGGCGCTTGTCGAGCTCTACGCCCAGCTCAAGGCCGACAGCTTCGGGAAGCACGAGGTCCACGAGAACGGTCAGGGTGGCGAACGGACAGACGACACGAAGAAGTACGAGTTCGGCGATGCGTTCCATCTCGACATCAAGAAAACGATGATGAACTCGATGCACCGCGAGGGTCCCGGCACGCCGATCAACCTTCGGCCGGAGGACTTCGAGGTGGCGCGAAGCGAGCTGGTCACGGAGACGGCCACCGTGATCATGCTCGACCTGAGCTGGTCGATGGCGCTACGTGGCAGCTTCCAGGCGGCCAAGAAGGTCGCGCTCGCGCTCAATAATCTGATCTCGTCCCAGTTCCAGCGCGACAGCCTCTACATCATCGGCTTCAGCGCGACCGCGCGGGAGCTCAAGCCGGAGGACCTGCCCTACGTGCGCTGGGACGAGTCGGTCCTGGGCACGAACATGCACCACGCGCTGATGATCGCCGAACGGCTACTCGCGAAGCACACCCAGGGCACGCGCCAGATCATCATGATTTCCGACGGCGAGCCGACGGCCCACATGGAACGCGGCCGCAGCTACTTCGCCTACCCGCCGAGCCCGATCACGATTCGCGAGACGCTCAAGGCCGTGAAGCGTTGCACCCAGAAGAACATCACGATCAACACCTTCATGCTGGACCAAAACCACTACCTGAAGGAGTTCGTGAACCAAATGGCGCGGATCAACAAAGGCCGCGTCTTCTACACGACGCCGGACAAGCTCGGCGAATACATTCTCGTCGACTACGTGGCCCAGAAGCAGAAGCGAATCGCCGGCATGGCGAGCTAGTGAAGCATGCGGCCCCTCGTCGCAGCGCTAGCGCTGCTCTTCGTCTTCACCCTCGCTGCCTGCGGTGATGACGGCGCTGGCGACGCCGATGCAGGGACCGCCTCAGCCACTGCGACTCCCCCGGCGTCCACCGCCACCGCGCCCGCCCCCAGCCCGACTGCTACCGCCCCCGCGCCCACCGCGACCGCGCCTCCGGGATCCGACGACCCCACCCGCCCTCCGGACACCGTCCCTGAATTCGTGATCGAGAGCGCGGCCTTTGGGGACGGCGAGGCCATCCCCGAGCGCTTCAGCTGCGAGGGCGAGAACGTCTCGCCCCCGCTCGCCTGGAGCGGCGTGCCTGCCGGGACGGAGGAGTTCGCCCTCGTGGTGAACGATATCGATGCGCCCGGCGGCAGCTTTATCCACTGGGTGCTCTACGCCATCCCGGGCGACCTCGGCGGCCTGACCGAAGGCGCGGAGAGCGGGTCGAGCGGCTCCAACAGTCGCAACGACGTCGGCTGGACGGGGCCCTGCCCGCCGCCCGGCAGCGGCGAGCATCGCTACGTGTTTACGCTCTACGCCCTGGAAGGCGCCCTCCGCTTTGTAACGACCCCGACCGCTGCGCAGTTGATCGGCGCAATCGAGTCGATCACGCTCGCGGACGCTGAGCTGGTGGGGATTTACGAGCGCTGATGCGCCAGGGACGTCGCCCCCGGGATGCTCTCGGGGTCCTCGACCAACGCGTCTCCGCAGCGAGCGGCTGTCGCCGCTCCTCGCGCTGGCCGACGCGCCCCCTCCGACGGTGAGGAACGGGCGCGCGGATCCCTGCGGGTGGGTGCCAAGGGCGGGCAGTCATCGCTCGCGTTCTTCACATAGATGGTTGGGCACGCCCGCGCTACGTGCCCACGCGTGCCCGGATCCCGGAAAGGCCGGATTCGACAAACAGCGGCTGGTCCGAATCGAGGCCGTAGACGACCTCGTGAAAGGGCATCAGTTCGTACAGGAAGGCGGCGCGCCGGGTGAGGGCCTCACCCGCCTCGACGCGAAGCTGCGCTGCGACACGCGCGCCGATGGGCGGCCAACCGAGCAGGAGCCAGGCTACATCCGTAGCGGGATCCTGGACGGCCAACTCCTCCCAATCGATGACGCCGGCGAGCGCGCCCGCGTCCGACACGAGGATGTGCTCCGGCCCTAGGTCGCCGTGGGCCAGCGTCGGCGTGAACCGCCAATTCGCGTCGTTGCGGAGATAGTCCTGGAAACGGTCGCGCAGGGCCGCGCGCTCGGTTTCCTCGAGGAGTGGTAGGACCCGCTCGGCGAAGATATCGAGCTACGTGCTGCGCTTAGCCCGAAGCGCCGCAGTCGAGCGCGGGACCAGGCCGACGCTCTGGGGATCGATGTCGTGGAGGGCCCGCAACATCCCGCCCAGCTGCTCCGGCCAGGAGACCTGGGCGGTCGCGGTCGCCGGTGTCCCCTCGATCTTCCGGTAGAGCATCGCCACGGGGCGCTTGTGAGCGGTGGCGACGGGGGCCGGGATCGCCACTGGCAGCCGCTGAGCCAGCAGCGGGAGCACCCGCCGCTGGCTCAGCAGGGTCTCCTCCGCGGAATCGTTGCGCGGGAACTGGGCGATCCAGCTGCGGTCGATCTCATAAGTCCGGCAGGTCCAGCCGTCCCCTATGGGCACGAAGGTCTCGCAGGCGAGATCGGGCCAGAGGCCGCGGACCGCGGCGCGGTCCGCCGTCAGCGTCTCCTGGTCTTCCATCGCCCCACGATACTGCGGGGCGACGGGTCCCCGACCCCGCGTGGCGCCACTCAGGCGTATCGCTTTCGGACATAACCGAGGGGCGTGCTACCATCGGCCCATGGCGCTCTCGCCCATCCCGGACAAGGTGATACCTGCCCCGCGGACTCTCCGCGGGGCTGCGATTTAGCGCCCCTCCCCCCGCTGCCTCTCCTTCCTCGGAGCCGGCCCACGCCGGCCGTTCCGCCACCCCGAAAGGCGCCCGCAATGCCCACCGACCGCGTTCAGCTCTACGACACCACCCTCCGCGACGGCTCGCAGATGGAGGGCATCTCGCTTTCGGTCGAGGACAAGATCCGGATCACGCAGAAGCTCGACGAGCTCGGCGTCGAGTGGGTCGAGGGCGGCTTTCCGGGCTCGAACCCGAAGGACGCCGCCTACTTCCAGCGCCTCCGCGAGGTAACGCTCTCCCAGGCGAAGGTGAGCGCCTTCGGCGGCACGCGCCGCCCCGACCTCACCTGCGAGACCGATCCCAACATCCAGAGCATTGTCGCCGCCGAGACCCCTGGCGTGACGCTCGTGGGCAAGGCCAGCCAGTACCAGGTCCAGCGCATCCTCGAAACGAGCGACGAGGAGAACCTCGCGATGATCGCCGACACGGTCGGCTACTTCAAAGCGCAGGGGAAGACCGTCTTCTTCGATGCCGAGCACTTCTTCGACGGCTTCAGCGGGAACCCCGACTACGCCCTCCAGTGCCTCGCCACCGCCGCCCGCGCGGGCGCGGATGGGCTCGTGCTCTGCGACACGAACGGGGGGATGACCACCCCCAAGCTCCTCGCTGGCATCGAGGCCGTGCAGGGGCGAGTGCCGGATGTGCGCTTGGGCATCCATTGTCACGACGACGTTGGCCTCGCCGTGGCGAACACGCTCGCGGCGGTCGAGGCGGGGGTGTGGCAAGTGCAGGGCTGCGTCAACGGCTACGGCGAGCGCTGCGGAAACGCCGACATCCTCACAGTGGTCGCGAACCTGAAGCTGAAGATGGGCATCGAGGTGATCGAGGACGAGCAACTCGCGCGCCTGACCGAGGTCTCGCACTACGTGAGCGAGCTAGCGAACCTCGTTCCGGACGGGCAGGCGCCCTTCGTCGGCGCGAGCGCCTTCGCCCACAAGGCCGGGTATCACGTGGCGGGCATCCGCAAGGACGCGAATGCCTACCAGCACATCGACCCGGCCAGCGTGGGGAACGCCAGCCGCGTGCTCGTGAGCGAGCTCTCGGGCCAGCGCAACCTCCAGATGAAGCTCGAAGAGCTCGGCATCGACTATCCCTTTACCCCGGAGGAGGTGCGTGCGCTCCTGCAGGTGGTCAAGCAGAAGGAGAGCGAGGGCTTCCAGTACGAGGGTGCCGAGGCGAGCTTCGAGCTGCTCGTACGGCGGCAGCTTCCGGGCTACGTCCGTCCCTTCGAGATCGAGGACTTCGTGATTGTCGAGCGCCACCGCCACAAGCGCGGCGATGACCAGCGCGGGGACATGCTTGCGGAGGCGATGGTGAAGCTACGCATCGGGACTGAGCAGGCGCACACCGCCGCCGAAGGCAACGGCCCCGTGAACGCCCTCGACGTCGCCGCGCGCAAAGGGCTGGCGGGCGCCTACCCCAAAGTCATGGACGTGAAGTTGGTCGATTACAAGGTGCGCATCCTCGACAGCGAATCCGCCACGGCGGCGCAGGTACGCGTGCTCATCGAGAGCACCGACGGGGAGCGCTACTGGACGACCGTGGGGAGCTCGACCGACATCATCGAGGCGAGCTGGCTCGCGCTCTCGGATGCGCTCGAGTACGCCGTTACTGCTCCGCCGCCGGGCGATCGCGCTCGCTAGCGAGCGCGGCCTCCGGCTCGTCGAAGGCGGCCTTCCCGCGCATCACCAGGCTTGCGTCACGGAGCAGTCCGGGGATGGCGGCGCGGTTCCAGGTCAGCAGGCCCACGCACAGAGCCAGGTAGGCGAACGCGTAGACCAGGCGCACGGCCTCGTTCGTAATGAAGAGCTGCGTCGCGAAGAGCACGAAGAGCGTGATCGCCTCGTTGCGGCTCATCTTGAGGTTCACGAACACCGCGATCGCAAAGGCGGATTGGGCCGCCGTGAGGAACACCTCCTCGCGTTGACGGGAGTCGAGCGGCAGGCCCTCCAGCAGCCCCCAATCCCCCGACGACAGCATGAAGGCGATCGGCAGCGTACCGATGAGCAGCGTCCACTGGTTCACCTTCGAAGAGATGAGCGCACCCATGCCCGCGGCCGCACGCCCGCGCCAGGCGAGGAGGCCGGCGACGAGCACCTCCGGCGATTCCGATGCGAGCGGGGCCACCCACTGGATCAGGAGGAACTCGCTCACGTTCAGCTTTTCGCCGGTCTCGACCAAGCCGTCGGCGAAGGGCTCCGCAGCGGCGATGATCACCCCGGCGGCGTAGATGAGGACGAGCGTCACGAGCGCTCTCCGTCGGAAGTCGGGCAGCGTGCCCATCGCCCGTGCCGGCCCCACGAGCTCGATCTCCTCCGACTCAACCCTGCTCGTGAAGATCATGTAGATGACGAAGAGCGTCACCAGGACCATCGTGTCGATCAGGGTGAGCGTGCCCCGTAGCGGTATGAGGATGACGTACGTGGTGGCGATGGCGAGGAAGGTCAGCTCTATCGAGCGTGCACGGCTGACGACCAGCTCCCGGAGGCGGCGGCGGTAGAAGAAGATCAGGAAGACGACCGGCCAGCCGATGCCGATGAGCAGACGGTTGCCGCCGGTCATGTTGGCGATGGCGAGCCCCTTCTCCGCCTCGGCCGGATCGGCGCCCGCCTTCCAGGCGAGCACCGCGTCGACCGCGTACTCGGGCAGGACGGCGATGAAGGCGATGACCGCCAGGGCGAGCCCTTGGGAGATATCGAGTTCAGCGGTTTCGGCGGCCCAGCTCAGAAGGAGCGCCGCCGCCAAAATCGAGACCCCGTGGACCGCGGCGGCGAGCAGCGGATCGATGTGCGGATCGGTGATTCGGAGGACGATGCCGGGGAGGCCGATCAGCGCCACGAGGAGGATGGCGCCCCACTGCCGGCGGAAGGCTTCGTGCGTGACGTATGGTCGCGACGCCCCTTCGTGAGGGGCGCTGATGGGGAGGCGTTGGTCCGGCATGTGCGCTCTGGAGCGTACTGTGGGTGCGCCCTGGGGACTACCGGGGAGGCCCGCACGCGGGCCAAACATTATTACGGAGGAGTCTGTGCCCGAACGCCGCGGCTATGGCCTCTGGGAGAGCCCCGTGACTGGGGCCGCGCTCGCTTCCGGTGTACGTTTGCGCGGCCCCAGTTGGGACAGCGACGGGCGCACCCTCGGCTGGTTCGAAGGCCGCGCCGATCGCGGCGTGGTCGTCGTTGCGGAGCCGCCCGGCCAGGCGGCGCAGACGGACACCTCCACGCGCGACCTCAGCGGCGACATCTCCGTGCGCGCCGATATCGGCTACGGCGGGGGCGACTTCACCCTCTCCCACGGCCGCCTCTTCTTCGTTGGTGCCGACGACCAACGCATCTACCGGCGGCCGCTCGGCGGCGGGCCTGCCGAGGCGATCACACCCTCGTTCGGGCAGGTGGCCGCGCCCACGGTCAGCCCGGACGGGCGTTGGGTCGCGTATGTCCACTCGTACGAAGGCGAGGATTCGATCGCGGTCGTCGACAGCGCTGGTGGGAGCTGGCCCCAGCGCCTCGCGCGTGGCCGCGACTTCGTGATGCAGCCCGCCTGGAGCCCGGACGGCCGGCGCCTCGCCTGGGTCGAGTGGGACCACCCCAACATGCCCTGGGAGGGCACGGAGGTGCGCGTCGCCGAGCTCTCGTTTCGCGACGGGGGAGTGCCTGCGGTGTCGACCTCGGAGGTCGTGGCCGGAGGGCGCGACGAGGCGCTTCTGCAGCCCACGTTCACCGCGGATGGCGACGCCCTCCTCTACGTCTCCGACGCGAGCGGATGGGGCCACCTCTGCCATCACGATCTGGCGACCGGCAAGCGCCGTCCGCTGACGGACGGTGCGTGCGAATTCGGCACCCCGGCCTGGGGCCAGGGCGTCGGCGTGTTCGCCGTGCTCCCCTCTGGTCGCATCGTGGCGGTCCGCCAGCGGCAGGGCTTCGCCCAGCTCGTGGAGATCGACGGCCGGGGCGAGCTGCACGAGCTGCCCGTGCCCCCCGAGTACGCGACTTTCGCGGGACCGGTCGCCTCCCCCGCGGACGACCGCGTGGCGGTTCTCGCCGGCGGCCCCGCTACCCCGACCCGTCTCCTCACCCTCGATCTCTCCGCCAGCGGCGCTGGCGGAGCCGTCATCATTCAGCGCAGCGCCCCGGAGACGCTGACGCCGGCCGACCTCTCCCGCCCCGAGCCAGTCTCCTGGCCGACCACGGGCGGTACCGAGATTCAGGGGCTGTACTCAGCACCCACGAACCCTCGCTACGTAAGCGCGGGCCCGCCCCCGCTGGTCGTGGTGGCGCACGGGGGACCGACCGACCAGGCGGATGCGAGCTGGCGGCCGCAGGTGCAGTTCCTCACCAGCCGCGGCTTTGCGGTGTTGGCGGTGAACTACCGCGGCAGCAGCGGCGCCGGTCGCGAGGCGATGCTGGCCCTGCGTGGAGAGTGGGGGGTCGTTGATGTCGAGGACTGCCGCAGCGGCGCCGAGGCGATGGTCGCGCGCGGCCTCGCCGACGCCGATAGGCTCATCGTGATGGGTGGCAGCGCGGGCGGCTACACCGCGCTGCGTTCCTTGCAGGTGCACCCGGGCTTTTACCGTGCGGGCGTGAGCCTCTATGGCATCTCGAACCTGTTCACTCTCGCCAGCGGCACGCACAAGTTCGAGGCGCACTACCTCGACTCGCTCGTGGGGCCGCTGCCGGGGGCGGCCGCCCTCTACCGCCAACGCTCGCCGATCTTCCACGCCGACCAGATCGTCGACCCCATCGCGCTCTTTCAGGGCGACGAGGACCGTGTGGTCCCGCGCGAGCAGAGCGACGCGATCGCGGCCTCGCTGCGGGCGCGGGGGGTAGCCCACGAATACCACGTGTACGAGGGCGAGGGCCACGGCTGGCGCAAGCCGGAGACGATCGAGGCGTTCTATGCCGCCCTGGAGCACTTCCTTCAGCAGTACGTGGTGTATGCCTGATTGGCTCTTGGCTCTTGGCTCTTGGCTCTTGGCTCTTGGCTCTTGGCCGTTGGCTATTCGCGGTTGGCCGGCGTGGCGAAACGCAGGGCGCGTTCACGGACAGTAGGGGTCAGAGAGCCAGGCTGGGCCGGCGGTTGACGTTCCGGTGGGAACGAACGTGGCGCACTCAAAAAAACATGGAGGCGCGGGCGGCTTCCTGTTCCTGGGCGCTTTTCGCGGCCCAGCGCTGCAGGAAATCCTCGCCCACCACCTCCTTGGCAGCCGCCCACGTGAGGGGCGTCTCGGCGCTCAGGGGCCGGCGGTTACGGACGGCCACGAGGAAGGCGGTCGCGTCCCCGAGGTCGTAGGGCTCGATCACCTCGCATTCGATCGCGCCCACACCGCCCGGGAAGAGCGGCTCGCCGGACGTCGCTAGCTCGATGTCGAGGCCGGCGAGCTTGTCGCCGTCCCGGCCCGTGCGCAGCCCGAGCGGCTCGAGCAGGTCCACCTGCGGCTCGCTCAGGAGCGTGATGGCGAGCCGGCCACTGCGCTGAACGAGCTCCTCCGTGTAGTTGGTCTTCGACAGGGAGACGAGCAGCCGTGGCTGCTCGGGCACGATCGAGGCGCCGAACACGGACACACAGATCTGTGCATTTGGGCCCTGCGGGCCGCTCGCGCCGATTGCACACAGCGGCGCCCAGAAGTGCGAGAGGACATCGCTTCGCGGACGTGGGCTGCTCATTTCGCCAGCCTACCCCACCCGGGCATGACGAATGCGAATCACTCTTCCTGGAGGCCGATGAGGTTCCCGCCGGTGTCGTCGAACACCGCCGCGAACCCCCACTCCGATCGCGCCGGCTCGCTCTCGAACCGCACGCCCAGTCCCTTGAGCCGTTCGCACTCGCGTTGCAGGTCCTCGACGAAGAAGACGGCCGCCGGAATGCCTTCCGCGAAGATCGTGGCCTGGTAGCTCCGCGCCGCGCATGCGGCTCCAGCAGCAGCTCGATCTCCGCCGGCCCATCGAGCGAGACGACCGTCAGAGCCCGAAACTCCCCGGCCGGCAGGTCGATCTTGGCCACGAAACCCAGGACCTCGGTATAGAAGGTGAGCGCCTTCGCTTGGTCGTCGACCATCACGCTCGTGAGCTTGATCTTCTTCGCGCTGGACTCTGCGCGCCGCCGCTCGATCAGGCCCAGTCGAGGAAGGCGCTGTCGACCCAGCCCTCGGCCCCGTCCTCGGCGCGGACGTGCACCCACAGCCTGGGGCTCGTGGAGCCGGGTTCGAACGTTGCGGATGGGTCTCCGTCCGGGCGGTCTGCGAGCTCCGCTCGCGAGCCGTCGAGGAGGTTGGCGAGGATTTCGGCCTCGAGCGAAGGCTCGCTACGCACGTTTAAGCTGCTATCGGTGCGGGCGACGACGAACGCCATGGCGTCGCTGAACGGCGGCAGCTCGATCCTTGGCCGCAACAGAACGCCGAGGCTGCCTCCGCCGTGGCCGCCGTGCCCGAGGGCGAACACCATCTCCTCCGACTGCGCGCCCCAGGGATCGCGGTGGGTGGGGCCACCGCTCTCCGGGTCGATATTTGCTTGGAATGCGCTTCCCCTATCGGTGTAGGCCAGGCGCCCGTAACTCACGCCGAGGCCTTGCGGGGCGGGGACGGGCCCCATCGTCCGTCGCCGGTGGTACCACTCACTGCCGAGGTCCGGGCCACCGAAGTCTCCACCGAGCGAAGGTTGGGGGCCTGGCAAGACACTGCGGTAGCTGATCGCATCCCTGCTCGGCGCACCGCCCGCGACGGCCTCGTCGAGCACCCCGACGATGAGGCCCCTCCCACGCCCCGCGCTCCACCAGCGCCGGCGGGGGAGACCGTCCCCGTAGACGAGGAAAGCAGAGCGCACGCGGAAGTGGGGCTCGCCGGTCGCCGCATCGGCGACGACCACGGCTGGCCAGCCGCCGAACGCTCGGAATCCCGCCTCCACCGGTTCGTGCAGCTCCTCCTGCCACGCGATGAGGTCGCCCTCCGGGGCGAGATCGAGGCCGCGTCCGCCTGCGTCTTCGAAGGCGAATTCGTTGCCGAACCAGCTGAAGCGCCGGTTGACAAAGCGCAACGGTGCGGCAGGATCGCCCACGCCATCGCTGGGGACAAAGTGGGCGACGAGCAGGACCTCCCGCCCGCCCCCGATTACCTCCATGCGCACGCCCTGCCGGACGTATCCGTCGATCGCGAGCGTATCGCCGCCGAGCCGCTCGGCCGCCCCAAAGCGATCGACTCGCCAGAGGTGCAGGCTGGTGCGATCTTCGTCCTCCAACAGGATGAAGGCCGCGCCCGCGTCCTGGAGGACGGCGCTGCTGCCACCGCGTTGCTGCCAAAGGGGACGGAGCCCGCGCGGGTTCGGCGGCAGCGGGAGCTCGAATTCGATCACGCTCGCCGGATCGAGGTCACGGTCGACCAGGAAGAAGCGGCCGTGGGGCAGGGGGCGACCGTTGGTGTCCGGTTCCGCCTGCGCAAAGAGCAGGCGCCTCCGGCTGGCCGCCAGGAGCCGAAGCAGCAGGCCGGGCCAGCGCCAGCTCGCGCCCGTGGCCCGATCGAGGAGGAAGGTCTCGTTGTTGGCGCTACCGACGACGAGACCGGCGTCGGGGCTTGTGGCGAGCGTGCCGTAGTCGTCTCCGGCCGTCAGCCGGTAGCCGCGGATCGCGCCGTTCGCCGTGTCCATGAAGAAGATGCCATAGATCCAGTCGATCGCCTGGCCGTTTCCGTAGATGACGCTTTCGAAGGCTCCGGGCGCGGTCTCGATCAGCGCGAGTCCGCGCGGGGGCGCCGGACTCGGCGTCGCGGCCGGGGTGGGCGAAGCCTGCTTCGGCGGCGAGTCTGCGGCGATGGTCGCAGGAGGCGGGCCGGACGCGCAGGGGACAGCTCCGCTGTCCCCTGCGCGGCCAAGAACGTGCGCCGCGAGAAGCGCCGAGCTCGGCCACGGGCCCCTCGCTGGGGACCGCGGCGAGGGTCGGTGGTCATCGCCCGCAAAGCCTACCACCCGCTCCTGGCCACTCCTGCGATCCGATAGCGCTCGCCGGCTACCGGCGCAGCGCGCGATTGGCGCGAGGGGCTACAGATTCCGGGAGCGGCGCTAGAATCGGTCGATGCCCGATTGCCTCTTCTGCGCCATGGCGTCCGGCGTGGTGCCTGCAGAACGACTCGCCGAGAACGACCACGCGTTCGCCATCCGTGACATCAGCCCACGCGCCCCGACGCACGTGCTCATCATCCCGCGCACGCACATTGCCTCAGCGCGGGAGATCGAATGGGGCCACACCGAGCAGTTGGGGGGGATGTTCGTGCTGGCCAATGAGGTCGCGCGCCTCGAAGGCGTCTCCGAAGACGGCTACCGCCTCGCTTTCAATGTTGGCGATGCCGCCGGCATGACGATCGACCATCTCCACCTGCATCTGCTCGGTGGCCGGCGGCTCGGCCCCGAGGGGTGATCGACCGTCAGATCGCGGCCGTGCGCGAAGAGCTGCAGGAGCGTCCCGCCGGGCTCGTGGGCCACGTGGAGCGCGTGCTCGCCGAGGCCTTGCCGCTGGCGCGCGTCTGGCAGGCGGACCCGGCGCGGATCGAGCTCGCCGTGTGGGGCCACGATCTATTCAGGTCCGAATCGCCAGAGGATCAGCTCCGACTCGCCCGTGAAGTCGGCGTCGCGATCGATGCGGATGCTGCCGCCTACCCGATCCTGCTGCACGGCCCGATCGCGGCGGGGGTTCTGCGTGAGCGTTTCGGTGTGACCGACGACGAAGCCTTGGCTGCGGTTCGCGACCATACCGCGGGACTCGACGAGATGAGCCTGCTCGCGAAGATCCTGCTCATCGCGGACAAGGTGGAGCCGAACAAGCGGCGTCGTGCACCGGCCCTCGGCGCGGTGCGGGAACTCGCGCGCCGCGATCTCGACACGGCGATCCTCTGCTGGGCCGACCGGCGCTGGGTCGCCGAAGTGAGCCACGGGTACCGTCCGCAGGCGGCGCACTGGCGGGCGCGGACTGGGTGGGTGCGCGATCACCATCGGGAGCTGGGCATGCCGGAGCGGGTCCCGGATGACGCGTTCGAGGCGGCCGCCGGAGCCTAGCCGCCCGGCTAGGGGAGGATCAGTTCCTGCCCCGGCTGAATGCTGAGGCAGTCGTCCTCGGTCAGGTTGTTCGCATCGAGCAAGGCCTGGAGGGTGATCCCGTTCGCTTCGGCGATCGCGCTGCAGGTGTCGCCGCTGACCACGAGATGGACGTTTCCGCCGCCGCTGGCGGTCGTTCCCGTCGGCTCGGCGCTGGCCTGGGTCGGCACCGCTGTGGCCGTCGACTGTGAGGATGGCTCCGTGGGTTGCGCGGGCGTGGGGGTCGACTGGTCCGCGGTCTCTGTGCGGAGGGCGCTCTGGGTGGCGAGTGAGTCGGCCGGCGAGATTCCGCCGTTGTCGTCGCTGAGCTGGCGGTTGATGAAGAAGGCCACGATCACCACGACGATCGCCAAGGCGAAAAGCGCGATCGTGGCGGCGGGCATGCTCATCGTACCGCCCCCCTCGCGCCGCCGGCGGGGCGCTCGCGGTGGCCGCGAGGAGCCGCTGCCGCCGCTGCGGCCGCCGGGCGTAGTGAGGGGCGAACTCGAAGCTGGGGGCGTGGGTTCAGTCTTCCCCCAGTCGGGCCCGGTGGTGGAGGGCTCATCCTCCCCACCCCCTTCACTGGTGGAGCTCTCTGCCGTCGCGGCGCCTGCCGCCGCTTGCGTGGTCGCCGCGACGCCCTCGCCCTGATAGATGGGGCATCTCGGGTGCTCCACCGTCAGACAGAAGCTTTCCTGATGCGGCGTGGCCACGCGGGTGGGGTTAGGCAGGCGGTAACAGCGGTGCGCGTCGGTCGAGTAAGTGGCGTGCGAGTCCGCGTCGTCCACCAGCCCGAGGTACGGGCAGATGGTCGCGGCTTCACCATTGGGAGCATCAGTCGGGAGGCTCACTGCGTCTCCGTTCCCCAGGGGCTCCCCCCACCACCGGTATCGTGGCAGAACTGCCGGGGCGTGGCAATTCCTTAATAGAGATAAACGCTCATCTGTTGGGCCGCTCGTCGCCTCGGCGTGTCTCCAATCAGTAGGGAGGGGCAGGAGAGACGGGCGAGGGAGCCCCGGCTCCCGACCGGACCTGTCCAACGCCGCCGCCGATCGCTCACCTCGCGGATTACCTCGCGGATCGCCTCGCGCCAGCGCGGCCGCGGAGACGGAGCAGTCGAGCGGCGGGAGGGGAGGTGGGAGGCGGGGCGAGCGCAGCGGGATCGGAACCAGGAGCGAGCGCGCAGGCGAAGCGGTCAGTGGCCGCGGAGGCGGAGCAGCCGAGCGCCGGGTTCGGGGGCTGGGGGCGGGGCGAGCGCAGGGAGATCGAAACCAAGAGCGAGCGCGCAGGCGTAGCGGCCAGCGGCCGCGGAGGCGAAGCAGTCGAGCGCCGGGTGGGGAGGTTGGAGGGTGGGGCGAGCGTAGCGAGCTCAAAAGGAAGGGAGGGAGCGTGGCCTGCGCTGAGAGGCCACGCTCCCATGCGACGGGGAGGACGTGTCGCCGGAGGCCCCTGGTCAAGGGGCTTCCTCCGCCAAAGACGGCCGTTGCCCGAGGAGCCGGAAGGCCGGCCGCCGGACGGTTCAGTGGCAAATCGGGTGCCGAGCGACGCTGGGTCGCGCGTCTCGGAGGGCCCTCGCAGGCTTCCTGATCTATATAGAGAATGCGCGCAACCCCAGCGACTTCGCAGCGACCCCTTGCGAGGGTGCGTCAGAAGCTACGTCGCGTTGGTGGCCGGCAGGCGGTAGACGGTGTGACCCGATCGCTTTCGCGCCTGCCGAAGCGGGATCTCGTTCCGGCTTGCGATGCGCTTGGTCAGCTGGTTGAGGCCGCTGACGACGACGAACCAGTACGCGCCCCCCGGCGCGAGCCGCGTTCGTGGTGCCAGCACGAAGTCCTCCTCGATCGCACGGTCGCCGACCTTCGCCGGCACGTTCGAGACGATCAGATCGAACTGGCCGGGGGAGACCGCCTCGAGCGCGACACTGCCGACCGCTTCCGCGTTGCGCGTGCCGTTCAGAGCGGCGTTGGCGCGTGCGTAGCGCACGGCAAGCAGGTCGCTGTCGGCGAGTACGACCGCCGCCTCGGGGAAGCGGTGCGCGAGCGCGATCCCGAGCACCCCGTAGCCGCAGCCGAGATCGAGGACGCGCTGGGGCGGATGCGCGACTTCGATCGAGCGCAGGAGCAGCCGCGTCCCGAGGTCGATGTCGTGTGAGGCGAAGAGGGTGTGCGCGACATCGAACTCGAGGAGTTCGCCCGCGAATTCGAGGGTCACGCGCTTCTTCAGATACGGATCTGCTTGCTCGCTCGTCGCCACGCTGCGAGTCTACGTGCGGCTTCGCGATCGACGCGGCTCCACCGTCGAAGAGGACGGCTCCGGCTGGCTTTTGAAGGGCGGGTGCGCGCGTTGATCGTTCGAGGCGCTCTGTTAGGCTAAGCGATCGGCGCTTATTACCTCGCCAGATGTTTGGCATTGGGCAGGTCGTAAGGCATTGGGCTGGAAAACGGTCCCGGGCTCACAAGGCACGGGGCGCTGTTCTGAAACCGGCTTTTCGGCCTGTTTTTGTGCCCAGCGCAAAACCCAGAACGGAGACGGACGGCCGTGCCGACGATTAATCAGCTCGTGCGAAAAGGGCGCAAGCCCAAGACGAAGAAGTCGGGCGCGCCTGCGCTGCTGTTCAACTACAACTCCGAGCGGGGGCGGCTTTCGCGCGTCGCCGGGCGCGGCGCACCCCAGAAGCGCGGCGTCTGCACCCAGGTACGCACGCAGACCCCGAAGAAGCCGAACTCGGCGCTGCGCAAGGTTGCCCGCGTGCGCCTCACGAACGGCATCGAGGTATCGGCCTACATCCCCGGCGAAGGCCACACCCTCCAGGAGCACTCCGTCGTGCTCGTCCGCGGCGGTCGCGTCAAGGACCTCCCCGGGGTGCGATACCACATCGTTCGCGGCGCCGCCGATTCCACGGGCGTCGCCGACCGCCGTCGTGGTCGTAGCAAATACGGCACGCGAAAGAACGGGTAGGAAACGATGCCACGCCGAAACCGCCCTGAACGCCGGCCCACCCGCCCGGATCCGCGCTACAGCGACCAGCAGGTGCAGATCCTCATCAATAAGGTGATGACGCGTGGCAAGAAGAGCACGGCCGAGCGCGTGGTCTACGGCGCTTTCGAGCGCATCCAGGAGAACACGGGCCGGGATCCGGTGGATACGTTCCGCCAAGCGATGACCAACGTGACGCCTGTGCTCGAGGTCAAGCCTCGCCGGGTGGGCGGCACCACCTATCAGGTGCCGGTCGAAATCCGCCCCGAACGGCGCCTCGCGCTTGCAATGCGCTGGCTCCTGTTGGGGGCGCGAACTCGCGGTGGCCCGACTATGGTCGAGCGACTCGCGAGTGAGCTCATGGACGCAGCAAACAACACCGGCTCCGCGATTAAGCGGCGCGACGACACCCACCGGATGGCCGAGGCGAACCGCGCCTTCGTCCACTACCGCTGGTAGAGCCGCGGCCAGGGTCAGGAGAGTTACGAATGCCCCGGCCGTTTGAGATAGAACGCGTGCGCAACATTGGCATCATTGCCCACATCGATGCGGGCAAGACGACCGTGACCGAACGCGTCCTCTACTACACCGGGATCACCTACAAGATCGGCGAGGTCCACGACGGGACCGCCACGATGGACTGGATGGAGCAGGAGCGCGAGCGCGGCATCACCATCACGTCCGCGGCGACCAGTGCCGAGTGGAACGGCCACATGGTGAACATCATCGATACGCCGGGCCACGTTGACTTCACGGCCGAGGTGGAGCGCAGCCTGCGTGTACTCGATGGTGGCGTCGTCGTGTTCGACGCCGTTGCCGGCGTCGAACCGCAATCCGAGACGGTCTGGCGGCAGGCCGATCGCTACGGCGTGCCGCGTATCTGCTTCGTGAACAAGATGGACCGCGTCGGCGCCGACTTCGAGCGCACCCAGCGCATGATGGTCGACCGGCTCGATGCGAATCCCGTGGCCGTCCAGCTTCCGGTCGGGAGTGAAGCCGATTTCAGTGGTGTCATCGACCTCACCGAGATGGTCTATTGGACCTTCGGCGGCGAGAAGGGTGAGACGGCTGAGCAAAACGAGATTCCAGCGGCGGTGCTGGCTGAGGCCACGGCCGCGCGCGAAGCGCTCGTCGAACAGATTGGGAACATCGACGACCAGATCGCGATCAGCTACATCGAGGGGCATGACGTCAATGCGCATGAACTGCGCACCGCCATTCGCCGCGCCACGTTGAACAGCGCGATCACCCCCGTTCTCTGCGGCAGCGCTCTGAAGAACAAGGGCCTGCAGCCGCTTCTGAACGCCGTCATCGATTACCTGCCGGCGCCCACCGACGTGCCTCCGATCTTCGGAAAGGATCCGCGTGACGAGAGCGAGGTCGAGCTCGTTCCCTCGGACGAAGCGCCGCTCAGTGCGATGGCCTTCAAGATTGTGTCCGACCCGTACGTCGGTCGCCTCGCCTACCTGCGCGTCTACAGCGGCGTCCTTCACGCAGGCGGCACGATCTGGAACGGGGGCAAGGGCCGCCGCGAGCGGATCGGCCGGCTGCTGCGCATGCACGCCGACGAGCGCGAGGATATCGACGCGATCTACGCGGGCGGCATCGGTGCGGCCGTAGGCCTCAAACAGACCTTCACGGGTGATACCCTCTCCGCGGTGGACTCGCCCGTGGTTCTCGAGAGCATCACCTTCCCCGAGCCGGTCATCAGCGTGGCCCTCGAGCCGCGCTCGAAGCCGGACCAGGAACGGATGGCGGACGCGCTCACCAAGCTCAGCGACGAGGACCCCACCTTCCACTGGCGTTTCGATGACGAGGCCGGCCAGACCATCATCTCGGGTATGGGCGAGCTGCACCTCGAAGTGATCGTGGACCGCATGCGACGCGAGCATCGCGTCGAGGCCAACGTGGGCCGCCCGCAAGTCAGCTATCGCGAGGCGATCCGCCGGCCCGCCACCGCCGAAGGTCGCTTCGTGCGGCAGACCGGCGGCCGCGGCCAGTTCGGTGTCGTCGAGCTCACGATCGAGCCGGGGACGCGCGGCGCGGGCTACGTCTTCGAAAACCGTGTCGTCGGCGGCAGCGTCCCCCGCGAGTACGTGTCTGCTGTCCGTCAGGGCGCGAAAGAGGCGCTGGACTCCGGGCCGATCGCGGGGTACCCCGTGCTGGACGTCAAAGTCTCGGTCATCGACGGCGCCTCACACGCCGTCGACTCCTCGGAGATCGCATTCAAGAACGCAGCCATCCTCGGGATGCGTGAGGCGCTCAAGCGTGCCGACCCGGTTCTGCTCGAGCCATTGATGCGCATCGAGGTACGGGTGCCCGAGGACCACCTGGGTTCGGTCATCGGCGACCTGAACGGCCGCCGCGGCCACGTCGTCAACCAGGAATCGATGGGCAAGATCCAGATCATCACCGCCACCGTGCCCCTCGCCGAGACGTTCGGCTACTCGACCGAGCTCCGCTCGCTCACCCAGGGGCGCGCGACCCACAGCCTCGAATTCGACCGGTACGAGCCCGTACCTCAGAGCGTTTCCGCCGCCTTGACCGAACGACGTACCGTCAGCGCGGTCTAACCACTAGGGCAAGAGCGAAAGGGACCAAGGATGGCGAAGGCGAAGTTTGAGCGGACGAAGCCGCACGTAAACGTGGGCACGATCGGGCACGTGGACCATGGGAAGACGACGCTGACGGCGGCGATCACGAAGGTGCTGGCGCTGAAGGGGGAGGCG
>CAUYXJ010000032.1:0-29431 GCA_963577065.1 Dehalococcoidia bacterium | reverse complement strand
TCGCTGAGAGCTCTCCGGAGGTCCTCGAGGTGTGGCTCCCGGGGAAGCCCCCGCAGTGGCCCATCGCCGGCCTCCTGCGAATGCTCGTGGGCCAGCACGTTCGTGAGCACGTCCGCGGAGCCGCGAACCCGGCCTGGCCGTAGTCCGGCCCGCCGACGAGCGCGCGATCCCGCCTTGGAGTGGCCAGCCAAGAGCGGCTACTCGGTCGTGTTCGACCCCTGGCGCCCGTAGACGGCTTCGATATCACCGGGGCACTCGCTCGCCCAGCGATGGACGTTCTCGAACACGCGTAGCTGCGACTCGAGATCGTGCGAGCGGGAGAGCGTCCCGGTCTCGCGCCGTTCCACCCACTTCTCGTGGAGACCCCGAACGCGGGACTCGAACGGTGTACCTTCCACCGCTTACCTCCTCGGAGTAGGTCGAGAACGCAAGAGGGCCGGGCGCGAACGCGCCCGGCCCCCCGCTTTGGGCCTAGCTCCTAGACTGCCGCTTCGCCGCGCTCGCGGGTGCGGACGCGCACCACGTCCTCAACGCTCGACACGAAGAGCTTGCCGTCGCCGATCTCGCCGGTCCCCGCGTTGTCGAGGATGGTCTCGATGACCTGCTCCGCGTGACTGTCATCGACGACGAGGACGAGCCAGGCCTTCGACAGGTACTCGACCCGGTACTCGCGTCCGCGCCACTGTTCGGTGATACCGCGCTGCTTGCCGTGACCCTTGACCTCCCAAACGGTGAGGCCGGGATAGCCGAGTTCTTCGAGCGCGTCCTTCACGGGCTCCAGCCGATCCGGCCGGATAATCGCTTCGATCTTCTTCATCGGTAGCTCCTTTCCAGGGCGCCGGCCGCGGCAGAGATGCCTGCGAGCACTGTGTGCGAGCTGAATCTACCTCCCGTGGTCACCGGCCGCCTCCGCCGAGTTGGCTCGGACCAAAGACGCCGGAACCGGAAGGGCCAAAGTCTGGGTAGGCGTCGATGCCGTGCTCTTCGAGGTCGAGGCCACGCATCTCCTCTGCCTCGCTTACGCGCAGGCCCATCGTCATCTTGATTGCAAAGAACAGGATGCCGGCGGTCGCCGCCGTCCAGGCGACGATGGCACCGATGCCGATGAGTTGTATCGCGAGCTGCTCGATGCCCCCGCCCAAGAGCAGGCCGTAGTTCGAGGGCTCGGCGTAGCCCGCCGAGATCATGCCGGCCTCGGAGGAGAGCAGACCGACCGCGATCACGCCCCAGATCCCGGCGAAGGCGTGCACGGAGACCGCCCCTACGGGGTCGTCGACCTTGAAGTTGTCGAGCATCTGCACACCGTAGTACATGACCAGCGCGGCGATGGCACCGATGACCACCGCCGCCCACGGATCGACCGTGGCGCAGCCGGCGGTGATGCCGACGAGGCCGGCGAGGATGCCGTTGATGGTCAGGCCAGCGTCGTAGCGGCCGGTCATCCACCGCGACCAGAGCATGGCCGTCACGCCACCGGCGGCCGCCGCCAGCGTCGTCGTTACGGCGATATGGCCCGCGAGCGCCGCGCCGCCACCCGAGAGCGCGAGGGTCGAACCCGCGTTGAACCCATACCAGCCGAACCAGAGGATGAACATCCCAATGGTGGCGAGGGCGATGTTGTGGCCGGGAATGGCCCGCACCTCGCCGTTCGGACCGTACTTCCCGAGCCGCGCGCCGACTGCGATGGCGCCCATCAGGCCCGCGATACCGCCCACCGTGTGCACGACGCCGGAGCCGGCGAAATCAACGTAGCCGTTTCCGAGCCAAGGGCCGTCGGGATCGTTGGTGAAGGCACCCATCCAGGTGTTCACGTCCCAGCCCCAGTGCACCACTACCGGATAGATGACGCCGGTGATGACGACCGTGTAGACCAGATAGGCCGCGTACTTCGTGCGGCCCGCGAGCGCGCCCGCGACGATGGTGGCGGCGACGGCGGCGAAGGCGAACTGGAAGAACCAGTCGGCGTAGCCGTCGAATTCGTTGAGGGCGAAGTTGCCGAGCCCGATGAAGTCGTTGGTGGCTGGGCCCGCGCCGTAGGCGAAGGCCCAGCCGACGAGCCAGAACGAAAGGCCGCCGACGCAGGCATCGATCATGTTCTTCATGAGGATGTTCGCCGTCTCCTTCGCGCGGACGAAGCCCGCGGTGAGCATGGCGAAACCGGCCTGCATGAAGAACACGAGGAACCCGGCGATCAGGAGCCAGGCGGTATCGAGTGCGCCGATGATGTCGTCGAGGGCAGCGCTGCTGTCACCCTCCTGGGCGGAAACCGCGGAGACCAGGCCCAAGGCCAGCAAACCGCCGGCGAGCAGCGCAAGCGGCCTGCGTGTGGCTGATAGGGCACCTTTCATTCGATCCTCCTCAGCCGCCCACTTCGGGGCGGACGATGGCAGCGAAAGTAGAGGCAATCGGTTTCTCCAGTGTTTCCGTCCCGTTTCCGGCAGGTTTCGAAACATACTGTTCACGTGGGAATTGACACCCGCCCAGGATTGAGACCCGCCCACGCCCGGTACGTGCGAGATTTCACAAGCACGGCGTCTGTGCTAGGATTCGGCGCGCTCCAGCGCCGCCGCCACGAGCGGCCAGGCGAGCGCGCGATCACCTCGGAACGAAACGGATGGCACCCGCGTGAACATCGTCGTTTGCGTCAAGCAGATACCCGATCCGGAAACCCCGGCATCGCAGTTCGCTGTCGACGAAGCGGCGAAGAAGGTCATCCCCGCCCAGGGCATCGCGCCCGTGGTCAACCCCTTCGATCCCCAGGCCACGGAGGCCGCGCTGCGTCTAAAGGATGCGGCCGGCGAGGGCACAATCACCGTCCTCAGCCTCGGCGAGGAGTCCGCGCGCGACGCGATCAAGCACGCGCTCGCCATGGGCGCGGACGAAGGCGTGCTCCTCACTGATCCCGCCTTCGCAGGCATCGACAACTTCCAAACCGCCGCCGCCCTCGCCAAGGCGATCGAGAAGATCGGTGACTGCGACCTCGTCCTCCTGGGGCGCGCCGCCGCCGACTGGGACATGGGCGTGGTGCCCACGGGCGTGGGCGAGCTCCTCGGCCTACCTGTCGTGACGATCGCGAAGGGGATCGAGGCCGAAGGCTCCACGCTCACCGTCCAGCGCGTGCTCGACGACGGCTTCCAGACGGTTCAGGTCGACCTCCCCGCCGTCGTCTCCGTCTCGAACGAGTTCGGCGAGCCCCGCTATCCCCAGCTGCGGCAGATCATGCTGGCGGCCAAGAAGACAGTCCAAGTCTGGTCCGCAGCTGACCTCGGCCTCTGCGAAGAAGAAGTCGGCGAGGGCAACCGCTGGCTGCCCCTCGAGGCGCTCTATGTGCCCGAGGTCGAGAGCAACGTGGAGATCATCGAGGGCGACTCGCCCGAAGAGAAAGCCCGCAACCTCGCGCTCAAGCTGCGCGAAGCGAAGCTCATCTAGAGGACGCCGATGTCTGGAACGCTCATCATCGCGGAGACGCTCGACGGGGCCCTGGCCCCGTTCTCGCACGAACTCATCGCCGCCGCCCGCCAGCTTGCCGATGGGGGCGCGGGCGCAGTCAGCGCCCTCGTCGCGGGCGACGAGTCGCTCGCGCAACTGCTCATCGAGCACGGCGCCGACACGGTCTACGTGGCGCCCACAGGGACCATCGGCGAGGGCCTCACCGAATCGGCCGGTGCCGCCGCACTGGCCGCACGCGAGGCCTCCGGGGCCGACATCGTGCTCATGGGCCAGACGAGCCTGGGGCGCGACCTCGGTCCGCTCCTCGCCTTCCGCCTGCGCACGGCCGTCGCAATGGACTGCGTCGGCTTGACGTTCGCGGGCGGGCGGTTACGAGCGACGCGCAGCTGCTACGGCGGCAACGCCCGCGCCGAGGTCACGTGGAGGAGCGATGTCCAGGTCGCGACGGTGAAGCTGAAGACCTGGGACGCGCTCGCGGCCGACGCGAGCCGCAGCGGCACCGTCACCCCGATCGAGGCCGCCGGCGACCAGCGCGTGACGGTCATCTCGACAGAGGCGGCGGAGTCGACCGGCGTGCGGCTCGAAGACGCCGAGAGCATCGTCAGCGGCGGCCGCGGCCTCGGCGATCCGTCGGCTTTCGAGATGCTCGAAGAGCTCTCGGGGATGTTGGGCGGCGCCACCGGCGCGAGCCGTGCCGCCTGCGACCTGGGCTGGTACCCACCCTCGCAGCAGGTCGGCCTGACCGGCAAGACGGTCACGCCCAACCTCTACATCGCCGTCGCGATCAGCGGCGCGAGCCAGCACATGGCTGGGATGTCGGGCGCGAAGAACATCGTCGCCATCAACCGCGACGGGGACGCCAACATGGTCCAGGTCGCCCGCTTCGCCGTCGTTGACGACTACAAGAAGGTCGTGCCGGCGCTCATCGAGGAGATCAAGAAGCTGGACTGAGGTCACGGCGGGCCCCGCGCGGCTTCGTCGAGCGCTGGCTCAGCGTCGCTCAGGCACCCGGCGCATGAGCGCTGCTCGGCTCTCTCCGCGATGAACCACGTCCGCATCGTCGCCTACCAAGAACGCTGCGGAGTTTGCGGCGATCGCCGGGGTGCTTCTTGAGGGCCTCGGCGACCTCGCGCTGCGCATCGACCACATCGGCTCGACCGCCGCCCCAGGGCTGGGGTCGAAGGACATCATCGACCTCCAGGTCACGGTGGCCTCGTTCACGCCCCTGGAGCCGTTGACAGCGGCGTTCGCGGAGATCGGCTGCCGCCTGCGAGACGTGCCGGATGTCGATCACCGCCCACCGGGCGACACCCGCCCCGCAAAGGAATGGGAGAAGCGCTACGCGCGCGAGCCCGATGGCGCGCCCGCCGCACGCACGGTCACGTTCGCATCGACGAGCGGACGAATCAGCGCTACGCCCTCCTCTTCCGCGACTACCTTCGCGGCCATCGCCCGGCCGCCGCGGGCTACGAGGCGGCGAAGCGCGCCCTCGCCCAGCTTCACCCTGGTGACATCGACGCCTACTTGGCCGCGAAGGACCCGATCTGCGACATCATCATGGCTGGCGCAGAAGCGTGGGCTGCCGCGACGAACTGGACCGCCAGCCCCTCGGACGCCTGAACGACGACACGTCGATGCCGGGAATGCGTGGAGCCTTCGCTCGGAATCGAACCGAGGACCTACGCATTACGAATGCGTCGCTCTTCCAACTGAGCTACGAAGGCGTGCCCCGAAACGTAGCGGGCGGGCCGGTCACTGTCGAGAGTCGGCCGGCGGGGGTGGCGGGGGCTCCGGTTCGAGGGCGGCAAGCCGATAGCCTGCAGCTCGGCCAAGCCGAGGTGCAGGCTATCGCCCTTGCCGTCGACGTAGCGGAGCGCCTCCTCGCCCGTGAGGCGCTGCCACCGCGGAGCGCCGCTGGCCGCCGGTAGTGAGTGGAGGCGGCGCGTGCCGTTCCCAGCGACGATCCGTTCGAGGCGCGCGATCCGATCGCTCAGCTCAGGACTCGGCTCGACCTCTTCGAGTGCGGCCACCTGGTCGAGGAAGCGCTGCCAACGGCCTGACTCGGCGCGGATGCGCTCGGGGCAGTTCTTTCCCGTCCAGTGGTGGTGCTGGACGATCCCCCCGCGGCCATGTCCCTGCCCATGCAGGTGGGCCACGAGCCAAGCGGCGTTCGCCGCGGCCGCTTCGGCGTCGATGCCCTCGTTCATGCAGATCTCGAGGCCGAGCGAGCGGGTGTTGCCGGGGCCGTTAAGGCCATCGCCGGCGTGCCAGCCCTGCTCGTCCCAGCGCAGCGACTGCCAGATCTCGGAATCGTCGATGGTCGCGTGCCAGGAATAGGGCGCTGAGCCTGCCAGCCAGAGCGCGTGGGCGTGAGCATCGGCGCCCGGCCGGCGGTTCCCGGTCTGGTGGATGGTGATGTACTCCGCGAGCCCGCCCGCGAACGGGCGGTTGGGGCGGTTCTCGCGGCGGGTGAGGAGCAGCTGGTGAATAGGCGGTGCCATGCCTCGAGCGTCCCATTGCCGGAGGCCAGTCCCGAGGGGTGCCTGACGCGACTTCCGTTGGCCCGGTCCGGCACCCGCGCCTACAGTGAAGCTGATGCCGACCTTTCGACACCTCTGGCTGTTGACTCAGCGGACGCTCATGGAGTTCGCCGATGACAACTGCACGCAGATGGCCGCGGCCATCTCCTACTACGTCCTGTTCTCCCTCTTCCCCCTGGTCATCTTCTCGATAGGCATCCTCGGCCTCGCTCTGCAGGACAGCGACATCCAGCGCGACCTGATCACCGAGCTGACCAGTCTCCTGCCTGTGGACGGGGAGGGCGAAGACAACGTCGAGACGGCCGTTCAGGAGATCTCCGGGCCCTCGAGCGGGGCGCTGGGGCTCATCGGGCTCGTGGGTATGGCTTGGTCGGCGAGTGCGATGTTCGGGGTGATTCGGCGCTCGCTGAACATCGCCTTCGACCTCTCGGGCAAGCGCCCGCTCGTGCGCCAGAAACTCGTCGACTTCGGCATGATGGCGCTGCTTGGCGCCATCTTCGTGACCTCGATCGGCGCGACGACGATCCTGCGGCTCGCGCGTACGGCCAGCGACGATATCCCCGTCCTCGGCGACGTTGCGACCGAATTTGGATTCGGCTGGGCCGTGGCTTCGTTCGTCCTGCCGATCTTCGTCTCCATCGCCGCTTTCGGGGTGCTGTACTGGATCGTCCCCGCGACCCATGTCCAGCTGCGCCACGTGTGGCCTGGGGCGATCTTGGCGGCCGTCCTCTTTGAGCTGGTGAAATTGGGCTTCGGCATCTACCTCGAGAACTTCAGCAACTACGACGTCGTCTTCGGATCGCTCGGCGCGGTCGTCGCCTTCCTCTTCCTCGTGTTCGTGAGCGCGAACGTGATGCTGCTGGGGGCGGAGGTGGCGGCCGAGTACCCGCGGGTCATGCGTGGAGACTACGATCAGACGGGCGCGCCGGGGGAGCAGCGCAGCCTTCGCCAGAAGGCCTGGCGCGCGGCCCGCGGGCTCGTCGTCCACGAGCAGCCGCAGGAGGAGGAGGCGAGCGCCCAGCGCCCAGCGGAACCAGCCCAGGACGACATCGGTAGCGCTGATCACCGAATCTTCTAGGTTGGCTTCGTACCATCGCAGCAGCGCTGTGCGAGACCGGGTCCAACGAACGTCCGAAGAGGAATCAGATGGCAGACGAACCAGCACGTAGTCCGATCCAGCGATACGGCGGATACGCCGTCTTGGTGATCGTCGCCGTCGCGGTCGCCGCGGCCGCCGTCTGGCTCTTTCTGTCTGGTGGTGACGAGGAGTCCACGCCGGTGGCCCAGCGCCCGGACGTCGGGCGCGGGCTGATCGGCCAGCCCGCGCCCGACTTCTCGCTCACCGACGCCCGCGATCCGGAAGCCGTCGTCAGCCTCTCGGACTTCCTCGGCAAGCCCCTCGTGTTGAATTGGTACACCACCGACTGCTCACGCTGTGAGGCGGAGATTCCGATCCTCCACGAACTCCAGGACGATCTCGATGGGCAGATCGTCGTCCTCGGGATCAACGTCGGCGCGGCCGGGACCGACGGCGCCGCCTTCCTGGACGACCTGGACGCGACGTACGCCGCCCTCGCCGACCCCGACGGGACTACCAGCGAGCTCTACGAGCTCGTCGACTCACCCACGACCTACTTCATCGACGCCGAAGGCTTCGTGATCGACGCCACCAGCGATCCCCTCGACCGCTCGGCGCTCATCGACCAGATCGGAAAGCTCGGGGTCGCCTACGGCCTCATCGACTCCCACCGTCCCGAGGTCGGTGAGCCCGCGCCAGACTTCGCACTGATCGATGCTCGCAATCCCGCCGGCGTCGTGCGTCTCTCCGACTTCCGGGGGACGCCGCTGGTGCTGAATTGGTACGCCACCTGGTGCGGCCCCTGTCGTTCGGAGATACCGGACTTCCAGGCGGCCTTCGAAACCCTGGACGGGAGGGTCGTCTTCCTCGGCGTGAACCTCCAGGAGTCGGCCAGTGACGCGGTGGGCCTGCTCGACGACCTCGAGGCGACGTACCCGGCCCTACTCGACGCGGAAGGCGCGGTTGCGGAGCACTACCGCCTGGTCGGCATGCCCACGACCTACTTCATCGACGCCGAGGGCATCGTCGTGGCGTTCGGCACCGGCCAGATCATCGAAGAGACGTTGGCCCAAGAACTGGGGAAGCTGGGCTTGGTCTATGCGCCGCCTGAGGACTAGCGGTAGCGGCTAGAGATCAGCGACGCGCGGGGCGATCTCGGCGGCGAGGTACTCGGGCACCTCGTCTGAGTCGAAGTCCATGTGCTGGAAGACCATCTCCTGGAGGCCAAGCTCGGCCAAGCGGCCGAGCTTCTCGACGACCTCCTCCGTGGTCCCGCTGAGAAGGCCGCGCCCCTCCATGCGCTCGCGAAATGCCTGGGGCGAATCGTCGGGCCCTGCCCCGAAGTGCGCCATCGTCTTCCGCGCAACCCCCCTCCAATGCGGCCTCGTTCGGGGCCGCAAGCGGAAACAGCATCATTGAGCGGGCGATGGTCGCGGGATCACGATCGACCGCCTCGCAATGGCGTTCCAGGACCTCGCACTTGTGGGCGTAGCCCTCCGGCTCCGTCACAGTGACGCAATTCCATTCGTCCGCGTGCTCGGCCGCGATCCGCAGGGTGCGGCGCTCGCCCGCACCGCCGATCAGGATCGGTGGCTGGCCCCCGGCCGGCTTCGGCTGATAGTTCGCAGCATCGAGCTGGTAGAAGCGACCCGGGAACGAAGCCGGGCTCTCGGTCCAGAGCGCGCGCATCATCCGCACGGCCTCGTCGAGCCGGTCGAAGCGCTCCTTGAGCGGTGGGAAGGGAATGCCGTACGCGCAATGCTCGGCCTCGTTCCAGCCGGCGCCCAGCCCCATGACGAAGCGACCGCCGCTGAGGAGGTCCAGCTGGGCAGCCATGCGGGCATCGTTTACCGGGCGGCGAAACGTGATCGGGGTGACCAGGGCGCCGAAGCGGTAGGCGTACGCTTCGCGCGCGGCCACGGCGAAGGACAGCTACGCTTCGAGCGATTGCAGCTGCCGCGCGCCGGTGAAGTAGTGGTCGGACCGAAAGAGCGAGGCGAAGCGAAGCCGTTCCGTGAGCGCAGTGATATGCAACCAGCGCTCCCACGTGAGGTCGTTCTGGCCCTCGGCCATTAGCCCGATGCGCACGCTCGCAGCCCCCTGCCGGAACCGCGATTCTACGCGGGCGCGCGCGCGCCGCCCTGCGCCCGCCAACCGACAACCCGCTTCGGCTGGATGCGGATAACGGGGAGGCGCTCGAGCGCCATCGCGCGGTACTGGGGGTAGCGGGCGCGTAGCGCCGCCAAAGCCGCGGGCCAGGCCCCGCCACTGGCCACGACCAGCGCGTCGCCCTCGAGGCGGACCCAAGCCAGACGCTCCCAGCGGTCCTCGTAGTGGTCGACGAGCAGCGCCACGCGAGGGTCGCGTTCGATGTTGCGCAACCGCGCGAGGGGCCCGCCCTGCTTCGGCTTTTCGTCGATCGCGATGGCAATGTCGCCTGCGACGAGAGCGAAGCAGACGGGGACGAGCTGGGGCAGACCTGTCGCGGCGATCGTGCCCAAGGTCCCGGAGCGGGCGTCGTCGAGGAGTTGTCGCTGCCACGTCTCCACGGAGCGCACTCTCGTCGGGGAGGCCCTCCGTGTCCAGGGGCCGCAGCTGCGGTAGAGTGCCGCCATGGTCGAGACCGTCATTGCGGGTGACTTCGGCGGCACGAACCTGCGGGCCGCACTCGTGAGCGACGCCGGTGAGATCCTCACGCGGCAGCAGATCCGCACCCCCGCAGACCTCCCCGCCCAGGAGATCGTGGCGCAGGTCGCGGATTTGCTGGAGAGCGTGAAAGCGAGCGATGCAGCCGCGCCAGAGGCGGCCTGCATCGCCGCCGCCGGCCTGATCGACGCAGAGAGCGGCACCGTGATGGTATCGCCCAATATCCCCACCTTCCGCAACCTCGTCCTCACGACGCCCGTAGCGGAACGGATCGGGATCCCGACCTACATCGAGAACGACGCCTCCGCAGCCGCGCTGGGTGAGTTCCGCTTCGGCGCCGGCCGGGGCGCACGGCACACGCTTCACGCCACCCTGGGGACGGGCATCGGCGGCGGGATCGTCATCGACGGGCGGCTCTACCGGGGGGCGAAGGGGCTCGCCGGTGAGATCGGCCACATCGTCCTGGACCCCACGGGGCCGCCTTGTCCTTGTGGGTCGCGCGGATGTCTCGAGGCGCTCGTGGGAGGCGTCGCCTTTGCGCGGCGCGCGCAACGCCTGCTGGACGAGGGCAAGGCACCGATCCTCGCCGAGATCGCAGCGAATCGCGCACCCACAGCCGCCGACCTCTCCGCGGCCGCCGCGCAGGGCGAGGCCGCGGCCGCGGCCGAGATCCAGAACGGCGGCCACTTCCTCGGCCTCGGATTCGGCGGCATCGTGAACGTGCTCAACCCCGACGTCGTCACGCTCTCGGGGGGCCTGCTGAGCATGGGCGAGCTGCTGCTCGAACCGATGCGCGAAGCGATGGCCTCGCTCGCTTATGGCCCCGCCACGGACACGCCCGTGCGCACGAGCGAACTCGCCGAGGACGCGGGGTTATTGGGGGCGGCGGCCGTCGCCTTCGAGCGAGCCGGCGAGCGTTAGTTCCTCAGGAGAGGGTGCGGGTGAGCAGCTCCGCGGCGTAACGCGTGCCTACCTGCCCCTTCGCAATCATCTCGTCGAGTTCCGCCCGTGAGTACCCCAGGAGTTCGAGGTAGGCCCAGTCGTTGTGCTCGCCGATGTTGGGCGGGGGCAGACGGATCGCGTTAGGCGTGTTCGCCAGCTTGAACGGCATACCCGGATGGCGGTGCGTCCCCAGCCCCGGCTGCGTCACCTCTTCGAAGAACCCCCGCGCGTTGAGCTGCGCATCGGCCTGCGCTTCGAGGCCGTCATGGGTCGGCGCGGCGCATACCCCTTCCGCCTGGAGCGCGTGAAACAGCTCCTCCTTCTCCCGGGGCCGGGTGAGGTCGCTCAGGGCCTCGTCGAGCGCCGCACGGTGCTCCAAGCGCAGCGCCGGTGAGGCGAAGCGGACATCGTTCGCGAGCGCGCCGGCGCCGAGGACCCGACAGAGGGCACCGAACTCCGCGTCGGTGGCGACATCGATCGCGATCCACTGATCCTCGCCGCGGGTGGGGTAGACGTCGTGGGGGGCGTGCCAGGGGTGGGTGTTCCCGAGCGCCGTCGTGACGCGGCCGTTCATCGCGTAGTCGAGCAGGAACTGGCCGAGAATAGGCAGGAACGACTCCGCCAGCGCCATCTCGATCTGCTGGCCCACGCCGGTGCGCTGACGATGGAGAAGCGCCATCGCTACGGCCAGGGCCCCATGCACGCCGGCGATCGCATCCGAGGCGAGGGCGTCGCCCGTGAGCTCGGGGCCCGCATCGGGATAGCCTCGCAGGAGGGTGTGCCCGACCGTCGCTTCGGCGTGCATGCCGAAGCCTCGGTAGTCGCTGTAGGGCCCGTCGAGGCCGAAGGCGGGCATACGCAGCATGATCAAGTTGGAATTGACGGCACGCAGCGATTCGTAGCTGATGCCGGCTTTCGCCATCGTCGTGGGCACGTTGTTCTCGATAAAGACGTCGGACACGGCGACGAGCCGCTGCAGCGCTTCGCGGCCTTCCGGAGCCATGATGTCGCACGTCATCGAGCGCTTGTTGCGGGCACCGACGTTGAAGCTGGGGCTGCGGTTCCAGGGGTCGTCGCGGGGATCGAAGTCCGGGTAGGCGGTGAGTGTCTGCCCCTGCTCGGCGATGCGCTGTGCCTGCTCCTTCGTAAGCGCCACTTCCGCGCCACGGGTGGTGGGCTGGATCCGATTGACCGGCTCGACGCGGACGACCTCCGCCCCCCAATCTCCGAGGATCTGGCTCACGTGCGTGCCCGCCCAGACGACCGTGACCTCGGCCACCCGGACGCCCTCGAGGGGGAGCGCGCGGGGCGCGGCCGCGCCCGCCTTGGAGCGAGCCCGCTCAGTACGCGGGGCGAAGGGAGCGTCACCATCGTGCTCGCCGAGCAGGGGAGCACGAGCGGCCGGGGGGCGGGGGGTTGCGGACATGATGAACGGCCGCCCCGGGTAGGCGAGCCGGCCGGCCTCCGGATGGTCGATCGCTTCCCACACGTCCCGCGCGCGGAAGTGCGGGTCATCGAGCAGATCCTTCGCGGTCTGGAGGGCGCCACAGGGGAGGTTCTGCTCCTGCGCGAGCGCGATGATCTCCCGCTTCGGCCGTTCCGCGAGCCAGGCCCGGTAGGAGGATTCGATCTCCTCGGCGAGCGCGGTTGGCATCAGCGTTGCCGGGGCGTCGATCTCGGGATGCTCAAGCAGATCGGCCCGTCCGATCAGGCGGAGGAGGCCGGGCAGGCGGGGGCCGGCGCCGTGGAGGTTGATGTGGCCGTCGGCGCAGGGGCGAACGCCCGAGCCGACGCGCAACGCGGTCGCACCCCGCCCGCCGCCCACACCGGCGTAGGACGCCGCCAGGAGGGCGGCGCTGCGGCGATCGCGTGAGCCCGCCTGGCACTCGTTCACGGCAAGGTCGATCCAGTCGCCCTCCCCGCCGGCTTCGACCCGCAACCGCACGAGCACGGCCGCGAAGCCAGCGATGATCCCGGCGTGGTAGTGGGCGAAGTGGCCGGCGTGCTTGAGCGGGCCCAGGCTGGGATGACCGGTGGCGAGCAGGGGGCCACCCATCGCCTGAAGGGTGATCTCGGAGCCGCGATACCCGCGGTAGGGGCCGGTCTGGCCGAAGGGCGTGATCGATACGAGTACGAGGTCATCGCGCTCGGCCGAGAGCGCCTCCCACCCCCAACCCGAGACCACCGCGGAACCCGGAGGAAAATCCTCGAAGACGATATCCGCTTCGGCCGCGAGCGCCCGCACCTTCGAAGCGTTCTCGGGGTCCGTCACATCGAGCACGCGGGAGCGCTTGTTCGTGTTCAGGTGGAGGAAGAGTCCAGAGCGTTCCGGGTGGGGCTCGTCGCCGGGGAAAGGCCCGAAACGACGCAGAGGATCGCCTCCCGGTGGCTCCAGCTTGAGCACATCCGCACCGTAATCGGCGAGGAGCTTCGTCGCGTAGTGGCCCGCGACTCCCCGGGTGAGATCGAGGACACGGGTTCCAGCCAGCGGTCCAGCCATCGGGCGCGCACAATACCACCACGCGGGAGGGCGTAGGCGCGAAGGCACGGAGCCGCCCGGCTGAATCCGCCCGATCCCGCGAGACGTATAGGAAGCGACGGCCGGGTTCTGCCCGTACGTTAGGAGGGATAGGCCACGCCGCCGCAGGGCGGCGCGGTCTTTCCAAAGGCGCCGCGAGGAGTGCTCTGGGGACCGACGTTCCCCGGCTTTTCCCAAATGCGCCATCGGGAGTGCCCACCGGAACCAGTCTCGCTGGCTCGGAGCAGGATCTCATAAACTCGCTCCCTCGACTGCTTCGCGGGCGCTCTCGCGCCCAGCTTCGCGCTCGCTCGTTGTCTTTGGTCGACCACCCCAGGCGCCAGCGGCCACGGGCCCGGTGGGTGGGCGCTGCAGGCAGCGTCGCTCCCTAAGCCCTCGACTGAGTACCGGGTCGCGGGCATGCTCCCCCGATGGAATCGACCCTGCTCACGATCGATACCGCGGACCGGCGCGTCATCGACGTGACCGACGAGGTCTCGCGCTTCTGCGCCCAATTCCACGACGGCCTCCTGAACGTCTTCGCCCCGCACGCAACCGCGGGCGTTGCGCTGATGGAGACCGGATCCGGCTCGGAGACGGATCTCGACGAGCTCGTCAGACGGCTGCTCCCACGGGACGATCGTTACGCGCACGCTCATGGCTCGCCCGGGCATGGTGCGGACCACCTCCTGCCTGTCCTCGTGAGCCCGTCGCTCACGGTGCCGGTCGCGGACGGCAGTCCGTTGCTCGGAATCTGGCAGCGGATCGTGCTCGTCGACTACAACGCCGACAACCCGGAACGCCGGTTGCGCCTTAGCTTCTTGGCGGGCTGAGCGAGCGCAGCGGCCGGTCGGCGAGCGCGCAGACGTAGCAGTCGAGGGACGCCCAGGGAGGTGGGGCCCGGGCGCAGCGAGCTATAACCCAGCGAGCACGGAGGCGAGCGGCCGCTAGGCCGGGGAGCCGCAGCAGTCGAGCGTGGGAAGGGGCGGGGGTGAGGGGCCCGAGCGAAGCGAGCTATATCACTTCTTAGCAGGCGCCGCGCTCGACCACCTGCTCACAGTGCGAGGCCGCCCGCACGGAGACGGTCCCCATCTGCGCGAAGGGGCCCATGAAGCCCTCGACTACCGCCGCGTCGGGGGCGTCGACGATCAGGTCGAGCTCATGCCCGCCATCGACCACGGCCTCGGCCAGGATCGTGATGCCCGCCTGGGGCGCCCCGGCAAGGATCTGCAGGAGTTGTGGCGCACGTTCCGCATCAGCGGCGGGGCAAGCGGCCGCGTCGTGTTTGTGCTGGACCACGAATAGAGACATGGGGGACCTCCGCAGATGGATTCTGGGGGCAGGAGAATCAGTAGCGGTGAGTCTACCGCCATCGCCGCCGACCTCGTTGCGAGGGCGAAGCGGAGAAGCGTACGGTGCCGTCCATGAACTACGACGACCTGTTCCACATCGGCATCATCGTCCCCGACATGGCTCAGGGGATGGCGGAGATCGCGAAGCGCTTCGGCGTGACCTTTCCCCGGCCCCCGGGGACGAGCGAGGTGATCGTACGGACCGCCGCGGGCGAGGCCAAGGTCGGCGTCCAGGCCGTCTACACGGCCGAGGGCCCGCCCTATCTGGAGCTGATCGAGGGCGTAGCGGGCACCGTCTGGGAGGCCGGCGAAGGCTCGCGCATCCACCACCTCGGAGCCTTCGTCGACGACATCGAGGACGAGGTCCAGCGACTCACGGCGGAAGGCGCCGAGCTCGAAGCGACGCTCGATATTCGAGGCGGCCTGCTTGCCGTCTCGTACGTGAACAGCGCACTCGGCGTTCGTCAGGAGCTGCTACCGGCGACGATGCGCGAGGGCATGATGGCCAACCTCCAGGCGGAGGCGCCGTAGCCGCCACCCTGCCGCGACGGGGTTCGCCTCACGAGCGGCGTAGCTGTGCCGCTCCTGACCGACCAGGAGAAACATTTTCACGGCGGCGTCATCCTGCCCGAGACAGCGCAGGGCATGGAGAGTTCGGCGTCACCCAGCCACGACCGCCCGGTTCCGCCACGATCGGCGCACACCAAGGCTGGCATCTCCGGATTCTCCTCGCACTGCGCGCATACGGCGGCGGCCCGCCCTACCCCGGGAGTAGATCTCGAGGCTATGCCCGGAGAATCGTCGGGGAGGCGGGCGAGGGAGCGCGTATCCGCCGCCTCGGTGGCTTCGTCGACGATCACGAGGGGGAGGCGGAGGGCTCACGCGCGTCGGGGCCGAGCCCGAATTGGCGGGCGGCGGCCCCCTCGATTCGGGCTCGGCCTCCATCAACGGGTTGCGCCTGGAACTGATCCCTCGTCCAGCCGCGGGGGGAATCCCCCTTGAGCGGTTCCGGCTGCAGCACCTCGCCGGGCGGGCCGTCGAAGACGACACGGCCGTCGTGGATCACCAAGCCCCTCGGGCTCCTTGCCTCAGCTCGGGAAGAGCGGAGGAGCGCCTAGCTGTGGCCGATCCAGGCGGTGATGCGCCAGCCCTCTTCGGCCTGCGCCACGACGTAGGACGCGTCGAAGCGCACGTACTCCTCACCGTTCTTGCGGTAGCGGCCGCAGTCGACCGTGACGAACGCAGCGGTCGGGCTCGTGAAGGTCACATCCACGGTGTGGAGGACGCTGTGGTCGTAGTCCTCGGGGAGGCCCGCGTGAGCTGCCGCCCAACGGGCGTCGGACTCTTCCTCCGTGGCGATGAGATTGACGCGGCCACCGCCGATGCCGAGCGCGGGCACGTGACAGTAGGGCCGCATCATCTTGGGATCGCCCGCGTGAAAGGCGAAGCCAAAGGTGTCGCTGTACTCACGCACCCAGGCAGCGAGCGTTGCTTCGTCGGTCATGACAACCCCCGCGGGCATTGTCGCAGTTCGAGGGGTCGGAGGTCCTAGTCCGTGGCCTCGGCCTCGGCCTCGCGCTCCGCGATCAGGTATGCGCAGGTGAGGTCACCCGCGGGGCGGTGGGCCACGCGCCTCACGGAGCGCTCGGGGAAGAAGTCCTGCAGGAGATCGCGTTCGGCCTGGCAGATCGCGGGGTGCTCGGTCGCCAGCCGGAGGATGGGGCAGTGGTGCAGCACGAAGCGCACGTCGCCCTCATCGTCCGCTTCCGTCTTGCTGAGGAAGCGGTCCTCATCGAAGATCTCCGGGAGCTGCTCCGCGCGCGCGACGGGATCGAGAGCGGCGAGCCGCTGGCCGTGTCGCTCACTTCGGCGGGCGGCGCCATCGCGGAAGTACGCTTCGAGCGCGCCCGGCGCGTGTTCCTCAGCAAAAGCCGCAAAGCCAAGAACGACGCGATCGTAGCCGTTAGGGAAGAGGCGCTGCCCGCGCTCGGTCAGGGAGTAGAGGCGCCTGCGCCGCCCGGGACCGTGCCCGAACTGCTCGAAGGAGACGAGCCCCTCGCTCACAAGGATCGCCAGCTGCTGGCGGACGGCGCTGGGGGTGACGTGGGTGGCGGCCGAGAGGCCATCCACCACACCCTCGCCCTCACGCTTCAGGGTAAGAATGATCTCGCGCGCCGTCTGCGAGAAGCCTTCGAGAGGTGAATAGTCGCGCTGCGACTGAGGGACATCCTGCATAGGACCCTAGGGTTCGAAGCTAGCACACCTGCTCCCACAACTAAAGCGCCCGGCCCCCGCGTGACGCTCCCCTGGAACACGCGCATCGAGTTGACTGGAGCGCTGGGAGGAGCGATAATAGCTGGTCAGCTGTGGGCCGGACCCTGGGTCGAGCCAGGGGCGTCCGTCCACGCTCACTTGTACGATGTCCACGCCAATCCGGCCCAGCTTCGCCAGGTGATCATGAACCTCGCGATGAACGCGGCCGAGGCCGTCGCGGATGTCGGCGAGGTGACCATCAGGACCAGAGTCATTCGCGAGCGGCGGCCCCCAGGAGCAGCCGCGAACGTCGCCGCGGTCCCCGTCCCGTCCGGCGATTACCTCGCCCTGGAGGTCCGCGACACGGGTGCGGGAATGGATCCCGCTACCCAGGCTCGCGCCTTCGATCTGTTCTTCTCGACGAAGGGTGGCGAGCGCGGGCTCGGCCTCGCTCGCGCGCGGGCGATCGTGGCCGCCCACGGCGGCACGATCGCGATCGAGAGCGCCCTCGGGGCGGGGACGACCTTCACGGTCCTACCCCCACGCGCTGCCGGGACGCCCCCCGAGCCAGCCAGCGCAGAAACGAGCGCGGCTTGGGAGGCCGAGGGCAGCGTCCTCATCGTCGACGACGACCTAGGCATCCGCACGCTCGCAGCGCGCATCCTTGGGGGGGCAGACCTCCGCATCGAGCTCGCCAGCGATGTCGCTGAGGCGCTTGGGCGCATCCGCAGCAGCCGCGAGGCTTTCGGCTGCGTGCTGCTGGACCTCACCCTGCGAGGCGGGAGCGGACTCCAGGTCCTGGAGCATCTCCGCGACCAGGGGGCGGCGAGTACGGTGGTGCTGATGACCGGCCAACCCTGCGCCGAACTCCGCGCCCGGGCCGCCGCGCTCGGCGTGACCACGGTTTTGGAGAAGCCATTCGACAGTTCCCAACTGCGCACGATCGTCGGCGCGGCGCTCGCCCAAAGCCAGGGCGCGTAGCCCAGAACATCCGTTCCGGTATAGTGGCGATATGTCGTCAGATGAGCGGGTCGTTGACGTGGCCGCCCATGATGACGATGAGGTCCAGGCGGAGCGCACGCTGCGGCCGCAGCGCATCGGCGACTTTCCCGGCCAAGATCGGATCAAGGAAGTTCTGGGGATCGCGATCGAGGCGGCCCAGAAGCGCGGCGATCCGCTCGACCACCACCTTTTCTACGGACCGCCCGGCCTGGGCAAGACCACGCTGGCGCACATCCTCGCCGCGGAGATGGGCGTTGCCATCCGCACGACCAGCGGTCCCGCGATCGAGCGGCCGGGCGATCTCGCCGCGATCCTCACGAATCTGAAAGAGCACGACGTGCTCTTCGTCGACGAGATCCACCGCCTCTCCCGCGCCGTCGAGGAGATCCTCTATCCAGCGATGGAGGAGTACGCGATCGACCTCGTCATCGGGAAGGGCCCGGGCGCACGATCGATCCGCCTCGCCCTGCCCCCCTTCACCCTCATCGGAGCGACCACGCGCTACGCGATGATCAGCGCGCCCCTGCGCGATCGCTTCGGCTCGGTCTATCGCCTCGACTTCTATGACCTGCCCACGCTCACCGCGATCGTGCAGCGCTCGGCTGCGCTCCTGGGCATGGATCTGGGCGTCGAGGCCGCCGAGGAGATCGCCGGCCGATCGCGGGGGACGCCCCGGATCGCCAATCGCATCCTCCGCCGGGTGCGCGATTACGCCGAGGTACGCGCCGATGGCCTAGCCACGATCGAAGTCACGCGCGCCGCCATCGACCTCCTCGAAGTCGACCCGCTGGGCCTGGACGAGATCGACCGGCGCATGTTGCATTCGATCATCGTGCAGTTCGAAGGCGGGCCCGTCGGCCTCGAAACGATCGCGGCCGCGATCAGCGAGGAGTCGGACACGGTCGTGGACGTCTACGAGCCGTTTTTGCTGAAGTGCGGACTGATCCAGCGCACCCCCCGCGGCCGCGTCGCGACCGCGGCCGCCTACCGCCACCTCGGGCTTGAGCCGCCCGCGCGCGAGGGCGCGCAGCCCAAGCTTTGGGGCGAAGGCGCGCTCGAGAGCCCCGACGACGGCGACCCCGAGTTGTCCGTGAGCGCTCCAGCCTCTCATGATTGACCCGCCAGCCGACTGGCGGCGGGGGACGGATGTTCGAACGAGCAGTACTACCCAACGGGCTACGGGTCCTAACCAGCGAGATGCCCCAGACACGATCGGCCACGATCAGCGTCTACGTGGGCGCGGGGAGCCGCTACGAAGAGGACGCCGAGGCGGGCCTCTCCCACTTCCTCGAGCACATGCTGTTCAAGGGCGCCTCACGGCGTCCGACCGCGCAGGAGATCTCTGAGGCGATCGAGTCCGTGGGCGGCGTGCATAACGCCGCCACCGATCGCGAACTCACGGTCTACTACGCGAAAGTGCCGGACTGGGCGGCCGCGGAGACGATCGACATCCTCGCCGACATGGTCAGTGCCCCGGAGATGGATCCCGGAGAGCTGGAGAAAGAGCGCAACGTCATTCTCGAGGAGCTCGCGAGCGTCGAGGACAGCCCCGGCGAACTCGCCGCGATCCTCACGGACGAGACCCTCTGGCCCGATCAGCCGCTGGGGCGGAACATCGGCGGCACGCCCGAGAGTGCCCGCGACCTGCCCCTCTCCACAATCACACGTTACTTCCGGTCGCAGTACGTGCCCTCGAACATGGTCCTGTCGGTCGCTGGCAACGTCGAACATGAGGCGGTCCTCGAGGCCGCCGCGCGCTGGCTGGGCCCGCTGCCGAGCGCCGCGCCGGCGCCCTGGCACGCCGCCGTTCCGCGCGATCAGCAGCCGCGGGTCGCCGTGCGCACGAAGGCGACCGAGCAGGCGCATGTCTGCCTTTCCTTCCCCGCCCTGCCCCTCGCCCACCCCGACCAGTACGCGGTGAGCCTCGTCAGCGCGCTCCTCGGCGAGGGCATGTCGAGCCGCCTCTTCATCGAGCTGCGCGAGGAGCGCGCGCTCGTCTACGACGTCCACTCCTATGTGAGCGAGTACCGCGATGCGGGCGCCTTCACCGTCTACGCCGGCTGCGACCCGGAGAACGCTCGCGTCACCCTCGAGCTCGCGACCCGTGAACTCGAGCGCTTCCTCAGCGACCTCACCGACGCGGAGCTGGGGAAGGGAAAGCGCATGGTCGCCGGACGCATCCAGCTACGCATGGAAGATACCCGCGCCGTCTCCGGCTGGCTCGGCGGGCAGGAGCTGGTGCTGGACGAAGTCCTCACGGTCGATGAGGTGGTGAAGCTCGTCGAAGCCGTAACGATCGACGACGTGCGCCGGGTCGGGCGCGCGATCCTGCGGCCCGAACTGGCCACGATCGCGGCTGTCGGGCCCTTCGAAGACGACGCGACCTTCGCCGGCATCGTCTGATGGCGCAGCGCGCGGGCGCTATCTGATGGCGCGACGCGCCGGGGTTATCTGATGGCGCAGCGCGCCGACGTTACCTGATGGCGCAGCGCGCCCGGGTCACCTGATGGCGGAACGCGCCATCTTCGGGCCGCCCGCTGCGCAACCCCTGGAGGGAGGCACGTTCCTGAGCGTGCACGTCGTGTCCGTGCACGAGGGGCGACTGGTTGCGTTCGATGTCACCGCTCCCGAAGCCGAGGGGCGCTGGCTCCCATGGGCGATCCTTGACCACGGCGGCAACCCCTACGAGGCGGCTTCCGCACTCATCGACGACTGGTGCCACGGCAGCACGATGACGGATCTGCGGCTCGTTGACGTCATCTCCCGCGCAAGGCCCGGCCCGGCCTGGGAGCTCGCACTGGTGTTTCGCGCCGAGCTCGCTCGCACCCCCGGCGGGGATACGCGGCGGCAGCCGCACATCTGCGCCGAGGGCGACTACGAGGGCCTCAGCGGATTCGGCGCGGTCGAGATCGAGCGCTGGCTTGCGGGAGATGAGCCCGTGCAGCGGGAAGCCGGCTCACCGTTGGTGTTCTGAGCTTGATCGGCGGGAGGGTGCGAGAGCGACGAGTAGGCTGCAACGGTGCCCGTACCTCGGCCCCCGACCCTCGATCGTCGACGGCGATGACTTTCGGCGACTCAGCCGGAACGGGCCACGGTTTGGCGAGGACCTGATAAGCGCCTCTACACCTGGGGCTCGCTTCACTGGCGAGTTCGAGGTCTTCTCCCCCAACGGACGGCACCTCGGCAGCGTGGACCCAAGAACAGGCAGGAGTAGGAAGCTGGCCATCAGGGAACGTAGACCGGAACTGCAGGGTCGATGAACTTTGTAGAGCAGTGGCTCGCAGGTGAAGCGAACGCAGCCGATATCTATTGTTCGCGGATCGCTGGCACGAGAGCGACGGCTCCAATGAACTCCATGAATATCTCGGACTGACCTCCTCCGAATACGATCTTTGGATCGAGCGACCTGAGGCGCTGCGCTTCATCCTCGCCTCGAGGAGGCAGAACGTCCCCGTCCGAGACCTTCTCGAGGACGGCCACGAGCGACAGGAAACGGTTGGCGATCTCAACCCCGCCGAGGCCGAACAGGTGCTCCGGTGGCTCGAGCGCCCGCAAGGCGCCTAGGTCGAACTGACGCACGTGCCCATCCTGATCGTGATTCGCCCACGAGGCTCCTGTACGCTAACTGTCCACGACGCAGGACCCTCCAGCGCCACACGCGGCTTCGTGGGGGAGCACGAGATGACCGGCCTCGCCACCGACCTCGACCAGCCTTTCGCCCGCAGCCCCGAGAAGTGAGCGATGCCCCTCGCCCGCCGAAGCCCCTGGCGGATCTCCTGGATGAGTTCCGGCTCCTGGACCGCGATGAGCGGGTCGAGTACCTGATCGAGTACGCGCACGAATTCGAGAGCGTCCCGGAGCGAATCGCGACCCGCCCCTATTCCGAGGATCATCACGTGAAGCGCTGCCAATCGGATGTCTTCGTCTGGGCGGAGACATCCGGTGAGGACGCGCAGAAGTACCACTTCGCGGTCGAGAACCCCCAAGGGATCTCGGCGCAAGCGTTCTGCGCGATCCTCGACAAGACAGCCTCCGGCGCGCGGCTGGCGGATGTCGCAGGGATCCCCGGCGACATCGTCTTCGACATCTTCGGCAGGGATATCTCGATGGGAAAGGGCGAAGGGCTGGTGGGCATCGTCACGGCCGTTACCGAATTCGCGAAGGGGGCCCTGGCGGAGCGGGCGACGGCTTGAGGCCGCCTCCCGTCGTCGCCGAGCAGCGCAGCGATGCCTGAGATTCCGGACCTCGAGGCGATTCGCGGCTTCCTCAACGAGCGTCTCCCAGGGACGGCGGTGACGGCGGCCGAGGTCAAGATCCCCTACATCGTGCGCACGGGCGCGAACGCGCTCATGGAATCGCTGCCCGGCGATGTCTTCGGGGAGACACAGCGGCACGGCAAGTTCCTGCTGTTCGCCCTCGCCTCCGAGCTCGTGCTCGCGATCAACCCGCTGCTCACCGGACGCTTCCAGTACGTGGAGGCGGCGGCCAAACGCAAAGGCAAGCTGTGCCTGCGGATCGAACTCGCGAACGGGATGGAACTGCGCTACGCCGACCTCCGCGTGATGGGCCGGATCTACCTCCTGCCCCTGGAGGATCTCGAATCGATCCCGAACTGGCGCGAAGGCGGCCCCGACCTGCTCGACCCAGGCCTGACCGAGGACGTCTGGCTGGCGCGCATCCGCAAGTACCGCGGCCGGATCAAGAACGTGCTCACCAAGGCCGAATTCGTGCAAGGAGTGGGCAACGCCTATAGCGACGAGATCCTCTGGGAGGCATCGATCAACCCGTTCACCGCGCGTTCGGATCTCGACGACGACGACCTGCGCCGGCTGTTCCGCACCGCGCGCGAGGTGATGGCGTGGGCGACCCCACTCGCGCGCGAGCGCATGGTCAAGGGCGAGACCCTCGACTACACCGAGCGGCGCGACTTCTTCCGCGTGCACCGCCTCGGCGGCGAGGCCGTCTGCCCGCGGGACGGCGCGAAGATCACCGACATCGAGGCCAGCCGGAAGGTGACGAGCTTCTGCCGCACCTGCCAGCCCGGCGGCCCCGCGTTCTCCTAGGGCGAGGGTGCCCCATCCGGACACGCATGCGGGCCGGGCTGCGCATCACGCGGCCGCCTACGATGCCGCCGCCGAGAGCTACGAGCGCGAGGGTGAGCGATCGGGACGCCCGTGGTTCCAGCGGCCGTTGACCGAACTCCAGGCGCGCTTGCCGAGCAGCGGCCGCGTGCTCGACCTGGGCTGCGGCCCCGGACTCGAGTCGGCCGACCTCCACGATCGTGGCTTCCTCCCCGTGGGCGTGGACGGCTCGCGGGGGATGCTCCTGCGGGCAGCGCTTCGGTGTCCCCAGGGCGAGTTCGTGCAGGGGGACATGCTCTCCCTTCCGCTGGCGAACGAAGCCGTCGACGGCGTCTGGGCGTCCGCCTCGCTCTTCCACCTCGCCCGCGAGGACGTCGGACGCGCCTCGCCGAGATCCACCGCGTCCTTCGCCCCGGCGGGGCGTTCTACAGTTCCGTGAGCCGGGGCGCGGGCTGGGTGCCCGGCGACCACGCCGCCGAGGTCTTCTACACGAACTACGCTGAGGCGGAGTGGGCCGAGCGCCTCCGGGCCGCGGGCTTCATGATCGCAGCGCTCCGCGTCGAGACGGAATCGGTGAACCTGAACCGGGGCGCGACGGGCTGGCTCAACACGCTCGCGCTACGCCCCGCGGGCACTCCCTAACCAGCACAGCGCCTACACTGCCGAGCGCGATGGAACCTGAGTCCCGCTACGTCCTCTCGCAGCAACTGCAGCTCCACTACGTGGTGTGGGGTGAGCCGGAGCGGCCGCCCCTCGTGCTCCTGCACGGCGGACGCGACCACGCGCGCTCGTGGGATCCCACGGCCAAGGCCCTGGCCAGTCAGTACCAGGTCTTCGTGCCCGACCTGCGCGGCCACGGCGATTCCGACTGGGCGCTCGGGGGGAACTACTCCATCATCGACTACTCCCTCGACCTGCACGCGCTCATCGGCAAGATCGGGCGGGAGCCGGTGGCGTTGGTGGCCCACTCGCTCGGTGGGAGCATCGCGCTGCAGTACGCGGGTACGTTTCCCGAGAAGGTGGGGAGCGTGATCAGCATCGAGGGGTTGGGGCGGCTGCCCTTAGCCGGTTCCGAACACCGCCCCGCGCACGAGCGCATGCGCCGCTGGTTGGCGGACATGAGAGAGCTCGACGCCCGCGAGCCCCACCTCTACGAGACGATCGACGCCGCGGCAACGCGCATGGAGGAGGCGAACCGCCACCTCGCGCCGGAACTCGTGCGCCATCTCACCGAGCACGGCGTCCGCGAGGTCGAGGGTGGCTACGCCTGGAAGTTCGACAACCATGTGCGCGCCCGCTCGCCTTACGAATTCAACATGGAGGACGCGCGCGATATCTGGAACCAGATCCGCGCGCCGATCCTGTTTCTCTCCGGGAGCGAGAGTTGGGGCGGGCGCGAGGGCGGCCCCGACTACAGCGCGTTCCACAGCTTTCGCGCCGAAACGGTCGAGGGCGCGGGCCACTGGGTCCACCACGACCGTTTCGAGGTTTTCATCGCGCTCGTCGAGGAGTTCCTGGCGAAAGCGGCGGCCACCGGATAAAGCCACCTTGCCGTGTTCGCAGGGGGGGGCCTTTGCTATCCTCGTTTTTGCGAAACGGCCTGAGCCCACCGGGGCCGCGGCCCGGGGTAGCGAACACACATGTCCAATCGGCAAGCACGACGGCAACAGAGCCGCCAAGCTCGACGCGGAGCGTCGTCTAGCTCGCGGGGCGCGCGCGCCCCTCAGCCCGGCGGTGGGGGCGGCGGGGGCTCCAATTTCTTCAGCCTCCCCTACCTCATCGGCGTGGTCGTCTTGGCGCTCGGTCTTGGCGCCGTGGTCGTCTTCCTGGCCCTCCGCAGCGACAGCGGTGGGGAAGGCGATGAGCTCACCCAGAACCTCGAACAGGCGTTCACAAACCTCCCCGTGGAGATGCAGGACGGTCGCAAGATCGGAAGCGACGCCGCGCCCGTCAAGATGGTTCAGTACGAAGACTTCCAGTGCACGTTCTGCCTGCGTTACTCCGCCAACCAAGAGCCGTTCCTCATCGAGGAGTTCGTGAAGACCGGCATCCTCCAGATCGAGTTCCGCCACCTGCCGATTCTGGGGCCCGAGTCGACGACGGCCGCGATCGCGACCTCCTGCGCGGCCCAGCAGAACCGCATGTGGGAGTTCGCCAACCGCCTCTTCACGCTCCAAGCGCACGCCGGCCAGCATCGCACCGAGCGCACCAACATCGGGCGCTTCGATGAGAGCGAACTTCTCGCGGTAGCCGCGGACCTGGAGATGGACAGCGCCGCCTTCTCCGCCTGCCAGGGGAGCGCGGCAGCGCTTGACGAAGTGACCCAGCACCGCGCTGAGGCGCAGGCGATCGGTTTCAGCGGCACCCCCAGCTACGTCATCAACGGGTCACCGCAACAGTCGGGCGCCCCGAGTTCGAACGAAGGCTGGCGCACGTTGATCGAAGGCTTCCTCAGCGTGGGCAACCCCACCGAAGTGACCGAGCCGACCGCCACAACCCAGCCGGGCGAGGGTCCCCAGCCGGATGACGGTGACGCCGACGACGGTGGCGGGGGCGATGGCGATGGCGATGGCGATTCTGCCGGGGACGGCAACTAAGGCGCGGTGGGATGACTCAGCCTGAGCCCGCCAGCGGGCCCAAGGGCAGCCTGAGCCCGCGACTCTGGGCCCCGGTCGGTGGGGTCCTCGTCGTCGCGGTCATCGCGCTGGGCCTGGCGCTCCTCCTTCAGGATGATGGCGCGAGCGAGGAACCCAGTTCCTGTGTCCTGGGCACGCCCGGCTGCGAACTCCGCCAGCCGGTGCACTGGCACGCGGACTTCGCGCTCTACATCCGCGGCGAGCGCTTCGACTTCAGCGATGAGCGCTTCCTCTCCGGCGGCGAGGACGACCACCTCAGCGAGAACGTCCACCTCCACGAGCCGCGCTATGACGTGGTGCACGTCCATCTCGAGCAGACGACCTGGCACGAGTTCTTGGCGACGCTGGGTTTCGCGCTCACGGAAAGCTGCCTCACGCCGCCCGCGGGCGAGCCCCTCTGCAACTCGGAGAGCGAGCGCCTCTCGTTCTTCCTCAACGGTGTGCGCCTGGACGGGATCGCCTTCGAAGACATCACGGACATCGACCGTGTGCTGATCTCGTTCGGCAGCGAGACCGAGGCCGAGCTCGGGGCACAGCTCGCGTCGGTCGCGGACGACGCTTGCATCGTTTCTGGGCTCTGCGTCGACCGCGAGCCTGAAGGTGGCATCGAAGACGAGCCCTGCACGGGCCGCGGGACCTGCACCTAGCAGGCTCTGCGCGGCGCACGAGCCTGGCTGGCCGCGGCGTGCAGCCTGAAGCGCGTTTCCCCGGGGTCTAGGCGGCGCCGAAGAGCCCGTTCTCCTGACACTCCGAGGTGTTCTCGGCGACGCTCGTGAAACGGTCGCTAATGTCCGCGGGCGGCAGGGGGATGTCGCCGAGCGCGCTGAGGGCGTCGATGTCCGCAACGGATGGATCTTCGAGTGCCTCGGCGAGGCTGTTGAAGCTGTCCCGCACCGTGTCGTGGAAGGGCGCGAAATCGCTCGGCGGGTTGAGGTCGTCGAGATCGTCGACGAAGTTCGCCGTAATCTCCCCGAGCTCCTCGAGGATGTCGAGAAGGTCCTGCACGCTGTCAGGATCGTCGAGGCCGGAATCCTCGATCAGCGCCTGGCCGTCCTCCAAGAACATGTTGACCGCATTGCAGAGCCCGCGGACGTAGGACGCGTCGTCGTCGCCGCCGCCCCCCGAACCGCCGTTGTCGGCGGAGCCGTTGTCGGCGGAGCCATTGTCGGCGGAGCCATTGTCGTCACTGTCACCACCGCACGCGGCGGCGACCAGGGCGAACCCACTGACGAGCAGAACGAAGAACAGCGGCCATGAGTGGCGGGGACGGATCGAGCGCATCGGCGGGTACCTCTCCGGTCTCGGCTTTGAGCACGCGCTTCGTAACACCCGCTCATTGCGCGCAAGGAGCGCTCCGGCGAGTCTTGGTGAGCCACGCGTGTGGCGAGCAATGAGCGCGTGGCGCTCAGTCGCGGGACAGGAGCGGGAGGGTGGCGAGCCTCGCGCTCGGTGGCGGCGTGGGGGTCGTGGTCACAGTCGCAGTGGGGGTGACGCTGGGGCTGGGCGTTCCGGATGGTTCCGCGGAGGGCGACGGGGACGGGCTCACACTCGGCGTCGGAGTCGGCGGATCACCACCGTAGATCGAGACGAGGCCGGCAATGTCATCGAACTGCGGACCATCCAGTGTGGTGCCCGACTGATAGGTCGCGCACATCAGGGAGCCGGGACACTCGCCGCCCTCGCCGGTATGCCCAAGGCCCAGGGCGTGGCCGAACTCGTGCGCAATCACGGTGAAGTAGTCGGTACGGACCGGCTCCCCCAGAGTCCACTCCCACCCGGGGTCGATCTGCATGTCGAACTCGACGGCATCACTCGGGTCGCCGGAACCCCCGAACCAGACGCACGTCCGCGCGAGCGTGCTCCCCGTGAGCGCGCCCCACCCAACCGTGTTCACCCCATCGACGGAGCCCGCACCGGGACAGGTGCTCACGGGGGCAGCAGTCGCGCCGCCGTACGTGAAGGTGAAGGGTGCGCCCCCCAACCCGTGCCACGACTCGGCCGCCGCCTCGAGGACGGCAACCTCACCCTCCAGATCTGCGGGCTTCTGGACGGGGTTGTACCGCCAGCTGGCGACCGCGCTGGGCCAGGCATAGTCCTGCGTCGCGAAAGCGGCGGTGACGATACCGTCCGCGAGGGTGGCCACCATCGGCATCGAGGAGAGGACCTCCTCGCGCAGCCGCTCGGCCCGAACCTCCGCACTGGCCCCGTCCGTGTCCAGCTGAAACTCGTGGACGCGCAGACGGAGGACGCGATCATCGAGGCGCACGACGAAATCGGCACGGACATCGACGAAGTGCGGTCCGCGAGGACCCGCGTTCGCCGCGACCGCCGAAAGGGCGGCGAGGGCCGCGAGCCCAGCCGCCACCGCGGCAATCGCAACGAGTGACGAGAACGAGAACAGGCGGTGGGCGCAAAGCCGTGTCAGAAGTCGCTCCGTTGGGCTACGTCCAGCGTGCCCGACAACGCCCTGAGCCACCAGCCGGGTGTCGCAGCGCGGTATCCATGAACGTAAACGGCGGAGCGCCGGGAACGGATGCGGGGCCGCTAGAGCTTTTCGACCTGAAGGAAGTCGAGCTCGACGGGCGTTTCCCGTCCGAGCATGCTCACGAGCACGCGTACCTTGCCCTTTTCGGTGTTGATCTCGTCGACCGACCCAACGAGGTCCTCGAACGGCCCGGAGGAGATACGGACGCTTTCGCCAACCTCGAAGCCGACCCGCACGCGCGGCTGGTCCATCCGCATCGCCCGCAGAATATCGTTCACTTCGTCCGTAGTGAGCGGCACCGGGCGCGATCCGGAGCTGACGAAGCCAGTCACGCCACTGGTGTTGCGGATCATGTGCCAGAGGTTGTCCGATTCGGGATCGCCCTCCTCGAGGGTGATCGTCTGAACGAGGACATAGCCCGGATAGAGCTTGCGCTTGACCGTGCGGCGCTGGCCTTCACGGATCTCGATCTCGTCCTCGGTGGGGACGATCACGTGAAAGACGCGATCGCCGGCGTCCATCTGATCGACGGTGGTCTTGATCGCGTGCCGAACCTTGTGCTCGTGTCCGCTGTAGGTATTGACGAAGTACCACGCGTGCCCTTCCGCGCTGATCTCCTCGTCACTGAGCTGGTCCTGTTCGGCGTAATCTTCGTCACGCGAGCGGCGGCGGCGCGAAGGCTGGGCGCCCACCTCTCCCGGACCAGCCTCCGGCAGCGACTCGTGCGCGCTTGAGTCCCGCAGCTTGAGCTCCTTCTTTTTTGCCATCGTTAGGAGAAGAAGAGCTGTTCGATGATCCATCCGAACAGCAGATCGAACGCACCGAGGATCAGCCCGACCGTGATACCGACAATGGCGACGACGATGGTGAGATAGCGCGTCTCCGCGAAGGTGGGCCAGGTGACTTTGCGCAGCTCCGAGATGATATCCGCGACCGCGCGGGGCTGAAGGCGCCGGAGGAAGCCGAAGGGTCGCCCGCGGCGCTGCGGCTGCAGGCGCGGCGTCCCGACGGCGGTCACTGCCGTGGCCGTGCCCTCAGCGGCGCCGCCCGCCTGCGTGGCGGGGCCACGAGCGGAATCGCCGTCGCGGGGGGCGCGGCGCGCGCGCGATCCTCGTCGACGCTGGGCACGGGCCATCTGCCTACCTTGTCTCCCGATGCAGCTGGTGTTGGCGGCAACGGGGGCAGAACTTGCGCAGCTCCAGCCGGTCCGGATCGTTGCGCCGGTTCTTCTGACTAGTATAGGTGCGTTCACGACACTCGGTGCAGCCGAGGGTAATGATGAGACGGTCTCCTTTTGCCCTCGCCATGGTGCCCTCCTAGTCCTCAAGAATCTTGGTGACGACGCCCGCACCAACGGTGCGGCCGCCTTCGCGGATGGCGAAGCGCAGACCCTCTTCAACCGCGACCGGCTGAATCAGCTCCACTTTCATCGTGATGTTGTCCCCAGG
>CAUYXJ010000031.1:0-29772 GCA_963577065.1 Dehalococcoidia bacterium | reverse complement strand
CGCCGACCTGGCTGGAGGACCCGGCGCCCGCGATCGCCCTCGTTCTCCGCTACGCCGCCCAGTCTGACGACGCTGGTCCCGGTCCCGCGGCCGAAGCGCAGCGCGCTCGGCGGCAGGAGCTGGAAGCGGCCCTGGGCGCGGCCGCCGCCAAGGACGAGGCTGCCGCCGCGCTGCTTCGCCAGCTTCCGGCCGCCCAGGAGCTTCTGCCCGTGCGCGAAGATCACAACACGATTTGCGACCAGCGGCTCAGCGCGGCTTCGCGCTTCCGTTGGCTGCGCGTGGGTGAGCACCTCGTTGAGCGCGGCCTCGTGGCAGACCCGAGCGAGGTCTTCTACCACGAGCTGCCGGAACTCTATCGCGCGCTCGACGAGGGCGTCCCCGTCGCGCCGGCCACGCTCGCCGAGCGCACGGCTCTGCAGTCGCAGTACCGGGCCGCCCTGCCCCCGCCCTTCCTCGGCCAGCCCCTCGCAGGAGCCGGCGAACGCACCGAAGTCGTAGGGACCGCCGCCTCGCCCGGCCAGTACCGGGGCCGAGCGCGCGTGATCCGCGCACTCGCCGAGGCCGACCGCCTCGCCGATGGCGAAGTCCTCGTGTGTGGCGTCACCCAACCCACCTGGACGCCCTACTTCGCCCTCGCGGGTGCGGTCGTCACGGACGCCGGCGGAGCGCTCTCGCACACCGCCGTGGTCGCGCGCGAGTACGGCATCCCGGCGGTGGTGGGGACGCGCACGGGCACGCGCGAGATCCCCGATGGCGCACTCGTCCTCGTCGATGGCTCCGCGGGCACCGTCGCGATCATCGCCGAGGGCTGAGGCCGGCGGGCGGCGTGGCAGGCATCACTGAGCCGGGCCGCGAGTATCGGTATCCTGGAAGTGCGGCAAGCCGTGAGCGGAGGAGGGCTCCGTGGACCTTGGCCTTACTGGTGAATGGCACGTCTTCCCTGCTACCGGGCTGGTCGCGGTGGGCCTTGCGGTCGCCGCATTCACGGTCTGGCGTACGAGCCGCCCCCGCCCAGCGACCACCACGGTGATGCGCGCTGTCGGAGCTTTCCGGGGGACGATGATCGTCTTCGCGCTCGCCGGCACGGGGGCGGCCTGGCTCGGCGGCTGGCCCATCCTCGCCGCCATCGCTCTTGCGATCGGCTTCGAGGAGACCTTCGAGACCAGCATCGTGCTCGGGGCCCTGAGACGGGAGTCCGAGGCCGAGGCGACCGCGGCCAAGCTGGAGCCGGTGTCTATCGCATGACCGCCGTCCGCTGACTCCCGAGATTAGGGCCCGATCGCGTACGCTAGGCGGCGAGGAATCCCTCGGAGGCAGCAGCATGACTACGATCGCGGACCGCAGCGAGCCCAAGGCCGGCTACAAGGTTATCGGAAGTCGCCCCATTCGCCACGACGGCATGGACAAGGTGACGGGCCGGGCCCAGTACGGCGCCGACATCCAGCTGCCCGGAACCCTGCACGGCAAGATCCTCCGCAGTCCGCACGGACACGCGCGCATCGTTTCGATCGACACGAGCAAGGCGCGGGCGCTGCCTGAGGTCCAGGCCGTGATCACGGGAGCGGACATCCCGATCGTGGCGGACACGATGATCGACTTCGGCGAAACGATGGGCAACGCGCGCATGCTCGCCGAAAACGTCCTCGCCCAGGGCAAGGTGCTGTACACGGGGCACGCGGTCGCGGCGGTGGCTGCCTCCAACCCGCATGTCGCGGAGGAGGCGCTCAACCTGATCGACGTTGTCTACGAGCCGCTCCCCGTCGTGCTCAACGCCGTCGAAGCGATGCGCGACGACGCGCCCCTTCTACACGAAGCGATGACCACCCGCTCCATCGCCGAGCGTTTCACGCGCGGCGACGACACGGGCGAGCACAGCAACGTCGCCAGCCGCCTCCAGTTCAAGCGCGGCGATCTCGAGGAAGGCTTCGCCAAGGCGGATGTGATCGTCGAGCGCGAATTCACCACGAGCACGGTCCATCAAGGCTATATCGAGCCGCACACCGCGACTGCCCACTGGGCCGCCGACGGCCACGTCACCATCTGGACGAGCACCCAGGGTGCGTTCGGCATCCGGGGCCAGGCGGCGGCGATTCTCGGTGTGCCCGAGGGCAACGTGACCGTGGTCCCGATGGAGATCGGCGGCGGCTTCGGAGCGAAGACGTACGTCCACGTCGACCCGGTCGCAGCGCTTCTTTCCAAGCAGAGCGGCCATCCGGTGAAGGTCACGATGAGCCGGACCGAGGTCTTCGAGGCCTCGGGGCCGACCTCAGCCGCCACCATCCGCTCGAAGATCGGCGCCACGAACGATGGCAAGATCACCGCCGCCGAGATGTGGATGGCGTACGAGGCGGGTGCGTTCCCGGGCTCGCCCGTCGGCGCCGGTGCCTCCACCGCCCTTGCCCCTTACGACATTGAGCACGTCCTCGTCGATGGCTTCGACGTGGTCGTGAACAAGCCCAAGGTCGGCGCCTACCGCGCCCCAGGCGCCCCCCAAGCAGCCTTCGCCGTCGAGAGCGTGATCGACGAGCTTGCCGAGAAGACGGGCATCGCGCCCATGGACTTCCGTCTCAAGAACGCGACCAAGGAAGGCGACCGCATGCCCAGCGGCCTGCCCTTCCCTGTTATTGGCTGTGAAGAAGTCGAGAACGCGATCGTCAACCACCCGCACTTCAAGGCGCCGATCGAGGGCCCGAATCGCGGTCGCGGGGTGGCGATGGGGTTCTGGTTCAACGGCGGCGGCCCATCGTCGGCCACGATCACGGTGAACGCGGACGGCACGATTGCGCTCGTTACGGGCTCCGTCGACATTGGTGGGCTGCGGGCCGCCGTTGCGATGCAGGCGGCCGAGGTCCTCAGTCTCAGAGCCGAGGACGTTCAGCCAACGGTCGGCGACACCGATTCCGTCGGCTGGACGGGCGTGACTGGCGGTAGCCGGTCCGCCTTCTCGACCGGTATCGCCACCATCACCGCGGCCGAGGACGTGAGGCTGCAGATGACCCAGCGAGCGGCGATCCTGCTCGAGGCGCAGCCCGAGGACGTGACCTTCGCGGACGGTGCCTTCTCCCTCGCCGAGGGCAAGCAGATCAGCTGGCCCGAAGTCGCGAGCCAGCTCCTCCGGACCGGCGGGCCCATCAGCGCCTCGGCCAGCTCGAGCCCGACAAAGGTCGGGCCCGCGTTCGCCGGCAACATCGTCGATGTCGAAGTCGACCCCGAGACCGGCAAGGTCGACATCCTCCGCTTTACCGTCATCCAGGATGCGGGCACGGCCATCCACCCGAGCTACGTCGAGGGCCAGATGCAGGGCGGGGCCGTGCAGGGTATCGGCTGGGCGCTCAGCGAGGAGTACGTCTGGCGGGAGGACGGCGCGATGTCGAACGCCAGCTTCCTGGACTACCGCATGCCCACGAGCCTCGACTTGCCCATGATCGACACGGAGATCGTTGAGGTGCCGAATCCGGGCCACCCGTTCGGCATCCGCGGCGTGGGCGAGGTGCCGCTCGTCCCGCCGATGGCGGCGATCGCGAACGCCGTGCATGACGCCACCGGCGTTCGCATGACGCACCTCCCCATGTCTCCGGCGCACGTGCTGGAGGCGCTTGGCGCCATCCCCGAGGGGGGCTAGCAGGGAGGCCCGTGGCCACGGTGTTCATCCCTTCGCTGCTCGAGGATCTGACGGGCGGCGCGCGCACGGTGGCAGTGCCGGGCGCGACCCTGCGTCAGGTGATCGATGCGCTCGACGAGCGCTTTCCGGGCATGAAGGCGCGACTCCTCGACGAAGAAGGTGGCCTGATCCCCGAGATCATGGCCGCGATCGACGGTGAGACGAACCACCTCGGCCTCCTCCAGCCCATGAACGCGGAAACGGAGATCCAGTTCGTTCCCGCGATCGGTGGGGGCGAGACCGGCGCCGGCACCGCGGGCTGACGCGACCGAGCCGGGACGATGAAATTCGGGTTGGTGGCGACGAGCAGCGGCAGGCTCGACGACAAGCTCGCTGAACTCGATGACCTCGGCTTCGAGGCCTTCTACGTCGTCGACCACCCCTCCTTCGACGCCCCCGACGCCTGGACCTACCTCGCCTGGGTGGCGGCGCACACGAAGCGACTGCGGCTCGGCACACACGTCACGGGCATGCCCTTTCACCGGCCCCTCGAACTCGCCAAGCAGGTTGCAACCGTCGATGTGCTGAGCGCTGGGCGCGCGGTCCTCGGCATCGGCACGGCCTACGAGCACGCCGATTTCGCGCCCTACGGCTTCCAGATGCTGGACTTCCACGGTCGTGTCGGCCAGCTCGAAGAAGGGATTCGCATCCTCAAGTCGTTCTGGACCGAGGAGCGGACGGAGTTCGCGGGCGAGCACTATCGTCTCGAAGGCGGTGCCAGCTTCGCGCCAAAGCCCGTTCAGCAGCCGCACCCGCCGATCGTTGTGGGGCTAAACCGGCAGGGCGGGGTGTTGCGTGTCGCCGCCCGTCACGCCGATGCGATCAACACGTGGCAGCTCGGCCCTGCTCAGGTCGCAGAGCTGGCCGAGCACGCCCAGTCCGCTTGTCTCGCGGCGGGCCGTGACCCCGCCACGCTCGCGCTCACCGCCGACGTCATCCTTGCGCGCGGGCAGACGCGGGAGGCTGCGGATCAGATCGCCGCTGGGATCGCCCAGATGGCGCGGGGTTGGGGCCGCTCGGAGAAGGTGACCCAGTGGGACCACACCGGCGTCCTCTTCGGCGACGCCGACAACATGCGCGAACAAGTGGCCGGCTTCGCCGCCGCTGGCGTCTCTGAGGTCGCGATCTCGGCTTCTGACTTCGATGACATCGCCTGGTTCAGCGAGCACGTGATCGTTTGAGGAGCTCAGAACTCAGAGTTCAGATTTCAACGTTCAGGGTTCCGGGATCGGCGGGGATCGATCCCGCGGCCCACCGACCTGGCTTCTAGTCCGGACCGATTTATCGCCTAACCCAAGCGTCGGCGGCCGCGAGGAAGTCGGCTCCTGTCCGTATCACTGCGAGCTGCGCGTCGAGCGAGTCGACCTCTGCCGAGAGCGCCCAAGCGGCCTCGTGAACCGCTCTCCCAGTGGTCCGAAGGGCCTCGCCCTCGAGGGCGTCGATCGCCTCTGTCTTCGTCATCTGCCAGGCCGCGATCGGCTCGGCCGTCTGGAGCGTCACGACCTGCCTGAGCGCGGGCCACACGTCGGTCAGGAGGAGACGCGCCCGCCGCCCAAGCGAACCGCTCCCCGTGTCGAGGAGCCCCTGGGGCAAGCTCGCAAGCCGGGCCGGGATCTCGGCGAGGTCGCGGCGCGCGGCCGCAGTCAATTCGGCGGCGGTCGCCTCGGGGATCGGGAGCGTTCCAGCGATGACGGTGTAGGCGCTCGGGACCGGCCCGATCCACCCCGCCCGGGTCACGCCGGCATGCGCATAGCCTTGGATGTAGGCAAAGGGCGCGGGGTCGATCGCCGCCAGTTCGCCCTGGATCGCGAGGCCGATCTTCAGCGGCAGCGGCCCCTGGCCGTCCCCTAACGCAGGGCGGAGGTAGAGCTGGAAGTCGAGGTCGCTCATGTTCAGGATGAAATCGGTTCTCGCTCGCTTCGCTTGGGCCTGCCCGCCACCCCCGGGCCCAGGCTCGACTCCTGCGGCTCCACGGTCTGAAGGCGGCTGCGCCGGCGCGCTCGTGCGTTTGACAGCGGAGCCGTGGGTAACGAGCCCGACGAAGGCGTTTCCGGTGTGCCGCAGGTAGATCTCCGCCACGCGCAGCGCGATCGGCTGCGCTTCCAGCGCGAGCCCGTCGACATCCACTCCCGCAGACATATGCCGGATCGTAGCGGCCCCCCGAGGCCGGCGGCCAATGGCCAATTTGCGACGGGTGGCCGGTCGACCCGGCTCGGTCGGCGCCGCAGACTCCCCCGGGTGGACGCCCTCACCTACTACGCTCGCACGCTCCGATGAGCGAACTCGGCGAGTTCGCGTACGTCGCCCACTCCGACCGGCTCGAAGACCTCGCTGCGCGCATCCGGGGATGGCTCGTACATCCCGCGCACGCCCACCGCTACGGCCTCGCCTCGCCCCATTTCGACGAGATCGGTCCCCTTGCGTACGGCTAACGACGAAGGCCAACGGCCAAGAGCCAAGAGCTAACGACCAGGGCCAACGGCCAAGAGCCAACGGCCAACCGGCCGCTAGCGCAGGTGCTCTGAGTGGCGAATCACCAGCATCCACGTGAGCGCCGCGGAGACCGCGATCAGCACCAGGCCCGCGAGCCCGGCGTCGGCGAGGAAGCCGTCTTCGTTCGCGTTCCAGATCCGCGTGGCGAGTGTTTCGAAGCCGATCGGTGCGGCGAGCAGGGTTGCCGGTAGCTCCTTCATCGTCGAGAGCATCACGAGCCCGCCGCCCGCGGCTAGCGCGGGCAGCATCAGCGGCACCTCGATGCGTAGCAGCCGCCTGAGCCGTCCTGCGCCGAGGGTCTGCGCCGCCTCCTCGAGGCGCCGATCGACGGTGGCAACGCCCACCTCGGCGGTGCGCAGCGCCTGCACGCCGAAGTGCACCACGTAGGCGAAGATCAGCAGCGGGAAGCTGAGATAGAGGAAGTGGAGGCCGGGTACCCGCAGGGCCATGAAGACGACCGCGAGCGCGATGAGCAGTCCCGGTACGGCAAAGCTGCCGGCGACGACGATGTGCACCGCGCCCGCTCCCCAGCTGCGGTGGCGACCCGTGAGGTAAGCGAGGGGGAGCACCACAGCGACGGCAACGAGCGCCGTCACCAGCCCCGCGAGGACCGTGTTGAGGGCGGGCTCGCTGAGCGCGCTGAGGTCGCCCCCCGCACGGTCGAAACCGGCCGCTTCGTTTGCGAGGCCGCGGTAGGCCCACCAGGCGAGCACGGCCACCGGGGCGAGGAGCCCGGTCCCGACGGATAGCACGACGGCGCCGATTGCGGGTGCCTTCCAGCGGCCGAGTGCAACGCGCCGTGCGCGCACCCCACCCGCGGCGAGGTGCGCTAGCGAGCCGCGCACGGCCGCGCGCTCTAGCCCCGCCACGGTCAGAGCGACGACGGCGAGGACGAGCCCGAGGGCGAACGCGAGGGGTGCGTCGAAGAGGCGGTTGAGGAAGATGTTCGTCGAGAGGGTCGAGTACCCCATCAGCTTCACGACCCCGAAGTCGCTCACGACGTAGAGGAAGACGAGCAGCGTGCCCGCCTGGACCGCACCGCGCGCCTGGGGCCAGACGACGCGGCGGAAGGTCGCCAGGCCTCCCTGCCCGAGCAGGCGCGAGGCCTCTTCGAGCGATGGCGGCAAGCCCCCGATCCGCGCCGCCGCCGGCAGGTACACATACGGGTAGCTCACAGCGGTCAGCACGAAGAAGGCTCCCCAGAATCCGTCGATCCGCGTGGGCGCGTGCAGCCCGATGGGACTCAGCAGCTCTTCCGCGAGTCCACCGGGAGCGAGAGCCGCGAGCAGTGCGGCCGCTGCGACGAACGAGGGGAGGACGAGGGGGAGGGGGCACGCGATCCGCCAGAACCAGCGGAAGGGCAGGTCGGTGCGCATCGTGAGCCAGGCCAGGAGCGTGCCGAGGGCGGCCGACGCGGCCGAGACCGCGACCGCCAGCCGCAGCGTGTTCCAGAGCGGCTCGGCCGTGTCGCGCGAGAAGAACGTACGCAGCGGCTCGCTCCCCTCCGTGACGTTGCGAACGACGAGGTACGAGAACGGCACCGCGAACAGCGCGGCGATCAGCAGCGAAGCGAGCCAGAGGAGGGGAGGGCCGCGGAAGCCCGCTGCGCGCGCCGTAGCGCCGAGCCAACCGAGGGTTCGCGGCACTCAGGCTAGGGGGTGGGGAAAGCGACGGTGGGCGGGCCCGCGTAACGCACGGAGACGCGATCGCCGCGGTGGTGGAGGGGCGCCGCCGCCGCGCGTGCGGTGAGCGTGCGGCCGGCGTCGTCGCGAAGCACGTAGAGCGAGTCGTGGCCGTAGAACTCGAGGCGCTCGACCTCCCAGCCTCCGCCCGGTTCCAGCGCGAGATGCTCTGGCCGAAGAAGGACCTCGCAGGCGCCCGCAGCGGCCTCCGTGAGCGGCACCGGGCCCAGCGGGGTCTCCGCGCATGTGCCGCTGCTGCGCCCGGCGACGAGATTGGCCTCGCCCACGAACGTCGCCACCCAGCGTGAGCTCGGGCGGCCGTAGAGCTCGCTCGCCGAGGCGCTCTGGAGGACGCGGCCCTCGTTCATGACCGCCACCTGGTCGCCCATCACGAACGCCTCCTCCTGGTCGTGGGTGACGAAGACGCTCGTGATGCCGAGGCTTTGCAAGAGGGCCGCGACTTCGCCGCGCAGCTCGACCCGTCGCATGGGATCGAGGTTTGCGAAGGGCTCGTCCAGGAGGAGCAGCTCGGGGCCCGGCGCGAGGGCGCGCGCAAGCGCTATGCGCTGGCGCTGTCCCCCCGAGAGCGTCGCCGGCGAGCGTTCGCCGAACCCCGTGAGGCCGACCAGCGCGAGGGCCTCCGCTACGGCCTCCGACTGGCCCGAACCGCGGGGGAGGCCGAAGGCCACGTTCTCCGCGACGCTCAGATGAGGGAAGAGGGCGCCGTCCTGGAAGACCATGCCGATGCGCCGCCGCTCCGGCGACACCATCCGCTCGGGGGTGCTGAGCGTGTCCGCGTCGACGCGGACGGCGCCGGCCTGCGGTCGCTCGAGTCCCGCGATCACGCGGAGCAGCGTCGTCTTCCCGCAGCCGCTCGGGCCGAGCAGCGCCGTGACGCTGCCCGCGCGAACCTCGAGCGAAATATCCTGGAGCACGGGCGTCTCGTCATAGGCAAACGACAGGCCCTCGACGACGAGGCGGCGCCCTCGCCCGCGAGGGGCGTCGCCAGCGCCAGTGCCGGGCGCGGTGCTCCAGGTAACGCCGAGAGCGCTCAAGTTAGGGCTCACCTCCCAGATTAGGCATGGCATACTACGACACATAGCCATGCCTTATCAAGCCCTCGCGCGTGCGGATGATCGACTAAGATCGCCCCAGCCTTCTTGGGCTGATGCCCAGTCCGGAGCGTAGATGCAAGCAGTCGTTCTGGCGGCGGGTCTCGGTCGCCGCCTCAGCGAAAGCAGCCTCAGCCTGGCCAAGCCGCTCGTCCCCCTCGCGGGGGTCCCGCTCATCGCCCACACCCTCCGGGCGCTGGCGGAGATGTCTGTCGATCGCGTGGTGGTGGTTACCGGCCATCAGGGCGAAGCGGTGCGCGACGCTGTTCGGCAGTGGGCGAGACTGCCCGCCGCATTCGTTTCGAACCCGGAGTACGCCCGGCGCGCCTCCTACTCGCTCGCGGCCGCCCGCCCCGAATGCGGAACCGAACCGTTCCTGCTCCTGATGTGCGACCACGCGATGTCCCCCGGGCTGCTCGAGGTCCTCCTCCGTTCCGCAGGCAGCGAGCCCCTCGGCGACATGTGCCGGGTGGCCGCCGATCGCGCCGGCCACCACGACGAGGCCTACATCGCCGAGGCGACGAAGCTCTCGACGGATGCGGCTGGGTTGGTCACCGCTATTGGCAAGAGGCTACCCACCTGGGATGCGCTGGATGCGGGTGCGTTCCTCTGCTCCGCTGCCGTTTGGGACGCTCTCGAAGGTAGCGCTGAGGACTGCCATCTCAGCGAGATCTTCGGCTTGCTCGCGCGCCGCCGACGCCTTGGTACCGTCGATATCAGCGGCCACTTCTGGTACGACATCGACACGATCGACGACCTCCAGGCGGCGGAACGACTCCTGGCCGCGGACGTGCCCGGTCCCTCGCGCGCTCCCCGCTGACGGATACGGTCTCGACTTCCACGCCGTAGCTGCCCGCGGATGTCGCGGGGCGATATCCCGTACGGCGCCGCTCAAACCTGTGTCGACTCGCGCGTCGCGCATGTCGGGCCGCTGGGGCCCGGTCTGAGCGCGGCGGCGGGTATGATTCCCTCCATGTCCAGCATGCGCGCGGCCACCTGGGCAGGCGCTCGGACGGTCGAGGTCGTCGATCTTCCCGTGAGCGAGCCCGCGCCCGGCTGGGTTCGCCTGCGTGTCGCGGGCGCGGGCATCTGCGGAAGCGATCTCCACACCTACCGGCGCGGCGGACCGTCCGGCGGAACGCCCGGCCACGAGGTCGGCGGCGTCGTCGAAGCTGTCGGCGAGGGGGTGGCGCTGGCGCCCGGCACGAACGTCGCGGTCGAGCCCGTGGCGGTTTGCCTCAGTTGCCACGAGTGCCTGACCGGGAACACCTGGCACTGTCTCAAGCGCGTCTTTCTCGGCGGCGATGGCGCCGGTGGCATGGCGGAGCAGATGCTCGCCCCCGCGACTTCGGTCTATCCCCTGCCCGCGCGCGTCCCCGCCGAGGCGGGCTCGCTCGGCGAGCCCGTGGGCGTCGCGGTGCACGCCGTCAGCGAGGCCGGCGTGCGGCTGGGTTCGCGCGTCGCCATCCTTGGCGCGGGCACTGTCGGTCTCGTGAACATCCTCACCGCGCGGCGGGCGGGCGCGACCGAGGTCTATGTCACCGCGCGGCATCCGTTCCAAGCAGAGATGGCCCGCGCCCTGGGCGCCACCGCGACCTTCCCCGACGGGACCACGGCTGCGAAAGAGCTCAGCGGAACGCCAATCGACGCCGTAATCGAGACCGTGGGCGGGAGTGCGCCCACCATCGCCGAAGGCATCGCCTTGGTGCGGAATCGCGGGACGGTGGTCGTCCTTGGGGCGTTCAGCGCCGAGGTTCCGCTGCCGGCGACGCCGCTGCTGCTGAAGGAAGTGCGCCTCGTCGGTGCCGTCTGCTATGGGCGCACCGGCCCGCGCACCGAGTTCGGGCTGGCGGTGGATCTGCTGGACGAGTTCGTGGACGAACTCGCGCCGCTCGTGACGCACACCTTCCCCCTCGATCGTGCTGCCGAAGCATTCGCCACCGCGGATGACAAGTCGTCGGGCTCGATCAAGGTCCGGCTGCTGCCTTAACGCCGCCCGTCGCGCGGGCCACTGCGGCTGTGCCATGCTCCGCGGCACCGCCAGGAGGCAGGCCATGGCACGTCCGCTCGAAGGGATTCGCGTCCTCGACTTCACCTGGGCTCAGCAGGGGCCGTACGCAACGGTTCTGCTCGCCGACATGGGTGCCGAGATCATCAAGGTCGAGCATCGCGAGGGGGAGCGTGGTCGCGGCGTCGGTCGTGCGACGGGCGATCCAGGCCCCTATTTCGTTGCCCACGACCGGGGCAAACACAGTGTGACGCTCGATGTACGCCGCCCCGAGGCGCGCGAGATCGTGCTGCGCTTCGTCGAGCGCGTAGACGTGGTGGTGAGCAACATGCGCCCCGGTGCGATGGACCGCCTCGGCTTCGACCACGAGACTTTGGCGAAGCTGAATCCCGGTCTGGTCTACGCCAGCGCCTCCGCGTTCGGCCCCCACGGCGAGCGCACGCCCGTCCCTGGGAACGACATCATCGGGCAGGCTTCCGGCGGAATCATGCTGCGGAGCGGCCCCGAAGACGCTCCGCCGACGCCCACGGGCGCGGCGATCGCCGACCAGGTCGGCGCATTCTGTCTCTGTGCGGGCATCCTTGCGGCGCTCGTGAAGCGCGAGCGCACGGGCGAAGGCGAGCAGGTCGACGTCTCGCTCTACGGCAGTCAGCTCGCTCTCCAATCCTGGGAGATCGACACGGAGTCACTCTCTGGCGAAAGCTCCGGGCGCGCGGGCCTCGGCCACCCGCTGCTCACGCCGCGGGCCGTCTGGCGCACTTTCGAGACGGCCGACGGCTGGCTCGTGATCGGCGGCGCCACCACGGACAAGTTCGGCGCCCTCTGCGAGCTGCTCGGCCTGGAGGAGTTGTCCGCCACCTATCCCGACGATGCCAGCCGAGCGCGGGGCATGGCCGAGATCCTGCCGCAGCTGCAGGAACGTATGCTCGAACGCCCGGCCGGCGACTGGATCGATCGGTTCCGCGAGCGCGACATCTTCTGCGGGCCCGTCCAGTCCTACGCCGATATCCTCGACGATCCGCAGGCCCGCGCGAACGGCTACATCGCCTCGATGCCCCACGCCTCCCTGGGTGAGGTCTCGGTGGTCGGCTGTCCGATCGAGTTCGGGCGTGAGCCGCAGACGGAGCTCGCACCGCCGCCCCAGTTGGGCGACTCCACCGAGCGCTACCTGACGGAGCTGGGCTACTCCTGGGCCGAGATCGCCGAGCTGCGCGAGGCGTCCGTCATCTGAGCCCCTCCTACGCGGCCAGCGGCACCACCCCGAGCGCCTGGAAGATCTGCCGGAGCTGGCGCTGCACGGCTTCTTCCGGGACCCCCAGCCGCACGGCGATCTCGTCGTCTCGCAGTCCCTCCGCCACCATCGCGACGAGGGGCTGATCGAGGCGGCCGAGGCTCGCCCCCGATCGTGCGAAGCGGGCCGTCTCCGACCTTACGGTCTCCGCGTCGACGCAGCGGCTCCCGCTCGCCACCGTGCGCAGCGTGGCACGGAGCGCTTCGGCTTCGGCCTCGGGGCTCACGGTCCCCGCGGCCCCGGCGACGATAGCCGCGTGGAGCGCCGCCGTTCGCCTGCCGCTGAGCAGAACCTTCACGGCGGGGTCCGCCGAGCGGATCGTGCGACAAGCCTCGACGCTGCTGGGCTCCTCGATGCCCGCGTCGATCAGGACGAGATGGGGGTGATGGGTGGCGGCCAGCTCGGCCGCTTCCTTGCCCGTTGCGGCTTCGCCGGCGAGACAAAGATCGCGCTCGGCCTGCAACGCGATCTTCGTGCGGCTGCGACGCTCTTCATCTTTGAAGGCGATGAGGACCCGGATCGGCTCGGCCATCGTTTCCTCCGGCCCACCGATGCCAATTCCGCCCCTTCAGCGTAGTCGAAGCGTTGGACGGGGGTACTGGTCTCGATCGCATGACGCGACAGATCCTGTCGCGTTATGCGCGATCCGACCCAGTGCTGCCCCCTAGGGATGGCGCGGCGCCCCCCGATCTATCGATTCGGGCCGCGCTGCATGGGGTAGGGCTGCCAGCGGCGTAACTCCGTGCGCGGCAACACTTCCGGGTTCACGGCGCTGCGTGGCCAGCGCCCCTGGAGCGTCGTCGCAAGCTCGCGGCCGAGCCGGCGCCGCGTCTCGGGCATCATGCGCGCCGTGGCTGAGGCGATGTGAGGCGTCACGATCACGTTGTCCATATGCAGGAGCGGATTCTCGGCGTTCGTCGGCTCCACTTCGAACACGTCGAGGGCCGCACCGGCGATGCCGCCGGACTCCAGCGCCCTGAGCAGAGCGGCCTCGTCGACCGTGGGCCCGCGGCCGTTGTTCACGAAGATCGCTGACGGCTTCATGGCATTGAAGTGCTCGTCGCTCACGAGGGGGCGGGTCTCGTCGTTCAGCGGCGCATGCATCGAAACGAAGTCCGCCCGCTCGAGCATCTCCATGAAGCCAACTGGCTCGACCCCTTCGGCCGTCATCGTCAGCTCACTCACGTAGGGGTCGTAGGCGATGACGTGCAGCCCGAAGGCCTGGCAGCGACGGGCGACCGCGCGGGCGATGTTGCCGAAGGCGATCAGCCCGAGGGTCTGGCCCCAGAGGCGAGGCACCTCGTTGAAGACAGGCCGCGCCTCGCGCCACTTGCCCTCGCCCATGAGGCGGTCCATCAGCTTGAGCCGCCTATGCGCGGCGAGAAGCAGCGCCATCGTGTGGTCCGCGACCTCCTCAACGAAGACGTCGGGCACGTTCGTGACGACGATGCCGGCCTCCGTCGCCGCCTCGACATCGACCGTATCGGCGCCGACGCTCCCCAAACCGATCACGACGCAGTGATCGAGGCCGGCGATAATTTCGGCGTTGATCCGGCGGCCCGCGGCGATCACGGCCTGGGCGTTGCGTGCGGCCTCGGCGAATTCGGCGTCGGTCTGTGCCGGGATCTGCAGAATCGTTGCGCCGATCGGGTCCAGCGCCTCGCGCTCGTAGCGGAACCCGTCGTCCATGGGCGTGCCCTGGCGCGACTGCGCCGCGACCACGAATCCGCTGCCGTCACTCTCGGTCATCGCTGCCCCCTCAGGTCTGGTGTGGCGGCGAATTCTCGGGGGCGAGGCCTGGCGCTGTCCAGGGCGACCAAGCTCGTCGCGATCTCGCCGACCGCGTCGGCCGCAGCCGGAGGCGTTCCGGAGTCGCCACCTTGGTCCCGGCGCTGCCGAGCTGGGCCGGGCAACGGCCTTCCCGCCCAGCACTCCAGAAGGCGCCCTCAGAACAAATTTTGCAGAGCGTTTACGAAGAAGGGGGTTGCGGTTCACAGAGTGGCCCTACCGTAGGAGTCCGACATCGGGGAGCGAAAGCAAGCCGGTGGCCGGACCCCTCTTCCAGTCCTCCTGCCGATTAGTCCCCCTCCTTTGGCAGCGAAGACGCCGAAGCCCGCCGATTCGGCGGGCTTCTTGGTGTCTGGGCCGCGATGCGGCTTTACGAGCACAGCCCGCCGCAGCACGCGATAGCGAACCCCACGCAGGAGTTCATTCAGGGAACTGCTGATGGTAATGGGGCTGTCAATTTCGCTCACGGACCCTAGCTAACAGCGAACCTGGGACCGCTGTCGAACTACGTGAACTCGAATTTTCCCCTGAAGTTCAGGATGGACATCGCCGAAAGAGTGTGACCATTGGTCTGGTTCCTTTCGGCTCCGATGTGGCAATCCTTGCGTCTGCGAGGGCAGTAGCACCGAAGCGCCCGAGGGGGGCCTGGCGGTATGCTGCGAGCGGAGAGCCGCTTTGATCCCGACTCTGCTCTTACTTGGAGGAGTCCTCGGTCGGTGGCGCCTGCTTCCGTTAGCCGGTCTTGGGTGGCCACTAGTGGTGCTACTTGCCGGCTCAGGAGAGCCGTCCGCGAGCTGGGTGCTCGTCGCCGGGGCCCTAGGGGTTGTGAACGCTTCAATAGGAGTGGCGGTTCACAAATTGACTGCGGGCCTCCTTAGGAAGCTGGTCGCTGTGATTCGGCCAAGCGCTTCAGGGGATCTGCAGGTTGACGAAGAGGAGCTCGTGTAGTTTCGACGCTCGTGTGCCGTTACTCGGACCTTGAGCCGGGCGCTCGCATTGCTGCTCCCGCTTCGCCACCAGTCACAGCAGCTCACCATCTGAGCTAACTTGGAACGGCGCTAGGCGGGAACGAGCGTACCGAGACGCACGGTGGGAATCCCCGCGCCGCTGTAGAAGCCGACGACCAAGCCGCCCTGAAGCAGGCTCGAGACGTAGACGGCGCCCTCGGGCACGCGATCGGTGACCGTGGCGAGGGCATGCAACCCCAGGTCACCATCGCTGATCGCGATTTCGTCGCCGCTGTTGATACCGTGCCGAGCGGCATCCTCTTCGCTCACTTGGATGCGGTCGTAGCGGTGGAGGCTCTCCGCTTCGGGGTGGCGGAGGGCGGCGGCGTCGGTGGCCGTGTACTGGTCCCGACCCGTGATAATGCGGAGACCCTCGCCGCCCGCGGACAGGGGCGCGAGAGGCACAATCGTGCCCTGGCCCGACGGTGTGACCGTCAGCCGGACGCCCTCGCCGACGAGGAGATCCGCCGCCGGTTGGTAGGCCGGCGTTTCCCTGGCGATCGCAACGAGAACCGCGTCGGGATCGCCGGGCGTGCTTACATCGAGTGCGCCCGCGAGGGCCGAGAGCGCTGCGAAGCAGGGGACAGCGTCGCCCTCCGGTGTGATCGCGGGTTCGAGCCGCTGGACGCGGAAGTCGCCCTGGGTGTAGGTCCCGCGCGCGGCGTATGCGCGTCCTTCGGCGATCACGACGTTCGCGCGTTTCGCCGTCTCGTGCGCGACGTTGTCGATCACGACGAGCGCCTCGAGTTCCTCAAGCGCCGCGGCCGCGCGCGGCAGGCGCATCGTCGGGTCATCACGGACGACGAGCAGGCCGCTGAGGCCCGCGAGCGGGTCGTCCCCGCCGTCGGTGGCAATGCCGACGTCCAGGAGGCCGTGCGTATTGACCTCTGGGGGTGCGATCACGAGGTGGTCGGACGCGGCATCGCCATGGAGGGCGACGGCCAGGTTGGCAGCGCCCCCGGCCATCGCCCCGGCGATCGCCGGGGACACCGGGTTGGGCGCGCAGACCACGATCGCGCCCTCGGCGTCGCGGAGGGCTTCGGCGGCAGCGGCGATCCCTTCGTCCGCGCTCTCGCCGGTGGCCTCGCTACTGAGCGCTTGCGCGAGGCTCGCGGCGGCTGGGCCTTCCTCGCCCGCGGCGGGGCGGATCCAGTGGGTGGCGAAGTCGACGAGCTCGCTGCGCAGTGCGCCGATCACGACGAGCGTCGCCTTTTCGTTGGCGACCGCGTCCTTCACGCGCACGGAGAGCACGTTGTGGCTCTCCTCGAGGTCGTCCGCGATCACGATGATCGCCTTCGCCGTGGGGATGCGGGTCATGTCCGTCGCCATGCGCCAGGTACCGAGACGCTCCTCGAGCGCGGTCTTGGTCGCCCGCATGACGGGCCCGAGCGGGCTATCGGCTCCGCTGCCGAACGCCTCGCCGGAAATTAGCCGCGCGAGATACGCCTCCTCGTTCGTAACGGTGCCGCCCACGAGCACGCCGATGCGGCCTTTGGCCGCCGCCGCTGTGAGGGCTGCGGCCGCCTCGTCCACGGCCTCAGCGAGCGAGACCGGCGCCTGAATGGCGCCGCGGCGGGCAAGATGACGGGAGAGGCGTTCGCGCGGCTTGAGCGAGTCGTAGTGGTAGCGGCCACGCACGCAGATCTGGTCGCCCGCAAACGCGTTTCCCGGGCCGGGGCGCACGATCACGCCCTTTCCCTCGCGGGAGCCGAGCGAAATGCTGCAGCCGACCGAACAGGAGTCGCAGGTCGTCGTCGTCCACGTATCGGGCTTGGCCACCCACTTGTTCGGGTGCTCCATGAGCGCGGCAGTGGGGCAGACGTCGATACAGGCGCCGCTGAAGTCGCAGTTGCTCTCGTCGATCGTGCCGCCCGCACCGAAGGCGATCTGCAGATCGTAGCCGCGACCGCCGAGCGTGATCGCGCTCGTGTGGCGCTTGTCCTCGCACACCCGCTGGCAGCGGGTGCAGATGATGCACATCTGCGGGTCGAACTCCATGAACGGGTTCGCGCGGTCGGGTGGGGGTTGGGGCGACTGGTAGAAGGTGCGTTCTTCGCCCACCCAGGGCTCGTAGCCGGACATGCCGACCATCTCGCAGGTGGCCTGCAGCTCGCAGCGGTAGTTCTTCGAGCAGGTCAGGCAGCGGTGCGTGACGACATCGTCGCGCAGGCAGATGTCGCCTGGGTGGCAATGCTCGCGGCGGTGGCAGGTCAGGCAGCGCTCGCTGTGGTTCGAGATGAGGACGGAGAGGACGGCGCGCCGCCCCTCCTCCACCTCCTCCGTGTCGGTGCGGACCACGAGGCCTTCCTGGACGACGCTCGTGCAGGCGAGTTGCAGTCCCGGAGGCCCTTCGATATCGACGAGGCAGGTACGGCAGCCTGCGTACGGCTTGAGGCCGTCGACGTAGCAGAGGTTCGACATGTAGATGCCGTTGTTCTTGAGGACCTCGACCAGGGGGGCGCCTTCGGGCGCCTCGATCTCGCTGCCGTTTGCCGTGATCGTCGCCATCGTCTAGAGCCGGTGGAAGTCGGCGTCCGGATCGGGCGCCGCCATACCGTTGGGGTACGTGTTGTCGTTCTGTCCGAGGAAGGACTCAGCCATTCGGCTGAGTGCGTGTTTGTCCCGGTACATCTCGTCGAAGTCCGTGACGGCGTCGTCGAGGGGGCCGCCTGCCTGGATCGCCTCGTAGGGGCAGGCTTCGGTGCAGAGGCCGCAGTACATGCAGATGCGGAAGTCGATCTCGTAGCGATCGATGTTGCGGCGGCCTTCGACATCTTGGCTCGTTGCGACCAGGATGCAGCCGTCGGGGCAGGCCTGGGCGCAGGTGCTGCAGCCGGTGCAGCGCTCCTCGAACCAGAGCAGGTTCGTGCGCGCGTTCACCGGCACCGGCCGGGAGACCTCCGGGTAGTCGATCGTCGCGACGGGCTTGAAGAGCTGCCGCAGCGTGAGCCCCATGCCGCGCGCGATACCCGTGCCGTAGGCCATCGGATCCTCCGTGGGGAACTGTCCGATCGTATCCGCCTTGGATTGTGATGACAAACACGAAGCCCGCGTTGCCGACCGGGGTAAGCTCATGTATGACTCCGCCAACCCCAAAAGAATTGCCACACGGAGGCGCGCCATGCTCTTCGAACTGCGTCAATACGAGATTCGCCCCGGCCAGCAGGCCAAGTGGGTCAGCTTCATGGATGAGGTGATCATCCCCTTCCAGGCCTCGAAGGGTATGGTCATCTTGGGAAGCTTCACGGACGAAACCGATGAGTCGGTCTACGTCTGGATTCGCCGCTTCCGCGACGAAGCCGAGCGCGAAGCGCAATACGAGGCGGTCTACCAGAGCGACGAGTGGAAGAACGAGATCGGGCCCCAGATTCCGGAGCTCGTGAATCGCGAGGGCATCGTCGTGCGGCGCCTGCTGCCCACGCCCCACTCCATGCTGCAGTAGCGGTGAAGGTATCGTCCGGCCTCGGCACGATGTGGTAGGTGGCGCCAGGCGCCTCGCACTCGACCTCTGCATCGTGGCGATGACCATCGCCGCCCTCGCGCTGCCGGCCGCCCCTGCGGGCGATGACGTCCAAGCGCAGGGTTTTGAGGTGCTGGGGCCGCTGCCGGTGCGGGCGGTCGTGCCGGTGGTTGCGGGCGACGGCCAACAGTCAGTGTCCGAGCCTGCGCCCCCGCCCCCGCCGGCCCTCGTCGTGGATCACGGGGGCGTGCAGACCCTCTATCTCGCATCGGCGGGGGTCACGAACGCGCCCGAGATCGAGCGCCGCCACACCGAGCACCGCGATGGCGCTGAGTACTTCCAGACCCCCACGCACCCTGCGAAGGTCGCCTGGTACGACCGCTTCGGGGGGCCGGGCGGGGGCGGCACGAATACCCTCTTCTCCGCCCACGTCGACTTCGTCGGCTTCGGCGCGGGACCCTTCCACGGGTTGGTCGGAAGCGAGATAGGCGCGTCCCTGTACGTGATGATGGTGGATGGCACGGAGTTTCCGTACACCGTTGTCAGCGTTGAGGTGATCGACCTCCAGGTCCTCGACATGGTCGAGGTCGTGTTCCCGATCCTCGACTCGCATACCGAGCGGGTGACGCTCATCAGCTGCGGCGGCACGTTCGTGCCCTACGCGGGCGGCGGCGGTGCCTACAACAGCCGCGTGATCCTGATCGCGGAGCGCTGGGTACCGTAGCGAGGCCGTTGGCCGTTGGCCGTTGGCCGTTGGCCGTTGGCTGTTGGCTGTTGGCTGTTGGCCGTTGGCCGTTGGCCGTTGGCGGGGCTACCGCTCGAGGTCCGCGTAGACGCCGTAGTGGTCCGAAGGTGTGAAGCCTTCGCTCGTGCGGGGCTTCGTGCCGAGGAGCCCTGCGCGTTCGACCGTGAGGTCGTCGCTGGCAGCGCCCTTGCGCAGGTAGATGCAATCGAAGCGCGCGTAGAGACCCTCCGGCGGGAACACCTGGAGGCGCGGGTTGCCTCGCCGGAAGCCGATGGTGGTCGGGGCGAGCTCGCCCGCCTTCGCGTGGCCCTCGACCGCGAGATCGCGCCAGGCCGTGCGCGAGCTCTCGAGCTCGCTCCGGCCTTCGAGGTAGTTCCCGACGGCCGAGTCCGGGTGGTCGTTGAAGTCGCCGCAAAGGATCTCGTAGTCGCTCGGCAGCGCCTCGATGAGGTCGTCGACAATTGTCACGATGGCGCGATCGCGGCTGCGAGCAGTGCGGTAATCGAGGTGCACGCTCGTGACGCCGAGCGAGGACGTGCCCCACTCGAGCGCGGCGCGCAGGGCCCAGCTGTTCTCCGTCGCGCGGCCGCCCTCCCAACTCGTGCGGACGCTGAGGACGGGGAGGCGGCTCAGGAGCGCGAGGCCTTCGGGCCGCTCGTCCTCGTCCGGCTCCGGCGGGTATGCGCAGTGGACCCCGTGCGGGTAGCCGTTCGCACGCCGCAGGTAGTCCTCAAGCCGCTCGCCCGCGCCTGCCTCGACCGGGGCTTCCTGAAGCGCGACGACATCCGCGTCGATCGCCAGCAGCTCAGCGGCAATGGCGTCGAGCCGCGATCCCCACGCGAATTCGTGATTCCAGACGTTGTACGTCGCGACGCGCACGGGGCCTCCCGATCACGAGCTCACAGGGCCATCGGACGATCTGCCGCGCAGAGCGAGCGGAGCGTCACCGGCCGCAAACCGCGGGCCCGCCCGAGCCCTCTCTGAACTCTGAACCTTGAACTCTGAACTACAGTTTGCGTAGCTTCGTGAAGCTCTTCATCTCGCGGGGCGGATCGAGGTGGCGCCCGCGGATGCTGAACGAGACCTCGCCCACATAGACATCGCCCTGAGCATCCACGGCCACGCCGTGGGGTGCCGTGAACTGACCCGGCCCTTCGCCCTCGTCCTCGTCGCCGAAGCGCGCGAGAAGCTCGCCGCTGCGACTGAGGATGCTCACACGGTGGCCGAGACCGGGGCAGCCCTCCATCCCGTCCATGCCGTTGAGCTCACAGATGTAGATGTTGCCGTCGGGGCCGATGACCATCCCATCGGGCCGGTGAATGTTGTTCCACATCTCGAGGAAGCGGCCCTCGCCGTCGAAGACCTGGACGCGGTGGGCCTCGCGGTCGGCGACGTAGACGCGCTCGTCCTCGTCGACGGCCACGTTATGGGGCCGGATGAACTGCCCAGCGTCGATGCCGGGACCGCCCCAGGAGCGGACATGCTCGCCTGCGGCGGTGTAGCGGTGGACGTTCGAATTCCCGTATCCGTCCGTGACGAACAGATCGCCGCTGACCGGCGAGACGGCCGCGTGCGTCGGACGGTTGAACGGCTGGCCGCTCCAAACCGGCGCCGGTTGGCCGCCGATCGTGAGCTGCAACTCGCCCTCGGGCGTCCACTTCGTGATCGCGTGCGTCCCGTCATCGACGCACCAGACGGCGTCATCGGCACCGATGAACATGCCGTGGGTGCGAGCGTCGAAGACCCCCTCGCCGAAGCTGCGCAGGAACCGTCCGCCCAGGTCGAACACCATCACGGGGTAGTCCGTGTTGCGCGTGAGGAGGAAGACCTCGTCCCGCGAGTTGACCGCCACCCCGGGCGTCTCCTTCAGGGTCACGCCGTCCGGGAGCTGCTCCCAGTCCTCGACGACTTCGTAGCGGAAGGCCCCTTCACCCAGAATCACCGACATCGTTGCGCTCCTCGTGTGTGTCACCCCGCCGCCGATTGACGCTGCCAGGCGGCCGATCACAGACTGCTGCGCAATGGTATCCGCTCACCTGCGCTCCTGGCGCGGCCCGCGGGCGACGAGCTCGCCCCGGTGAGCGCGGCCCGCGAGCGTCTTATCCGTCCCCCGCTCGCCCTGCGCAGGGCCTTCGTCTGGGCTCGCTGGCCTCAGGTCGGGGGAGTCTTCCTCGGCGCTGGCTTCGCGCTCATGGTTGCGATCGGGACCCTCGTTCTGCTCACACCGGCGGCGTCGGTCCAGGACACCTCCGTGGCGGATGCGTTCTTCACGACGGCCTCAGCGGTCACGCTCACGGGTCTGGTGGTCGTCGATACGCAGACCCACTGGACGCTCCTGGGCGAAGGTGCCGTACTCGCGCTCATCTTCGCCGGCGGGCTGGTGTATCTCCTTGGTGCGAGCGTCGTGCTCTGGCTGCTGGGGCGAAGGCTCGGCCTTCGCGATCCCGAGATGCGCCGTCTCTACCGGGGAGCGCCTGGAGCCGCCGAGCTCCTCGGGTTCGCGCGAACGGTCGTGGTCGTCGCGCTCGCCGCCCAGGTTCTCGGCACGGCCGCCCTCTTTCTCGCGCTGCTCGGCGCCGACGTTTCCGTTCAGCGCGCCCTCTGGTGGGCACCCTTCCACGCAATCAGCGCTTTCAATAACGCCGGCTTCGCGCTTTCGGAGGGCGGCTACGGCGCGTTTGCGGACGACCTGCCGGTCCTCGTCGTCACGGGCGTCCTTTCGTTCCTCGGGGGTGTCGGGCCGATCCCGATCGCGCTCGTCGCGGCGCGCCGCTCGTTCCGGCGGCTGCCCCTCGATGGGCGGGTCGTGGTGCTCGCGATGGTGGCCGTGATCGTCGTGGGCGCGGGCGCCCTGCTGGCGAGCGAATGGACGAACGACGCCACCCTGGGTGCGGCCCCGGCCTGGCGCCGCCCGTTCTTAGCCGTCTTCGAGGTGGCAATGCGTACGACCGGCCTGACGACGCTCGAGACCGCGGCCTTGCGAGACGAAAGCAAAGTCCTGGCGACCGGCCTGATGTCCGTTGGGGGAGCCGCCGGCTCGGTCGCTGGAGGAGTCAAAGTCGGGGTCCTGGCGGTCCTCGGAGCGGGTCTACTGGCCACGCTCCGAGGCCGGGAGCGGCTCACGCTCCTCGGCCGCGAGCTCTCCGCCGAGGTCTTTCGCCAGGCGTTTACGATCACGCTGTTTTTTGGCGTGGCTGTCACCCTGCTCGCCGTGGGCATGATCGCCACGGCCGATGTGAGGGCCATCGACGCCCTCTTCGAGAGCGTCTCGGCGCTCAGCCTCTCGGGCTGGTCCGCCGGCCTGAGCGAGGCAGCAGGCACCCCCGAGCGCACGCTCCTGCTCGGCGCGATGGTGGTGGGGCGCTTCGCACCGCTCCTGCTCGTCCTCGAGATGACGCGCCAGCGGCGCCAGCCGCCCTTCGTCCACCCTGAGGACAGCATCCGCTTCGGCTAGCGCGGAGGCCGCACCCCTAGCTGGCGGCCCAGTCGTAGCCGGCGGCACGCAGGTCTGCTTCGAGGGCGGCGTAGTCGCCCTGAAAGTGGTGAGCCCCCATCCCTACGGCCCGCGCCGCCTCGACGTTCTCCGCGAGGTCATCGATGAAGAAGCAGCGGCCCGCTTCCACGCCAATGCGTTCTGCGGCCAGCTCGTAGATCGCGGCGTCGGGCTTCGCCAGGCCGACCAGCCCCGAGATCACGCGGTCGTGCCAGGCGATGTCCACGCCGTAGTGGGGGACCAGCATCTCCTCGAGGTCGGGGGCGGCGTTGCTCAGCAGCCCGATGCGGACGCCCCCGGCGCGCAGCGCTCGCGCGAGCGCGATGTTCGGCTCGTGCCTCTCCGGGGGGCGTGCGCGCCACTCCTGGAAGACCGCTTCCGCGCGATCGCCGCAGTGCTCGCGCAGCTCTTCGATAACGGCTGCCGCCCAGTCCTCGCGGTTGGCCCGGCCGACCTGGAGATCGCGCCAGGCCGGCGTCCCGTAGAGGGCGCGGCGAAGCGCTCCGCGGGGCAGGCCGTGCTGCTCCCCGAACGTATCGTATTCCGCCCAATCCTGGCGGAAGAGGACGCCGCCGAAGTCGAAGAGGACGGCCCGCGCTGCCTCCATGAAGGTCTCCTCTCTCGCTACTCTTCGCGGCGCTGGTAGAAGTTCGCGCCGTCGATGGCGGGTCGGAAGACACCGGGGATGCGCTGGAACATGTCGTCCACGGTCCACGGCTCCTTGCCCTGAATCTGACGAATAGCCTCGGGCTGGTTGAACAGCGACACCTGGTAGCCGGACGCGCCGATGACCTGCCCGTTGATCCAGTCGGCTTTCTCGCTGGCCAGATAGACGACAGGGGGTGCGACGTTTTCCGGCGCCATCTCGCGCTGGCGTTCTTCCGCCGCCTGCGCTTCAGCCCCGCTCAGCGCCCGGCGCCGGTCGGGCGGGATCGTATCGCCCATGCGCGTCGCCGCCCCGGGACTGATGCAGTTCGAGGTCACGCCGTAGCGCCCGAGCGCGTTCGCGCAGGAGTAGGTGAGGCCCACGATGCCGAGCTTCGCCGCGGCGTAGTTCGGCTGCCCCGGTGAGCCACTCAAGCCCGAGATCGAGGTGAAGTTGATCAGGCGGTAGTGGCCCTTCCGCTCTTGGCGCCAATGGATCGAGGCGTACTTCGAGGTGTTGAACGTCCCTTTGAGGTGAACGGCAATGACGGCGTCCCATTCCGCCTCGGTCATGTTGAAGATCATGCGGTCGCGGAGAATGCCCGCGACGTTCACGAGGATGTCGAGCTGGCCGTACTCGTTCAGCGCCGCGCGGATGATCTGCTCGGAAGCGTCGTAGTCGGCGACATCGTCGAAGTTGGCGACGGCGCGGCCTCCGGCGGCTTCGATCTCGCGCACGGTTTCCGCGGCGGGCGAGGCATCGGCGCCTTCGCCGTCGACGCTTCCGCCGAGGTCGTTCACCACCACGGCCGCGCCTTCGGCCGCCATCAGCTTGGCGATGCCCGCGCCGATGCCGCGCCCGGCGCCGGTGACGATCGCCACCCGGTCTTTCAGTCGGTCCATATCGTCTCTGGTCCCCTCTTCCTCAACGTCTCTGCTCGTTGGCAGCCCGCCCGTGCGGCTACAAAGCTGGCCCATTCTGCCATCCGCGGGCGAAGGGGCGACTCGGCGTCGCGGTGCCGGATCCGGCGGTGCGCGAGTTGCTGCTTCGATAGTTCGTTAGTTAGTTGACACATCCGTAAGTGATAGCTTCCGTATGCCCCGGAATCACCACCAGGGTTGGAGAAGCAATGACTCAGACCGCCACGGCCACAATCACCCGCGAGCTCCAGATCGATGCGAGCCCAGAAACCGTCTACGCATTCCTCACCGATCCCGCCAAGATCGTGCAGTGGATGGCGCGCGAAGCCTTCCTCGAAGCGCGTCCCGGCGGCGCGATCAGGTTCAACTACAACGGCTTCGATGTGATGCGCGGCGAAGTCCTCGAACTGACGCCGCCGTCCCAGGTCGTCTACACCTGGGGCTGGGAAGCGGAGGGCGGCCCGGTGCCCGGCGGTGCCAGCACAGTCTCCTTCAGCCTCGAAGCGAGTGGCGGCGGAACTGCCCTGCGTATGGTCCACGACCGCCTGCCGACCGCCTGCCGACCGCCTGCCGACCGGCGCCGACGGCCAACATGCCGAGGGCTGGGACCACTTCCTCCCGCGGCTTCAGGAGCGGGCCGCCGGGCACGACCCGGGGCCCGATACCTGGGCGCCGCACGTGGCGGAGCTCATCGCCGCCGACCTCCGCGACGAGCTGGCCGAACTGCGGTCGCTGATCGAGAACAGCTCGGATGAGGCCTGGAACAGCGAGAAAGGCGGGGAGGGTTGGTCGCTCGGCGTGACCGCGTCGCACGCGATCGGCCACCTCAATCTCGCCCACATGATCGCTGGCTTCGCCGCTGGCGAGGGCGATGATCTCCCCAAGTTCACCCAGGATGGGATCGACTCGATGAACGTCGAGAGCGCCGCTACGTTCGCGACGGTCTCGCGTGCAGCCGCGATCGCTGAGATCGACGCGAAGACGCCGGCAGCGATCAAGGTGCTCCGCGAATTCCCGCCGGAGAACCTTGCGACGTCGGCAAAGATGGCGTTCGCGGGCGGCGCGGAGCTGTCGGCCCTCGATCTTCTCAACGGCGGGCTCCTGGGCGACTTCCGCGCCCACCTCGCCAGCGCGAAGGCCGCTCGCTAGCGACCACCGCGCGGCCCCATGGCAGAATGGCGCTCCCATGGGAGCGCCATTGCTGCCTTACGACCGTGACAGCGTCGATCACGTCCTCACCACGACGCGCTCGGTCCGGCGCCGCCTCGACTTCGAGCGCGCGGTCGCGCCCGAGGTCATCGAGGAGTGCGTGGAGGTGGCGATCCAGGCGGCTCCCGGTGGTGGTCAGGCACGCCCCTGGCACTTCGTCGTGATCACGGATCAGGACAAGCGCGAGGCAATCGGCGAGCTCTATCGCAGAGGCTTCTACGGCTTCGCGGACGCCGCTGAGGGCGAGCGCCGCCGCCCCATGCGCCCCGTCATCGCCCACCTTGCGGACAACCTCCACCGCTGTCCCGTGCTCATCATTCCCTGTATCGAGGGACGGGTGGAGAGCGAGGGGCAGGGTGCGCAGGCGGGGCTCTACGGCCAGATTCTGCCCGCCGCCTGGTCGCTCATGCTGGCGCTCCGTACGCGCGGGCTGGGCACGGCCTGGACTGCCATCCACCTGCAGTACGCGACCGAGGTAGCAGAGCTGCTCGAGATCCCGGACGGCATTAGCCAGGCGACGCTCTTCCCCGTCGCGTACTTCACCGGCGACGACAACTTCAAGCGGGTCGAGCGGCCGCCTCTGAGCGAGATCATCCATTGGGATACGTGGGGCAGCCGGCGCGACCCGGGGTCCTAGCCCGACCGCCGTTTCCCCGCTGCCACCGGGGGCCTTACCGTCCTCGATGAGCGCCCGGATCGGGACGGCTGCTCAGCCTCCTGCGGAGAGCTCGCTGACGAAGTCCCCAACGGCCGCAGCCGCCTCGCTAAGGTTCTCCTCCAGCGTCCGGCCGGAAGACTTGCGCGGCTTCAGGGAGTGATCACCGTCCCTCAGCCAGTGCACGCGTACGCGATCAGAGAGCTGGTAGCCCTCGACCTCCTCGCGCCGCCCGAAGGTGTCGCGCTCGCCCTGCGCGACGAGCACGGGCGTTTCGATCGCCTCGAGGTGCGCGGTCCGGAGCCGTTCGGGTTTGCCCGGCGGGTGGAACGGATAGCCGAGGCAGATCACCCCGGCCACGCCCGCTTCGTCCGCGACCAAGCTCGCGAAACGACCGCCCATCGACTTGCCCCCCGATCACGAGCCCCGCAGGCCCTAGTTCCTCGATGACCTCGATCCAGGCCTGCCGGAGGACGCGTTCGGTGTTCGGCGCGCGGCGCTTGCCCGTCGCTCGCTGTTCGACCGCGTAGGGGAACTCGAAACGAACGACGCGGACGCCGCCCGCGGCGATCAGCTCGCTGATGCGATCCATCCAGGGCGTGTCCATCGTTCCGCTCGCCCCCGGTGCCAGGACGACCGTTCCCCGATCGCCCGCGCCGCCTTCGACGAGAAAGCGGCCGCTCGCCTCTGCTGGCATGAGTTGACCTGCTCCTTACCCAGCGATCGTCCCAGTGGAACTGCTGTCGTAGAGTACCTGAGCTCCGGTGGAGCCCCCTCTCGGGCGATCCGCGCACCTCCAGGAGGCTTCCCAGTGACCATGTTCCTTCGCCCAGCTTCGTCGCGCCGGGCCCGCGCCCGCCGGCTCGTCCTCCTTCTCGGCAGCTGCCTTGTCACGATTGCGCTCGTCGCCGCCTGTGGCGGCGATGATGATGACGCCGCGGGGAGTGGCGAGGAAGATGGCGGCAATGGCAACGGTGGCGAGACCACCGTCCTCGAGATCCGCGCCGTCAACATCCAATTCGGGACCGACAGCCTCAAGGTGGGCGCGGACGAAGCCTTCACGGTCCGCTTCGATCACGGCGACCAAGGCATCCCCCACTCGTTCGCCATTTTCGACGACGATGGCAACGCCGGGGAGGCAGGCGCCTTGATCGCGTCCACCGGGATCTTCAGCGGCCTTGCTGAGCAAGGCTTCGAAGTCAGCCCTGGACTGCCGGCCGGCGACTACCGTTTCCAGTGTGAGGTCCACCCGAGCATGACGGGGACGCTGACGGCCAGCTGAGGCGAGGCCCCTAAAGCGAGCGCGGAGGCGAAGCGGCCGAAGGCCGCGTAGCCGCAGCAGCCGAGCGCGGGGTAGGGCGCGGAGGTGGGGCACGAGCGCAGCGAGCTCACAAGCCCTTCTAGTCCAGGGTGCGCCACTGGACGAGTGCATAAGCCTCGTCGCCCTCGCCATGATCCTCGAAGACTGCCTCGACTTCCGCGCCGATGACGACGTCCTGGGTGGGCTCGCCGAGCAAGTTGCCAACCATGCGGACGTTCCCGGCATCGGGGAGTTCCACGAGCACGACGAGGTAAGGGGTGCCGTCCTTGAGCGCCGGATGAACGGGGTGCCAGACTCGCTCCCAGCTGAAGATCCGCCCTCGTCCTGAAACGCCCGTGTAGCCCAGGTTGTAGGAGTGGCATTGGTGGCAGATCCACTCGGGTCCCCACTGGAACTCGCTGCAATCGTTGCAGCGCTGCACTACGAGTTCGTGGCGGTTGGCTGCCTCCCAGAATTCGGCGCCGAGTCCGTCGACCGCGGCGGTGGGTTGGGGGAGGCCTTCGGGCAGGTAGCTGCGCGCGTCGACAGCCACTAGTCGGCCCCGGTGTCGCCGGCGAGGATGAGGTCGCTCACGGGTTGCACCATCGGGCCCGATGTCACCATCGAGACGTTCACGTCCGGCACCTGGCAGGTCGAGGTTCCGCGGACCTGGCGGGCGGCTTCGTGCACGAGCTCGAGGCCGTGCATGTAGCACTCGGCGAGGTTCCCCCCGCTCGTGTTGAGGGGGAGCTTTCCGGCGGGGGCGGAGAAGTTTTCGAGCGTGAAGAGTTCGTTCACGCCGTCCGGATCGCAGAAGCCGTGCTCCACGATGCTCATGAGCACGCCGCCGGTGAAGTTCTCGTAGCTCTGGAGCACGTCCACCTCGCCTGGGCCCACGCCCGCCATCGCGTAGAGCCGGGGCGCGAGCGTCTTGAAGTTCGAGGTCGCGTAGTCGGGGGAGTTGTGGGCCGTGGCCGCCTGGCGGTAGTCCGATCCCTGAGCGGCGCTGAGTACGTAGACGGGCTTCTGGGGCAGGTCTCGCGCCCGCTCGGCGGAAGTGACGATCAGGGCGGCGGCGCCGTCGTTCTCCTGGCAGCAATCGAACAGATGGAACGGCTCGACGATCATGCGTGAGTGGTCGTACATCTCGGCCGTCAGCGCGCGGCCGTGCATGACGGCCCGGGGGTTGTGCTGGGCGTGCTGGTACGACGCCAGCGAGATCGCGCGCAGCGCGTTCTGCTCGGCGCCGTGCTCGTACATGAACCGTCGGATCCGCATAGCGAAGGACTGCGCTGGGGACATGAGCCCGTAGGGCGCGGTGAAGGCCATGCCGCCTGGCGCCGTCGGGGCCTGCGCGCCTTGGCCGAAGCGCCCGAATTGCCCCTGGGCCAGCCCGCGGTAGACCACGACGTACTTCGAGTAGCCGGCGATGACCGCTGCGATCGCGTTCGCCACGGCGCCGGAGCCGCCGCCCCCGCCACCCCCCCAAACCATGTTGCTGAAGGTCAGGTCTTTGGTGCCCAGGGCGGCCGCCAGGCGGGGCGGATCGTTACGATCGTTGCTGTAGGACGCGAAGCCGTCGATGTCGCGCACGTCGATGCCGGCGTCGGTGGCGGCGCGCTGGATCGCGTCGAGTACGAGCCTGAACTCGGGGTCGGGCGACTGCCCGTGGCGGTAGTAGGTGGTCTCACCGATGCCGGCGATCGCCGTCTTCCCGCGCATCGTTAGTTCCTCTGCCATGCCTCGCCTCCGCGCCTCTGAACGTGTCCCGAGGGTACACGTTCATCTGCCCCGGCCTGCTACGATTCGCTGCTCATGCCCGCTGAACGCGCGCGCTGCGGATGGGCCGGCGACGACCCGCTCATGCAGCGCTACCACGACGAAGACTGGGGCGTGCCCCTCCACGACGACCGTGCCCTCTTCGAGCTGCTGACACTCGAAGGGGTGCAGGCGGGCCTCTCCTGGCTCACGGTCCTGCGCCGCCGTGAGACCTATCGAGTCGCGTTCGACGACTTCGAGATCGCCAAAGTGGCGGCTTACGGCGACAGCGAGCGCGAACGCTTGCTCGGCGATCCCGGGATCATCCGCAATCGCGCGAAGGTGGCCTCTGCGATCGTGAACGCGCAGGGCGTGCTCGCGATCCAGGAGGAGTGCGGTTCCTTCGACGCTTACCTGTGGTCGTTCGTCGGCGGTGAGACCCGGCGCAACGCCGTCACGACACTCACCGACCTCCCCGCCGAGACCGACGCATCGAAAGCGCTGAGTAAGGCGCTGCGCAAGCGCGGCTTCTCCTTCGTCGGCT